>NZ_JBEYCF010000032.1:0-80765 GCF_040632605.1 Streptomyces sp. NPDC019224 | reverse complement strand
CCCCGATCTTCGACCTCGTCGACTACGGCGTCGTCGGCGACCTCTTCGACGTCGTCCCCCAGCTCACCGAGGAGATCAACACCCGCAAGGGCTGACACCTCGTCAACCACGTTGCCCGGCGGGGGCGGTGAGCGCGGAGAACCCGCTCACCGCCCCGGCCGGGCCTCGTTTCAGCCGAGGAGTTCCTCCACCAGGTCGGCCGCCCGCGGGGTGCCGCCCTCGGCCCGGGCGTCGTCGCGCAGCCGCGCCGAACGCCGGGCCACCCCGGGGTCGGTGACGAGGGCGGTGAGCGCGTCCCGCAGGACCTCGGGGGTGGCGTCGTCGGTGTCGACGCGGCGGGCGACCCCCAGTTCGACGAGCTTGTCCGCGTTCATGAACTGGTCGACGCCCTGAGGAACGGCGATCATCGGCACCCCGCTGTACAGCCCCTCGGAGCTGCCGCCCATGCCGGCGTGGGTGATGAAGGCGTCCGCCTGCTGCAGGATGGCCAGCTGCGGCACCCACCGGTGCACCTCGACGTTCCCGGGTACGGTGCCCAGCTCCGCGAGGTCCGTCTGCTTGCCGATCTGGAGCACGACGTGCCAGCCGGGCAGGTCACCGTAGGCCGCCAGGCAATTGCGGTAGAACTCCGGGCGGTTGGTGTACGCCGATCCCAGCGAGATCAGCAGCACCTTCTCCGCCCCGGCGGGCCGGGTCCAGGGCTGCTCGTCGCCGCGCCCGGCGAAGCAGGGCCCGACGAACGTGACGGTGTCCATGTCCACGTCGTCCGCGTGCGGCTGCATCGCCCGGGGAATCAGCGCCAGGGTGTGGTCGGGGCGCCCGACGAACGCGTCCATGTCCGGCGTGGTCGCGCCGCACCCGGCCAGCCACGCGGTGAACTTCGCCCGGTACGCGTCGGCCCCCGGCAACGCCCACAGCTGGGCCGCCACGTCCCGCGCGTAGCTCCGCCAGCCGACGAAGGTCGGGGAGAGCTGCATCAGGCGGCGGTTCTGCGACTCGGCCAGCACACGCGCCGGGTACGCGCCGATGTCGTACAGGTACAGGTCCGCCGGGTCCTCGTCGTAGACGGCGCGCAGCTGCGGCAGGGCCTGCATGGCGTCGTCCAGGAAGAGGCCCATGGCGGCGATCGGGTCGTCCGGCCAGTTGTTGTCGCCGACCGGGAGCACGGAGGTGTACGGGACGAAGGTGGCGCCGGTGGCCTCGATGCGCTCGGCCATCACGGGGTCGTTGGCGTAGGTGACGCGATGGCCGCGGGCCACCAGTTCGCGGATGACCTCGATGCTCGGCAGGACGTGGCTCACGGCGGGGATGCCGACCATGGCGATATGGGCACGGCGACGTGACATGGGGAATCACTCGTTTCAGTTCTGCGGCGGAAGTGGGTACGGCGGACCGGCGCGTCGCCACCCCGGGCGAAGGAAGGCCGGGCGGTGGGCGCGCGTGCGGTGTGCCGGACGGGACCGGGGGCGTGCCCCCGTCCGCGTCAGCCGTAGAGCTGGACGATGTTCATACCGCGACCCTAACCGCCGCCCGGTCCGCGCGCATGCGGGTTTCCGTGGCGGCGGACCGTGCGCAGGCGGTCAGGCGCCGGGGGCGGCGGCTTCGAGGTCGTCGACCGTCCCGGCCATGAGGGTCCGGATGTGGGCGGTGATGTGTGCGGCCGGCCAGTCCCACCAGGCCAGGGCCAGGAGGCGGGCGACGTCCTGGTCCGCGTAGCGGGTACGCAGGAGCCGGGCCGGGTTGCCGCCGACGATGCCGTAGTCCGGCACGTCCTTGGTGACCACGGAGCCGCTGCCGATGATCGCGCCGTGGCCGATCCGTACGCCGGGCAGCACGGTCGTCCCGTGGCCGAACCAGACGTCGTTGCCGACGACGGTGTCCCCGCGGTTCGGCAGGCCCGCGAGGAGGTCGAAGTGGTCGGCCCAGGAGCCGCCCAGGGTCGGGAAGGGGAAGGTCGAGGGGCCGTCCATGCGGTGGTTGGCGCCGTTCATCAGGAAGCGCACGCCCGTGCCGAGCGCGCAGAACTTGCCGATGACCAGCTTCTCCGGGCCGTAGTGGTGGAGCACGTTGCGCGTCTCGAACGCGGTGGCGTCGTCCGGGTCGTCGTAGTACGAGTACTCCCCCACCTCGATCAGCGGCGAGGTCACCAGTGGCTTGAGCTGCACCACCCTCGGCTGGCCGGGCATCGGATGGAGCACGGTCGGGTCGGCGGGTACGGGCAGGGGCATGGAGCGGTTCCTCACGGTCGCCGGTCGGGTCGCCGACCATGATCGCGCCTCGCCGTGGCCTCCGCGAGAGCGGTTTACCGACAACGCCGCCCGAGGCGTGGGCGGGGGCGGCGGGGCCGGGGTGTGTGCGGCCCGCGCCCGCTCCGGTGGGGCCCGGGCGGGCGCGGAACGGCCGGGTCAGGGCTGGATCGGCATCGACCAGCAGTTGGAGGTGGCCCGCTTGCCGGCGAGGCGGTCGGTCATCCAGGAGATGGCGTCGCCCTGGTCGGTGATGAGCGGGACCATGTGGTTGGTGAGGATCTTGTCGCCGAGGTCGGGGAGGACGACGGCGTCGTAGGTGACGTCGGCGCCCTTGCGGCACCAGTCGACGGCGAGCTGACGCGCCTGGGCGTGCGGCACGATGTCGTCCTGGGTGCCGGTCGCCACGCGCACCGGTCCGGACGGCTTGAGGTTGCCGATGCGCTGCCTGTCGAGCGCGGCCTGCGCCTTGGGCTCGGCGGCGAGGATCTCACCGAGCGACTTGCCGGTGGTGGTCCACTTGGTGCTCTTCGCGAAGCCGTGGCCGAGGATCGCGTCGCCGACGCACATGGTCGAGGCGTCCTTCAGCGCGGCCCGTCCGGCGTCGTTGATGTTGGCCTCCACGACGTCCCGCAGGTCCGCGTCGGCCTGGGCGAAGCCGTTGATGGACCAGGCCAGGGCGCCGGCCAGGGCGCTGCCGTCGATGCCCTTCATGGTCGCGGTCAGGTCGGCGGGCGGCGCCCCGGCGTAGGTGCCGGCCAGCTGGATCTCGGGGGCGTACGAGGGCTGGAGCTCGGCGGCGGAGGCACTGGCCCCGCCGCCCTGGCTGTAGCCGTACAGGCCGGTGCGGGACTCGGGCGTGAGCGAGGTGGCGGGCAGTTGGTGCGCGGCGCGGACCGCGTCGAGCAGCGCGTGGCCCTCGTCGATCCGGTTGACGTAGGTGTGGAGCCGGTCGGTGGTGCCGAGGCCGACGTAGTCGGTGACGACGACGGCGACACCGGCGGACAGCAGCCGGTAGACGGAGAGGGTCTCGTAGCCGATCGACACGGTCTCGTCGGTGAGGGTCAGCGGGTGCTGGAGGGCCAGCGAGGGGGCGCACTGGTCGCCCTGGCCCATGGTGCCGGAGGCCACCGCGACCAGCGGGCGGGCGCCGCCGCCCCGCCAGGAGGCCGACGGTTCGATGTAGGCGCCGGTCACCGCGGCCGGCTGTCCGTTGGAGTCGGTCGTCCGGTACATGAGGCGGGTCGCCGTGCCCGGCATCGGGCGGCCGTCCAGGCCCGGCAGGGCCAGGGCGAGCGGCAGGGGCTCGTGCCGGACCAGCGCCCCGTCGGCGGCGGGCAGTTGGGCGGGCGGGGTGTAGAAGGCGGGGATGGTCACGCCCCGGGAGACGACGGGTTCGGTGCCGTCCGCGGCGGACGCGGGCGCGGCGTGGGCGGCCACGCAGGCCGCCGCGGTGACGGCGACGGCCGCGGCGCGAAGGGATCCGGCGCGTGGGCGGCGGGTGGGGGATGTGGAGAAGGTGGAACGCGAACGGCTGTCCTTGCGGCTCACAGCTCACTCCTCGCTCTGCTTCGAATGGCGGGTGAGCGCAAGCTAGCAGCGGGACTTACCAGCGGTAACCCGCCAGTAAGTTACGCGTTGGTAACTATCATCGGTGGTCGAACTCGCCCTCTTCGGCAGTCAAGTTGCCTATGGTGGGCGCAAGCTGATCATCCGCAGCCTCCCGCACCCTGGAGTTGACCATGTCCCGCCCGGAGAACGACCTCACCGCCCCGCTCATCGACACCAGCAGGCCACATCCCGCGCGGATGTACGACTGGTTCCTGGGCGGCAAGGACAACTACCCGGTCGACGAGGCCATGGGCCGCCAGATGCTGGCCGTCGAACCGAACGTGCCGGTGATGGCGAAGATCAACCGCGCCTTCATGCACCGCGCCACCCGCTGGCTGTCCGCCCAGGGCGTCCGCCAGTTCCTCGACATCGGCACCGGGATACCCACCGAGCCCAACCTGCACCAGGTGGCCCAGGAGGCCGAGCCCACCACCCGGGTCGTCTACTGCGACAACGACCCCATCGTGCTGGCCCATGCCGAGGCGCTGCTCAAGGGCACGCCCGAGGGCGTCATCGACTACGTGCAGGCCGACGCGAGGAACGTCGAGACGATCCTCGAACACGCGGGCAAGACACTGGACTTCAGCGCCCCGGTGGCCCTGTCGATGATCGCGCTGCTCCACTTCGTGAGCGACGAGGACGGCGCCTACGAGCTGGTGAGCCGGCTGACCGACGTCCTCGCCCCCGGCAGCTACATGGTGATCTCGCAGATCACCGCCGACTTCCACCCGGAGGAGGCGCGCCAGGTGGACGAGATGTACAAGGCCAACACCCTGACGCTCGCGCCGCGCAGCCGCGCCCAGTTCGCCGCGTTCTTCGACGGCCTGGAGATCGTGGAGCCCGGCATCGTCGCCGCCGAGGCCTGGCACCCCGAGCTCGGGGAGCCGGTCCCCGGCACCGGCGACGTCGTCACCCCGGGGTATGTGGCGGTCGGCCGCAAGCCGTAACGCGCCGGCCCATCCACCCCAGCCCGGTGGGCACTTGGCGCGGCAGCCGTCCGCGTCGGGTGTCACCGGGCTGTGTGATGATGCACGGAAAACGGGTCGGCCGGCGGGCCGGGGAGGGACGGGAGCGCGGCATGGACAAGGGCGGGTCGGCCATACCGGACGAGGAGTGGGAGCGCTTCCTGCGGGAGGCCGAGGCCGGGACCTCCGGCGCCCCCGAGGAGCCGTCCGCCCGGGCCCGGATGGTGGCCCAGCGGCTGCGTGAGGAGCCCGGTCCGCCCCTGGGCCGGCGCACCCGTCAGCCGCCCCGGCGACGCGGCGGAGTCTGGTACGTGGTGGGCCTGCTGGCCGTCGTCGTGCTGTTCGTCGTGACGCTGGGCCCGGGCCGGCTGGCCGGCCGGCTCGGCTTCGACGGCGGGGGCGGGTCCGCGGCGTCCGGGCAGCCGACGCCGGACGACCCGTTCAAGGGGTCGCCGGCGGAGCACTGGGCCGCCGGCACGGCCGGGATCACGATGCCCTCGGCGCGGGCGACCGGCTGGATGAGCGAGAAGCAGGTGGCCGAGGCGCTCGACAGCAGCCTGGCCTTCCTCGTCGACTCCAGCCTGGACCCGGCAGTGCTGCGCGGGGAACGGCCGGTGAAGGCGATCGCGGCCCTCAATCCGGAACAGGCCGACGTCAAGCGGTACCTGGCGAGCGCCTTCGACACCCCGACCCGGAAGAACGACCCGCTGCTGCTCTTCAGCCGCTTCGACCCGTCGTACGCGCGTCTGGCCGGCGACGTGATCAGGACGCGCGGTGAGATCACGTACCGGGAGGGCGAGCGCGGCGCGGTCGAGGTGACCGCCGACGTCACCTTCGTCTACCCCCTCGTGCGGGCGGCGGGGGACAGCGACGAGGTCGCCCGTACCATCGCCCGCCGGGAGATCGTGATGAGCTGGGACGACCCGGACGAGGTGATCATCGAGCCGGGGACCTTCTCGCTGAGGTCCTACCGGGTGGACTCCGCCAACGGCGGCTGCGACAACACCACCGGCTACTTCGTCCCCGAGTTCGAGAAGGAGCGGGGGCCCTCGGACGACGGCACGCGGGTCGACCCGTACGAGCGGAGCACGTCGATGGACGAGCGCATGCGGGACCGGGACGCCGCGGAGTGCGGCACGGCCACCCGTTCCTGAGCCCGGCCGCCCGCGGAGCCTCCCGTGGATTCCCGGGCGGCTCCCCGGAGTCGTACGCTTTCGGCCGTGACGAGCAAACCCGACGCGGCGCAGCACCTGCGCGACCTCGCCCGGCTGCGCCGGGTCCGGGACCGGATCGACCGCGAGTACGCCCAGCCCCTGAACGTCGAGGCCCTGGCGCGCGGGGCGCACATGTCGGCGGGCCATCTGAGCCGCGAGTTCCGGCGGGCGTACGGGGAGTCCCCGTACGGCTATCTGATGACCCGGCGCATCGAGCGCGCGATGACGCTGCTGCGCCGGGGGGACATGAGCGTGACCGAGGTGTGCTTCGCGGTCGGCTGCTCCTCGCTCGGCACGTTCAGTACGCGCTTCACGGAGCTGGTCGGGATGCCGCCGAGCGTCTACCGGAAGGAGGCGGCGCAGGCGACCGCGGGGATGCCGTCGTGCGTCGCCAAGCAGACGACCCGGCCGGTCAGGAATCGGGAAACACCGCTGCCGGGGACGCCGTCGGCGTGAGACCGTGACCGGGGAGGCCGCCGGTGGAGCCGGGCGGCGACGACGGGGCCGCGCGGCGGTCCCGCCTATCCAGGGAGACGCATGAGCAAGGCCATAGTCACGCAGCCGCACATCGCCGACAGCCACGATCTGATCCGTGTGCACGGGGCACGCGTGAACAATCTGAAGGACGTCAGCATCGAGATCCCGAAGCGCCGGCTGACGGTGTTCACGGGCGTCTCGGGGTCCGGCAAGAGCTCTCTGGTGTTCAACACCATCGCCGCCGAGTCGCAGCGGCTGATCAACGAGACGTACAGCGCCTTCGTGCAGGGGTTCATGCCCGCCCTGGCCCGGCCCGAGGTGGACGTCCTCGAAGGGCTGACCACCGCGATCATCGTCGACCAGCAGCGGATGGGCGGCGACACCCGCTCCACCGTGGGCACCGCCACCGACGCCAACGCCATGCTGCGCATCCTCTTCAGCCGTCTCGGCTCCCCGCACATCGGCCCGCCCAGCGCGTACTCCTTCAACACCGCCTCGGTGAAGGCCAGCGGTGCGATCACCGTCGAACGCGGCAACAAGAAGACGGTGAAGGCGACCTTCAACCGGACCGGCGGCATGTGCACCGAGTGCGAGGGCCGGGGCACCGTCTCCGACATCGACCTCACCCAGCTCTACGACGACTCCAAGTCCCTCGCCGAAGGCGCGTTCACGATCCCCGGCTGGAAGTCCGACAGCTTCTGGACCGTCCGGGTCTACGCCGAGTCCGGACTGCTCGACCCGGACAAGCCGATCGCGAAGTTCACCGAGAAGGAGATGCGGGACTTCCTCTACCGGGAGCCGACCAAGGTCAAGGTGGAGGGCGTCAACCTCACGTACGAGGGGCTGATCCCCAAGATCCAGAAGTCCTTCCTGTCCAAGGACAAGGATGCGCTCCAGCCGCACGTCCGGGCGTTCGTGGAGCGCGCGGTCACCTTCACCACCTGTCCCGCCTGCGAGGGCACCCGGCTCAGCGAGGGCGCCAGGTCGTCCAGGATCGCGGGCATCAGCATCGCGGACGCCTGCGCGATGCAGACCAGCGACCTGGCGGCCTGGATCGCCGGCCTGGACGAACCGTCGGTCGCGCCGCTGCTCGCCGCGCTCCGGCAGACCCTCGACTCGTTCGTGGAGATCGGCCTCGGCTACCTCGCGCTCGACCGCCCCGCCGGGACGCTGTCCGGGGGTGAGGCGCAGCGCGTCAAGATGATCCGCCACCTCGGCTCCTCGCTGACCGACACCACGTACGTCTTCGACGAGCCCACCGCCGGGCTGCACCCGCACGACATCCAGCGGATGAACAACCTGCTGCTGCGCCTGCGCGACAAGGGCAACACGGTCCTGGTGGTGGAGCACAAGCCGGAGACGATCGCGATCGCCGACCATGTCGTGGACCTCGGCCCGGGAGCCGGTACGGCGGGCGGCACCGTCTGCTTCGAGGGCACCGTCGACGGGCTGCGCGCCTCGGACACCGTCACCGGCCGCCACTTCGACGACCGCTCCACGCTCAAGGAGTCCACCCGCAGGCCCACCGGTGTCCTGGAGGTGCGGGGCGCGACGGCGAACAACCTGCGCGGGGTCGACGTGGACGTCCCGCTCGGGGTGCTGACCGTCGTCACGGGTGTGGCGGGTTCCGGGAAGAGTTCGCTGATCCACGGGTCGGTGGCCGGGCGGGACGGCGTGGTGACGGTCGATCAGGGCGCGATCCGCGGTTCGCGGCGGAGCAACCCGGCCACGTACACCGGGCTGCTCGACCCGGTCCGCAAGGCGTTCGCCAAGGCCAACGGCGTGAAGCCGGCCCTGTTCAGCGCCAACTCCGAAGGGGCGTGCCCCACCTGCAACGGCGCGGGCGTGGTCTTCACCGACCTCGCGATGATGGCGGGCGTCGCCACGGTCTGCGAGGAGTGCGAGGGCAAGCGGTTCCAGGCCTCGGTGCTCGAATACCGGCTCGGCGGCCGGGACATCAGCGAGGTGCTCGCGATGCCGGTCGCCGAGGCGGAGGAGTTCTTCGGCTCCGGTGAGGCGCGTACCCCGGCCGCGCACCGCGTCCTCGAACGGCTCGTGGACGTCGGGCTCGGCTACCTCGGCCTCGGCCAGCCGCTCACCACGCTCTCCGGCGGCGAGCGGCAGCGGCTGAAGCTCGCCACGCACATGGGCGAGAAGGGCGGGGTGTACGTGCTCGACGAGCCGACCACCGGCCTCCACCTCGC
The DNA here is from genome assembly GCF_040632605.1 of Streptomyces sp. NPDC019224. NCBI lineage: Bacteria > Bacillati > Actinomycetota > Actinomycetes > Kitasatosporales > Streptomycetaceae > Streptomyces > Streptomyces sp. NPDC019224. The sequence continues at coordinate 72,048 of NZ_JBEYCF010000032.1, read as the reverse complement.
GGACGTGGAACAGCTCCTCGGGCTGCTCGACCGGCTGGTGGACTCCGGCCGCTCGGTCGTCGTCATCGAGCACCACCAGGCCGTGATGGCGCATGCGGACTGGATCATCGACCTGGGCCCCGGCGCCGGTCACGACGGCGGCACGGTCGTCTTCGAGGGCACGCCCGCCGACCTCGTCGCCGCCCGCTCCACCCTCACGGGCGAGCACCTCGCGCAGTACGTGGGCGCCTGAACGAGGAGTTGCCCCGCCGCCCCCGCGGTCCGCGTGGGCGGCGGGGCGCATGAAACGCCCGTTCAGGTCAAGGCGACGGGCCGCAGCGCCCATGCCCCTTCTCAGGATGTCCTGTTCGCACCGGGGTGAGCCCGTGCGTACAGGGTGACGAACCGTTCCGGATCGCCACCAACCTTTCACGACGGTTCCCTTGAAGGCGCCCGGCCCACCAGGACGCCCACCTGTGGTGATGTGCGGGCTCCGGGCGCCCGGGGCATCGATGCGGACCGTCGCCTTCGCTAATCGGACTCGCCCTTTCCTCAACTTCGCGCTGCTCGGGGAGCTTGACGGGCCGTGTGAAAAAAGGGATGCGCAGGCGCTCCACAGCAACTCCCGACCGGATCCGATCGCTTCGACATGTCTAAATGAACGCAAACTTTCGATGCTGTACGCATCCGGGGTTGTGCACTAGGCATAGGATCAAGCCGCGCAACCTGAGCCCCGCCTGCCCATCCTGTCCCATCCGTAACTGTGCACACGATGTACGAGCGTCCCTACCGACACCCCACAATCCGTTAACAGGTATCTGCGTGTCACCGATACTCAGCACCGGTTCCGGCGATGGAGCCGCGCAGTGAAAATCAATCGTCGCCTCGTCCTGCTGGTCACCGCTCCCCTCACCGTCGCGGTCGCCTTCTCGGCCCTGGCCCTCGCCCCCGCGACCAACCAGGCACTGCAGGCGAACCGGCTGGCCGACATGGTCGGCGTCGCCGCCGGCGCAGCCGATCTGACTCATCAGTTGCAGCGCGAGCGGGCGGCAGCCACCGCACTGGTCTCCCACCAGGGGGACTCGGCGGCCTTCCAGAAGAGCTCCGACGCGACCGACAAGAGCATCGCCACCTTCAACAGCCGCATCGGCCGGCTCTCCGAGGTGCCCGGAAGTGCCCAGGAGGCCCTGGACCGCATCGACCGCTTCATCGACGAACTCCCCGCCCTGCGGGCACAGGTGCGCTCCGGCAGCACCACCATCTCGGCGCTCGCCTTCGGCTACCGCATCGTGATCGCGGACCTCAACGGCTACCGCGACGGCATCGCGCAGGCCGACGGTGTCGACGCCGACATCGCCGACCGGATCCGCGCGGCCGCCGCCCTGTCCGAGGCCACCGAGCACACCGCTCAGGAGCAGGTCACCGTCATGAGGGCGCAGGCCGCCGGCGGTTTCACCGTCGCGTCCCAGCGCACCTTCGACGCCAGCCGGCTCGGCTACACGGAGTCGACCGGGGTGATGTTCGGCCTCGGTCCCAACGAGTGGCGGACCTGGCTGGAACGCACCCTCTCCGGCCCGAAGGCCCTGCAGTCCCGGAAGCTCGAGGACAGGATCGGCCGCGCCGACCCCAGCAAGACCCTCGACGTCACGCCCGAGGAGTGGCGGAAGGCCTCCGAGGACCGGCAGACGCTGCTGCACCAGGTGGAGGAGCGGATCGACGAGTCCGTCGCCGCGACGGTCGACGAGGAGCGCACCAGGCTGCTGTGGACCGCCGGCGGCGAGGTCGCCCTGGTACTGCTGACCCTGGTGGGCGTCGTCCTGGTCGCCGTCCGCCTCGGCCGGGTCATGATCCGCCGGCTGCGCGACCTGCGCAACGCCGCGCACGAGGTCGCCCACACCCGGCTGCCCGCCGTCATGAGCGAGCTGTCCCAGCCCGGCGCGCTGAGCGGGTCCACGCCCGAGCAGGTCGCGGAACGCACCGGCAACCCGGTCGAGACCACGGGCGGCGACGAGATCGGCGAGGTCGGTGAGGCGTTCAACGCCGTCCACCACGAGGCCGTGCGCCTCGCCGCCGAACAGGCCCGGGTGCACGAGCAGTTCGCCGAGACCCTGGTCCGGGTCGCCCGCCGCGGCGCCCAGCTCACCAGCGTCATGGTGTCCGAACTGGACACCGTGCAGCGCGACGAGGCCGACCCGGAGCGCATGAAGACGCTCTTCGCCCTCGACCACCTCGCCATCCGCATGGAGCGCAACACCAACAACCTTCTGGTGCTGGGCGGTTACGGCAACGCCCGGGTGCGCTCGGCCGACATCGGATGCTCCACCGTCATCGTGGCGGCGGCCCAGCAGATCGAGCGCTTCGACCGGGTGTCCCTCGGCACCATCGAGGCCGGCATCGGCATCGCCGCCCGCGCCGTGCACGACGTCGCGCACATCCTGGCGGAACTGCTCGACAACGCCACGCGCTTCTCGCCGCCCGACGCCCAGGTCGGGGTCGCCGTCTGGCGGCTGTGGGACCGGGCCGTCGTCCAGATCGTCGACGAGGGCGTGGGCATCTCGGCGGACCGCCGCGCCGTACTCAACGCCGCGCTCCGCGAGCCCAAGACGGGTATCGGGGACGTACGGTCCATGGGTCTGCACGTGGTGGCGCGGCTCGCCGCGCGGCACGGCATCGTCATCGAGCTCCGCGACTCCTCGGGCCCCGGCACCATCGCCGAGGTCACCCTTCCCAAGGACGTACTGGCCGAGGTGTCCGAGGAACCCGCCCCGGTGCCGGGCGGCGACCGGGGCGGCGAGGTCGGCTACGAGAAGCCCCGTCCGGTCGGCGGCCGCAAGCCGCGCGACGTACGCGGACGGGCGGGCCGGCCGATCGGAGCGGGCGTCGGAGCCCGCCCGGGCGGCGCGGCGGACGCGGGCGGGCGCGAGGAGCACGAGGGCCCGGCGCGTACGGGCGGAACCGACGCGCGCGAGCAGGGCGGCACGCCCGCTCCGCACCCCGTGCACGACGAGCCCGCCTCGCGCATCGCCGGGGTCAGCGCCTCCGGCCTGCCGGTCCGGCAGCGCAACACGCCCCAGCAGTGGCCTCCCGTGGGCAAGCGGGGCGGCACCGAGCAGCGGTCCGGCGCCGGTGCGCCGCGGCCGACCCCCCGCCGTCGGGACTCCCGGCAGGTCTCCGATGTCCTCGCGGCCTACACGCAGGGCATCAGCCGGAGCACGAACCCCCGTGGGCGTCCCGCCACCAACGACGACACCGAACGGACCAAGAAATGACCTCACCCACCGACCTGAGCTGGATCCTGAGCGACTTCGCCGGCCGCATCCCGGAAGTCACCCAGGCGATAGCCGTGTCCGTGGACGGACTCGCGCTCGCGTACACCGGCGTGGAGCGCGACGACGCCGACCGGCTGGCCGCCATCGCCTCCGGTGTCGTCAACCTGCTTTCCGCGGCAGCCCAGTTGACCGACACGGACCCGGTGGAGCACAGCCTGACCGCCATGGAGGGCGGCTACATGTTCTCCATGGCCGTCTCCAGCGGCGCCTCCCTCCTGGTGACCACCACCAGGGACGCGGACATCGGCGAGGTCAGCTACATGATGTCCGAGCTGATCAACCAGGTCGGTGACTCGCTGTCCCCCCAGATCCGTACCCCGCACGCCTCCCCCACGTACTGACCCGGCCGTTCCCCCACGGCTGCGGCGACCCGTCCGCGGAGACCACTCCGCGGTCGGGTCGCACCGTTGTCCAACCACTCCCCGATGAGAGCCCTCATGTTCTTCGACATATCCCGCCGCACGCGCCACCGCGGATTCGTCCGGCCGGCCGGCGCCGCCGCCCTCGCCCTCGGTCTGGCCGCCGTCACCGGCTGCAGCAGCGACAGCGGCTCCGGCGACGAGACCATCAAGGTCGGCCTGGTCGCCTCGCTGTCCGGCACCTACAAGCCGGTCGGCACCGAGCTGCGGGACGGCTTCGAGCTGTACCTGAAGACGCACGACCAGAAGCTGGGCGGGCGCAAGGTCGAGCTCATCACGGCCGACGAGGGCGACGGCCCGCCGACCGCGGTGCCGGCGGCCACCAAGCTGGTCAAGAAGGACAAGGTCGACGTGCTGACCGGCCTCGTCAGCGGTGGCTCGGTCAACGCGGTGCTGCCGCTGGTCGCCCAGGCCAAGATCCCGTTCCTCGGCTCCAACGCCCGGCCCGAGGTCAAGGACCCCGAGTACGTGTGGACGACGAGCTTCATGTCCGACGAGCCGGGCAAGGCCATCGCCCCGTACGTCAAGGAGAAGGTGAACGGCCCGGTCTACGCGATCGGACCGGACTACCAGGGCGGTTACGACGAACTGCGCGGCTTCACCGACGAGTTCAAGCGCGTCGGCGGCAAGCTGGCCAACCCCGACGGCAAGACCAAGTGGACGCCGTTCCCGAAGACGACCAACTTCATGCCGTACTTCGCGGAGATCGCCAAGACCGACGCCAAGGCGGTCTACTGCTTCTACGCCGGCAAGGCCGCGATCGACTTCGCCAAGCAGTACGCGCAGTCCGACATCGCCGACCTGCCGCTGTACACGGCCTTCGTCACCGAGGGCAGCGTGCTCCAGGCCGAGGGCCCGGCCGCCAAGGACATCTACTCCGTCCTGAACTACGCGCCGGACCTCGACAACGCGGCCAACCGCAAGTTCGCCGCCGACTGGACCGCCGAGCACGACACCCAGCCGACCACCTACGCGATGTCGTCCTACGACGCCGCCGCCGTGCTCGACAAGGCGATCGCGGACGCCGCGAAGAAGGGTGACGTGACGTCGGAGACCATCAACAAGGCCATCGCCGGCCTGGGGCAGATCGACAGCCCGCGCGGCGCCTGGGAGTTCAGCGAGAAGGCGCACGCCCCGGTGCAGACGTGGTACCTGCGCCAGGTGCGTCCGGACGGCAACCAGCTGTCCAACGTCATGGTCCAGGACCTGGCGACGCTCGGCGGCTGACATGGAGCTTCTCGATGCCCACCTCGTGCCGGCGGTGGACGGCGTGGCCTACGGGCTGCTGCTGTTCGTGGTCGCCGCCGGCCTGAGTCTCGCGTTCGGCACGGCCGGCGTACTGAACCTCTCGCACGGCATGCTGTACGCGATCGGCGCCTACACCGGCGCCGAGCTGAGCGACGGGACCTGGGGCGGCCTCGCCCTCGGGCTCGCGGCCGGAACGGCGGCCGCGGCCCTCGCCGGGGCGGGGCTCTCCGCCGCCACGGTTCCGCTCGCCCGGCGTGGGCATCTCGCTCAGGCCCTGCTGACGTTCGGGATCGCCCTGGCCGGCGGTGATCTGCTCATCCAGTTCTTCGGGGCGGACGAGCTGCCGGTGCGCGTCCCCGGCGCGCTCGACTCCTCGGTCCACCTGCTGGGCCACCGCTACCCCGCCTACCGGCTCTGCTTCATCGCCATGGCCGTCGTCCTGGCGGCCTTCGGCACGTGGGTGCTGACCCGGACCCGGGTGGGTGCGGCGGTACGCGCGTCGGCGGACGATCCCCAGATGCTCGCCGCCACCGGCCACAACCCCCGGGCCGTGCACACCGGTGTGCTCGCGGCGGCGGGCGCGCTGGCCGGTGCGGCGGGCGTCCTCGGGGCGCCGATCATCGGTCCCGGACCCGGTACGTCCGAGAACGTGCTGATGCTGTCCCTCGTGGTGGTCGTCCTCGGCGGGCTGCGCTCGCTGTGGGCGACGTTCGCCGCGGCGGTCGCCGTGGGCGAGGTCCAGACCCTGGGCGTCTCGGTGCTGCCGGACCTGGCACCGTACCTGCTGTTCGCGGCGATGGCGGCGGTGCTGGTGTTCCGCTCCCGCTTCGCGGAGCCCGCGGCGCACGAGGAGCGGGGCCCCTCCTCCGACCCGGTCTCCCGGCTGCGGCGGCTCCTCGCCGCCCGGTGGGAGAGCCGGCCGCGCGCGACGGCGCCCGCACCGGGCCCGCAGGCCGATCCGGCGGCCGCCGGGCGGCTCGGCGCGTGGCTGCGCGGAGCCGGGTGGCGGCAGGCCGCCCCGCTGCTGGTGCTGCTCGCCGTCCTGTTCGCGCTGCCGGGGATGCTGGACTCGTACAGCGTCTCGCTGGCCGGCTCCGCCCTGGCGCTCGGTCTGCTCGCGGTCAGTGTCACCGTGCTGACCGGGTACGCCGGTCTGCCCACGCTCGGCCAGACCGCCCCGTTCGCCGTCGGCGCGTACGCCACCGCCAACCTGGCCGACGCCGGGTGGACCGTGGGCCCGGTCCAGATCGTCCTGTCGGCGCTCGCCGCCGCGGTGTTCTCGGCGGTGACCGGGCCGGCGGTGATCCGGGCCCGGGGCACCACGGTGCTGATGATCACGCTCGCGGTCGGCGAGCTGACAAGCGCGGTGATCAACCAGCTCAAGTCCGTCACCGGCGGCGCCGACGGCCTGGTCGGCTTCCCGGCCACCCAGGCGCTGTGGGGCGGCGAGGGCATGACCGAGGAGCGCGAGCTGTACGTCTACGCGGCCGTCGTCGCCGTGATCGCCGTCGCCCTCACCCTGCTGGTGCTGCGCTCCCCGGCCGGCAAGCTGCTGACCGGCACCCGCGGAGCCGAGGCGCGGATGCGCGCGTCCGGCCACCCCGTGGGGCGCTATCTGCTGGTGGCCCACATCTGCGCCGGTGCGCTGGCCGGGGTCGGCGGCTCGCTGATGGTCACCGTCCAGCAGTACCTCTCGCCCGCCGACGTCGGCTTCGAGATCGCCGCGTTCGCCCTGCTGGCGGTCGTCATCGGCGGTACGACGTCGGTCATCGGCGCACTGCTGGGCGCCGGGCTGATCGTGTTCACCCGGGACTGGGTCGCCGGCTCCTGGCCCGGCCACGGACCGCTGCTGCTCGGGGCTCTGTTCATCGCCGCCGTATACCTGCTGCCGCGCGGGCTGGCCGGTCTGCGCACCGCCGTCGGCCGTCCCGCTCCGGCCCTGGCCCCGCCCACCGTCTCCCCCGCCGGGAAGGTCTCCCCATGACGCCCGCACCGAACGCCGCGCAGCCGGTCCCCGTGCTGGACCTCGACCGCGTCACCCGCAGGTACGGCAGCCTGACCGCCGTCGACGGGGTCGGCCTGCGACTGCCCGCGGGCGCCCGGCACGCCGTGATCGGCCCCAACGGCGCCGGCAAGACGACCCTGCTCAACCTCATCGCCGGCACCGACCGGCCCGATCACGGCACGATCGCCCTGAACGGTACGGACGTCACCCGCGCGTCCACCGCGAAGCGCAGCCGGCTGGGCATCGCCCGCAGCTTCCAGCAGCCGTCCGTCATCGCCGAACTGACGGTGCTGGACAACATCGTGCTGGCCGGCTGGGCGCACCACCCCAAGCGCAGGGGGGCCTGGCGCAGTCCGTCCCGCTACCGGCTCCACACCGAGTCGGCCGGGCACCACCTGGAGACCGTCGGGCTCGCGGACCTCGCGCACCGGCCGGCCTCCACGCTCTCCCACGGGCAGCGCCGCATGCTCGACCTCGCCGCGGCCCTGGCGGGCGATCCGCGCCTGCTGCTCCTGGACGAGCCGGCGGCCGGACTGACCGACGGCGACATCGGCCGGCTGCTCGACATCCTCGGGGCGCTGCCCGCGAGCGTGGCGGTGGTGCTCGTGGAGCACCACGTCGAGGTGGTCGCCCAGGTCGCCACGTCGGTCACCGTGCTGGCGGCCGGCCGGGTGCTCGTCACCGGGCCGACCCGGGAGGCGCTCGCCCACCCCGAGGTCCGCGACGCGTACCACAACACGGGTCCGGCGGCCGACGAGGTGCCGGACCTCGTCGCCGGCTCCACCGAAGCGAGAGGATGACCGACCCCCGATGCTCGAACTCACGGGCCTGACCGCGGGCTACCACGGCGGCACGGTCCTCCACGGCCTCGACCTGTCCGTGCCCGCCGGCACGGTGCACGCCGTCGTCGGCCACAACGGCGCCGGCAAGACGACGCTCGTCCACACCGTCGCCGGTCTGATGCGCCCGGACGCGGGCGCCGTACGGCTGGCCGGCCGGGACGTCACGGGGCAGGCCGCGCACCGGATCGCCCGCGCCGGGATCGGCCTCGTCCCGCAGGGCCGCCGGGTCTTCGCCAACCTCAGCGTCGCCGAGCACCTGCGGCTGTCGCACCGTCCGCCGCGCCGGGGCGACACCTCGCGGCCCAGTGTGTGGACGCCCGAGCGGGTGCTGGAGCTGCTGCCCCGGCTGGGCGAGCGCCGGAACAACCGGGGCGCCGACCTCTCCGGCGGCGAGCAGCAGATGCTGGCCCTGGCCCGCGCGCTGCTCGGTTCGCCGAGCGTGCTGCTGCTCGACGAGCCGACGGAGGGCCTGGCGCCGGCCCTGGTCCAGCAGGTGCACGACCTGGTGACGACGCTGGCCGAGGAGGGCATCGCCGTCCTCCTGGTGTCGCCGAGTCCGGTGACGGCGGCCCGGTGCGCGCACACGCTGACGGTCCTCACGTCGGGCCGGGTGGGGCTGCGGCTGGACGGGGCCGAGGCGCGCGAGGACCCCACGGCGCTGCACGCCGCGCTCGAACTCGCGCCGACGGGCGCCTGACGTACGTGGGGAGGGGCGCCGGCCGGCGCCCCTCCCCACGCAGGTGGTTACTTCGCCTTCAGGCTGTGGCCGCCGAAGCCGCTGCTGCGGTCGGAGCCGCTGTTCTGCTCCTGCCACCAGGCGTCGAACTCGGCCTGGCCCATGGCCGGCCAGTCGGGGGTGTTCTCGACCTGGGTGCTGCCCATCCGGCGGGCGAGGGCGACCATGGCGGAGCCGACCGCGCCGCGGCCGGCGTCGTACCGCTCCAGCACGTCCTTCCAGCTGTCCCCGACGGTCCAGGCGGCCTCCAGGGCGGTGGCGTCCTGGAGCGCCTTCACGCTGCCGGCGCCGAGGTGCGGGCGGGCGACGCTGGCGGCGTCGCCGACGAGCGCCATCCGGCCCGAGGTGTAGTGCGGGACCGCGAGGTCGTAGATGGGCTGGATGAAGGTGGTCTCGGCGGGTGTGCCGAGCACCTTGTCCGCCCAGAACGGCGGGAAGTGTTCCGCGACCAGGGCGCGCAGCCAGTCGGTGAGCTCGGAGTTGAGGCGGCCGGGCGGCAGGGAGGTGGGGGTGCGCAGGTCCGGGTGGAGGCCCTCGGTCTGCGGGGGCGTGGTGTAGAGCACCCAGTTGAGGCGGTGGCCGTCGGTGCCGTGCGGGATGCGGTAGATCATGCAGTGGCCGCCGGGGAAGACGATGTTGTGGGCGTCCAGCCCGTCCGAGGGCAGGCCCTCGACGTCCTCGGAGGCGCCGCGCCAGCCGATGTATCCGGCGTACTCCGGGCTGATGCCGGGGAACATGGCCTCGCGGACCACGGATCGGTAGCCGTCGGCGCCGATGACGAGGTCGAAGCGCTCCTCGTGCCCGTCGGAGAGCCGCAGCGTGACCCCGTCCTCCGCCGGCTCCACGGCGGTGACGACGGCGCCGGAGCGGTAGTCGACGCCCTCGGGCACCCGGCGGCGCAACTCGCTCCACAGCGAACCCCAGTTGTAGGCGCGGAAGGGGAACGGCTGCTGTCCGAAGCCCCGGCCGTGGGCGGTGTCACCGTCCCGTACGCTCCACACCCGCCGGGTCAGCGGCGCCCAGGGCATCTCGGGGGCCACATATCCGGCCTCTCTCAGCTCCTCGTAGCGGTCGCTCTGCAGGGCGATCCCGACGCCCCGGTCCCGGAGTTCGGCGTCGGCGCGCTCGAAGACGGTGATCCGGTCCGCTCCCCCGCGCGACGCGGCCAGGGCCGTGGCACACCCCGCTATGCTCCCGCCGACCACGGCGATGCTGCCTCCACGCATGACTGGTTCTCCACTCGCTCGATGTCCCGGCCGGCCGCCCGGCCTCTCTCCCGCCGGGACGCCGGCGCGGAAGTATGTGTGCATTGGCGCTGGTTGGCCCGTTCCGTTGCGGTCGGGGTCCGCACCGAATCCTAGTGCCGCGGCAGCCGGCCAAGGCACTGACGTGCGAGCTCCGCAGATGCGTTCGATTCCAGCCACCGATACATCGTCAAGTGACGTTCTCTTTCGGCCTCTTGGTCATTTGTGCTTAGGGTGCTGTCATGTCCACCTCGCCGGTCACGTGCTCAGCTCCCCACCTGGCGGCCGGCCTCGGTACCGGCCGTGACGCGCCGCGAAGACGCCCGGCCGGTTCCGGCCGCCGCTGAGCGAGCGGCCCTGCCCTGCGCATTCCCCCGTTTACCCGGAAGCGGGTGCTCCGGCCGCCACGGTCCGGGCACCGGCATGCCCGCCGGTGCCCGCGCGGCCGGTGGAACCGTCCCCCGATCTCCGCGAGGACCCCCATGACCGAACCGATACTGATCCTGCTCGCGTTGGCTGCGGGAGGCTGCGCCTCGTTCTGGTTCCTGCGCCGCGCCCGCGCCGAGAAGCGCCGGGCCGACGGACTCGGGCAGCAGCGCGATCAGCTGGTCCAGCAGCTGCGGGCCGCCGAGCAGTTCGTCGCGCATATCGGCCAGAACGTCGTCCAGGCGGCCGCGGCCGAGGCGCGGACCGGCCGCCCCTACCAACTGGATCCGGCCGTCCCGCCGCAGCTGGCACACACCCCGCTCGCGAACGGGCTGGCCGCCCTGGCGGGCCAGGTGCGCTCCGCGATCTCCCTGACGGGCCGGCTCGCGCAGGAAGCCGCCGAGGAACAGCTCACCGAGGTATGGGCGCAGACGGAACGTCAGGTCGCCCAGGCCCGGCAGGAGTCGGTGGACACGGCGCGGGCCGCGGTACGCGCCTTCGCCTCCAGCACCGTGCAGCGCGCGGCGAAGCTGAGCAGCACGATCAGCGCCGGGGTGCGGCGCCATGTGTCGGACGAGGCGTACGCGACGCTGGTCGAGATGGACCACCTGGCCCAGCAGATGCTGCTCACCGCATCCGGCTACGGCGTCCTGGCCGGTGACAAGCTGTCGCGCCGCTGGCCGGCGACCACGCTGACCGATGTCGTCCGCACCGCGATGGGCCGGGTCGAGGGCTACCAGCGCGTCCAGCACACGGACCTGGAGTCCTTCGCGGTGCAGAGCCGGGCCGTGGAGGCGGTCGTCCACACCCTGGCGGTGCTGCTGGACAACGCCCTGCGCTACTCGCCGCCCAACGCCCGGGTGCACGTCTCCCTGGAGCACGGGGCGAACGCGGCGTTCCTCGTCGTCGACGACGCCGGTCTGCGGATGGAGGACGAGCGGCTGACCTGGGCCCGCGAGGTGATGTCCGGCGAGCAGCGGGACGACATCACGCGGCTGGGCGCCTACCCGCAGACGGGGCTGCGGGTGGCCTCGGTGCTGGCCCACCAGTACGGCTTCCGCGTCGAGCTGACCGCGCCGAACCTGTACGGCGGCACCCGCGCGATCATCGTGCTGCCGCAGGAGCTGCTGACGACGCCGGGGCCGCCCCGGCCGGTGCCCGCGCAGTCGCTGCCCGCGGCGCGGAAGGCGGCCGTCGCGCCGGCCACGGCCCCCGCCCCCGATCCGGCCCCGGCCACCACGGCCGGCGGGCTCACCGTCCGCCGGCGCGGGGCACGGCCGGCCGCCGGGGCGCGGCCGGGGCCCGAACCGGTGGTCGAGCCGGGCAGGCCCGCGGTGGCCGCCGCGTGGATGGCGGGCAGCCGCCGCAGCCGGGACAACCAGAACCCCCCTCGTACGGACGAAGGACGTTGATCATGTCGGACACGCACGCGAACACCCTGGGCTGGCTGCTGGACGAGCAGCTCGGATCGGTGGAGGGCGTCCGGTACGCCGTGCTGATGAGCGGCGACGGGCTGCTCAAGGCCCGGACCCGCACCATCAGCCAGGAGGACGGCGAGAAGCTGGCCGCCCTGACCGCGTCGCTGCGCGCCTCCGGCCGCGCCTGGGACGAGTTCACCGGCGGGCAGGGCGTGCGCCAGCAGCTGATCGAGTCCGTGTCGACGATCGGACTGACGACCGCGGCCGGGCACCACACCATGCTCTCGGTCGTCACCACGGGCCCGCACGCCGACGTCGGCATGATCAGCCACCACATGGCCCTGCTGGTGGTCCGGCTGGGCGAGCAGCTGGGCACGAGGGAGCGCACCCCGGTGCTCCAGCCGGACGGGGGCCCCGCCGCATGAGCGGACCGCGGCACGACCCGGACATGGTCAGGCCCTACGTCCGCACGGGCGGGCGGGTCCGCCCGGACCGGGACGTACGCCTGGAGAGCGTGGTCGTCGCCGCCTCGGGCGCGGCCGAGGAGCTGGGGCCCGACGCGCGGCGGGTGATGAGCCTGTTCGCGGTGGGCCGGGGCGGTCTCGCCGTCGCCGACATCGCGGCCGCGCTCCAGCTGCCGCCCTCCACCGTCCGGATCATCGTGTCCTCCCTCATGGACAGCGGGCAGCTGGCCGCTCCGGCCGCCGCCGTCGAGGACCAGCCCCGAAACGACCTCCTGCAGAAGGTGCTCGATGGACTCCGAGAACTGGTCTGACTCCCCGAACGGCGTCTCGTACGTCCCGGCCACGGTGACCCGGTCCGCCAAGATCGTGATCGCCGGCGGTTTCGGCGTCGGCAAGACGACCTTCATCGGCAGCGTCTCGGAGGTCCGGCCGCTGCGGATGGAGGAGCCGATCACGGAGGACAGCGTCGGGGTCGACGATCTGCGCGGGGTGCCGGACAAGACCACGACGACCGTGGGCATGGACTTCGGCCGCATCCACCTGGCCGGCGGCGCCCTCGCCCTCTACCTGTTCGGGCTGCCCGGCCAGGTCCGCTTCCAGCCCCTGTGGGAGGACCTGGCCCACGGGGCGCTCGGCTGCCTGGTGCTGGCCGACACACGTGACCTGGACGCGAGCCACGAGGCGCTGGGGCTGCTGGAGGACCTGGGCATCCCGTACGCGGTCGCGATCAACGTCTTCCCCGAGGCGCCGGGGTACGGCCTCGACGAGATCCGCGAGGCCCTCGCCCTGGACCCGGAGACGCCGCTGACCACCTGCGACGCACGGGACCGCACCTCCTGCGTGTACGCGCTGATCACGCTCACGGAACACCTCGCCGCACAACGCCCGGCCCTCTCCCTGGAGCCCACGCCATGACGTCCCCCAGCACCACCCTGCCGTCGGCCCCGTCGGGCCGGGTCGCCCTCTACGACCCGGCCTACGCCGCCGACCCGCACGGCGCCTACGAGCGGATGCGCGCGGCGTACGGTCCGCTGGTGCCCGTCGAGCTGTCCCCGGGCGTCCCCGCCACCCTGGTGATCGGCTACTTCCAGGCCCGGCGCATCCTCAACGACCCGCTGTACTTCCCGTCGGACCCGCGCGTCTGGCAGGAGCAGGTGCCGGCCTCGTGCCCGGTGCGGCCGATGATGGAGTGGCGGCCCAACGCCCTGCGCAGCAGCGGCACCGCGCACGCCCGCTACCGGGCCGCCAACACCACCGCGATCGACGCCGTCGACCAGCACGAGCTGCGGGCCCGCGTGGAGAAGCTCGCCGCGAGCGCCATCGCGGACTTCATCACGGCGGGCAGCGCCGACGTACTCACCCAGTACGCCTGGCCGATCGCGTTCCGCGTCCTCAGCTCCCTGCTCGGCTGCCCGGACGAGATCGGGGCGCGCATCGCCGACGGGATGTCCCGGATCTTCGAGGCCACGGACTCCCAGCGGGGCAACGAGATCCTCGGCAGGGCGGTCGCCGACCTCGTCGCCCTGCGCCGGCGCCACCCCGCCGACGACATCACCTCACGGCTCCTCGCCCACCCGGCGCAGCTGACCGACGAGGAGATGGGGCACCAGCTGGTCACGCTGTACGGGGCCGGCATCGAGCCGCTGACCAACCTCATCGCCAACACCCAGCTGAAGATCCTCACCGACGAGGAGTTCTCCGCCGGGCTGCACGCCGGGCACTCCACGGTGCGGGACGCGCTCGACGCCGTCCTGTACACGGACCCGCCGATGGCGAACTACTGCATCACCTATCCGCCGTACCCGGCGGACGTCGACGGGGTGCTGCTCCCGGCCCACCAGCCGGTCCTCATCTCGATGTCCGCCTGCAACAACGACCCGGCGATCGCCCGGGCCCCGGGCGGCATCGCGGGCAACCGCGCCCACCTGGCGTGGAGCATCGGCCCGCACACCTGCCCGGCCCGGTCCCACGCGTACCTGATCGCGGAGACCGCGGTCACCTGTCTGCTCGACGCCCTGCCCGAGATGGACCTCGCGGTCCCGGCCGCCGAACTGCGCTGGCGGCCCGGCCCGTTCCACCGCGCGCTGGAATCCCTCCCCATCGTCTTCCACGCCTCCCACTGAAGGAAACGCCATGTCCGAGCAGCCGATCCTCGTCCTCGATCCCGCCGGCACCGACCGCCACGCGGAGTACCGGGCGCTGCGCGAGCGCGGCCCCGCCACCCGCGTCGACGTGCTCGGGGTGACCGCGTGGTCCGTCAGCGACCCGGTCCTCCTCAAGGAACTCCTGACCAGCTCCCAGGTCTCCAAGGACGCCCGCGCCCACTGGCCGGCCTTCGCCGAGACCGTGGCCACCTGGCCGCTCGCCCTGTGGGTGGCGGTGAACAACATGTTCACCGCGTACGGCGGCGACCACCGGCGGCTGCGCCGGATGATCGCCCCCGCGTTCAGCGCCCGCCGCATCCAGGACCTGCGCGTCTCGGTCGAGAAGGTCGTCTCCGAACTCCTCGACGGCCTCGCCGACCGGCCCGCCGGGGAGCCGGTCGACCTCCGCCAGGAGCTCGCCCACCCCCTCCCCATCGCGGTGATCGGCCGGCTCATGGGCGTCCCCGACGGCCAGCTCGACGGTTTCCGCTCCGTCGTCGACGGCGTTTTCGACACCACCCTCACTGTCAAGCAGGCCACCGCGAACACGGCCTCCCTGTACGGGGCGCTCGACTGGCTCATCGCCTCCAAGCGGGCCCTGCCGGGCGACGACATGACCTCGCTCCTGCTCGCCACCCGCGACGAGGAGGGCGACGGCGGCGGCCTCAGCGACGAGGAGCTGCGCGACACGCTGCTCCTCATGATCTCCGCCGGGTACGACACCACGGTCAACGTGATCGACCAGGCCATCACCGCCCTGCTGACCCGCCCGGAGCAGCTCGCCCACCTCCGGGCCGGCCGCGCCGACTGGAACGACGTCGTCGAGGAGACCCTGCGCCACGAGCCCGCGGTCAAGCACATCCCGATGCGCTACGCCCTCTCGGACATCCCCCTGCCCGACGGTGCGACGATCGCGAAGGGTGAGGCGATCCTCGCCTCCTACGCCCCCGCCAACCGCCACCCCGACTGGCACGGCGAGACCGCCGACGACTTCGACGCCACCCGGCCCGCCAAGGACCACCTGGCCTTCGGCCACGGCGTCCACTTCTGCCTCGGCGCCCCGCTCGCCCGCCTGGAGATCGCCACCGCCCTCCGGCAGCTCTTCACCCGCTTCCCCGAAACCCGCCTCGCCGTTCCCGCCACCGACCTCCTCCCCCTCCCGTCCCTGATCAGCAACGGCCACCAGGCCCTCCCGGTCCACCTCCACCCGACGGCCGGCTGACCGGGTCCGCCCCCGGCGGTTTCGTGCGGCGGCGGTGGCTGGTGTCGCACCAGGGGTACATGCGGCTGCGGCGGCAGGTGCAGACGGCGACGACGAAGCGGTCGGAGACGGCGATCGTGCCGTCCTCCCGGACGATCTCGACCGGGCCCTCGATGAGGACCGGGCCGTTGCGCTCGACGGTCAGCCGGCGGGGGCGGTCAGGTTCGTTCGGCACGGATGACCACCAGTTCCTCTGTGTCGTCGTACGGGCCGACCAGGCCCTGCGCGCGGAGCCAGGGCAGGCGCTCGGTCATGACCGGGCCGAAGGGTACGAAGGACCGGCTCGTCACCGCGCAGCGCAGGCCGCTCGCGGTGAGCCTGTCCAGGGTCTCCTCCGTACCGCACAGCCCGGAGTGGACCAGGAGCAGCACGCCGTTGGGGCGCAGGGCGTCGTGGGCGCGGGCGCAGATGCGGTCCAGGGCCTGACGGCCGCCCATGCCGGCGTCCCAGGCGAGCTCGGGGCCGTGGCCGCGGGCGGAGCGGGTGCGGGGGGCGGGGACGTACGGCGGGTTGCTCACGATCAGGTCGAAGCGCTGGGCGGCGACGGGGCCGGTGAGGTCGCCGCGCAGGACCCGGACGCGGTGGCCGGCGCGGGCGGCGTTCATGCGGGCGGTCAGCACGGCCCGGCGCGAGATGTCGATCGCGCAGACCCGGGCTCCGCTGCGCGCGGCCAGCAGCGCGAGTGCGCCGCTGCCCGTGCAGACGTCGAGGACGTCCATGTCCGCGGTGAGACCTTCGGCCTGCAGCGCCCGCGCCAGCAGGCGGGTGTCGGCCTGCGGCGCGTAGACCCCTGGCAGGAGCCACAGTCTGCCCAGGCCGGCGGGCGGTGCGGCGGCAGTGGTCATCCGGATCCTCCATGAGGGGGAAGGCGGGTCCTCGTTCCTCACCGGGGCGGGCTCACCCGTCCAGGGTGAACGGGCCCGCCGCCCGTCGCGACTCGAACGGCGGTCTCCGGCCTCCTGCCCCGCGCCCGCCGCCGCATGCCGGGCCGGCCCCCGGCCCCCCGGCCGCTCCCGCCGCGCGCATCCGGCATTCGCGGGTCACCATGGCCAAAACAGGGCACCTCGGCCCTCCGCCACCGCGAAGGAGTCCCGTGACCGACCGGAAGTACCTGCTGCGCGGCCGTACGGCCGTGGTGACGGGCGGGGCGCGCGGCCTCGGCAAGGCCGTGGCCCGGGAGCTGGCCGCCCGGGGCGCACGCGTGGCCCTGCTCGGACTGGAGAAGGACGAGCTCGCCCGGGTGGCGGGCACGCTCCCCGCCCCCTCCGGGCACTGGTACGTGGACGTCACCGACGATGCGGCGATGGCCCGCGTCGCCGACGAGGTCCGTCGCCGTCTGGGCCCCGCCTCGGTCGTCGTCGCCAACGCGGGCGTGGCCGAGGGCGGGCCGTTCGCGGAATCCGACCCGGCGAGCTGGCGGCGCGTGATCGAGGTCAACCTCATCGGCAGCGCGGTCACCGCCCGGGTGTTCCTGCCGCAGCTGCTGGACACCCGCGGGCACTACCTCCAGATAGCCTCGCTGGCCTCCATCGGGGCCGCGCCGATGATGAGCGCGTACTGCGCCTCGAAGTCGGGCGTGGAGGCGCTGTGCCACTCCCTGCGCGCGGAGATGGCTCCGCGCGGCGTCGGCGTGGGCATCGCGTATCTCAACTGGATCGACACCGACATGATCCGCGACGCCGACCAGCACCCCGTCCTGCGCGAGCTGCGCGCCCACATGCCGCCGCCCGCCCGCACGACCTACCCGGCGCCCCACGTGGCCCGGCGCGTGGTCGCCGCGATCGAGCGCCGGTCGCCGTCCGTGTACGTCCCCGGGTGGCTGCGCGGTGTGCAGGCGGTACGCGCCGGGCTGCCGGGCGTCGTCGCCCTCGCGACCCGTAAGGAGCTGACCCGCTCCCAGTTCACGGCCACGGGCCTGCTGGGCGCGGGGGGCCGGGCGGCGGAGCCGGCGGGTCCGGTGCGGCCGGACTGACCCGCGCGTCCGTGCCCGTGGCCGTTACGCCGGGGCCGGTTCCTGGGCCCGTACGGGCACCCGTACGCCGGCGCCCGCACCCCCGTACGTCAGCGCCGCGGCCCCCGGCGCACCACCCGCCCGAGCGCCCCGCGGCGCAGCGCGGCGCGGGCCGCGTTGGCGCCCGGGGCGCCGTGCACCCCGCCGCCCGGGTGCGCGGAGGCCGAGGCGAGGTACAGGCCCCTGACCGGGGTCTCGGGCCTTCCGGTGCCCGGGGTCGGGCGGAACACCAACTGCTGGTGCGCCGACGCCGTACCGCCGTTGATCGCGCCGCCCGCCAGATTGGCGTCCATGGATTCGAGGGTCGGGGGCGCCAGGAGGCGGCGGGCGGTGATGCGGGAGCGGAAGCCGGGGGCCCAGCGCTCCACCTCGTTCTCCATGCGGTCGGCCATGGCTTCCTGCTCGCCCCGGTCCCACCGCCCGGTCAGGCCGTCCTCCCCCGCGTCGCCCTTGATGCGGTGGGGGACGTGGGTGTACGCCCAGGCGGACTCGGTGCCGGCCGGTGAGCGGGTGGCGTCGGCCGTGCTCATCTGGCCGAAGAGGAGGAACGGGCGGTCGGGCACCTGCCCCATGGCGATCTGCGCCGCGAACCGGGTGAGGCCGTCGACGCCCTCCGCCAGGTGCACGGTGCCCGCCGTGGTGGCCGGGACGGCGGTCCAGGGCACCGGGCCGTTCAGCGCCCAGTCCACCTTGAACGTCGCGAAGTCCCACTGGAAGCCGCGCAGGTCGTCCAGGAGCCGGCCGGGCAGGTGCCGCGCGTCGACCAGTCCGCCGTAGAGCGCCGGCGCGGACACGTCGGCGAGCACGGCGCGGGCGGCGGGCACGGCCTCGCCCTCGGCGGTGCGTACGCCGACGGCGCGTCCGCCGCGTACGACGACCTCGGTGACGCGCTCACCGCAGCGGAGGGCGCCGCCGTGCCGCTCCAGCCGGCGCACCAGGGCCGCCGTGAGCGCGCCCGCGCCGCCGACCGGCACCGGGAACCCGTAGGTCTGCGCGAGCATGGACATCAGCCAGCCGAAGCCGCCGCTCCCCGCCGCCTCCGGGCCGAGGTCGGCATGGAGGGCGCTGCCCGCGAGCAGGAGCCCGGCCGCCTCGCCGGCGAACCGCTCCTCGCCCAGGCGGCGGACGGGCAGGAGCAGGGTCCGCGCCAGCCGGAGGCCGCCGTCGGCCCGGAGCCGGGCGGCGAGGCGGACGGCGGAGCGCACCGGCGGGAAGGGGGTGAACAGCGCGTCCAGTACGTCCCGCCGCACCCGGTCCCAGGTGGCGCACAGCTCCAGCCACGCCGCCCCGTCGCCCTCGGCGAAGGCGTCGAGACCCGCCGCCGTGTCCGTCGCCCTGTCCTCCAGCACCGCGCACCGCCCGTCCGGCAGCGGGTGCGCCAGGACTCGGGGGGCGCGCGACCAGCGCAGCCCCTCCGCCTCGAGGCCGAGGCCGCCGAGGACCGGCGAGGCCGCCGCCAGCGGGTAGAACGCGCTGAAGAGGTCGGTGACGTAATCGGGATGCACCCCGCGGTCGCTGCGGACGGCCCCGCCGGGCTCCGGCTGCGCCTCCAGCACCTCCACGCTCCACCCCGCGGCGGCGAGGATGTTCGCCGCGACGAGGCCGTTGGGCCCCGCTCCGATGACCACGGCGTCCGGCATCGATGCCTCCAGGTGGGGTGACGGGCACGCGGTCAGACCGCTTCGCGCGTGCCCTTCGGGGACGCCTCGACGGTGGCGGCCAGCCGGGCCAGCACGCTGCGGTGGCGCAGCTGGATCACGGCGTCGACGGCTGCGTTGTGGAGCTTCCCCGCAGGTCCGCGCAGGGGGTGTTCGTCCAGCTTCACCAGGGCGTTCTCGCCCCACTGCCGTACCTCCAGGGCGATCCGGGCGGTGCCGGCCCACCCGCTGTCGGCCTCCAGCTCCAGCACGTGCGGGGCCTCGCACCGCCGGACGATCGTCCTCCCCTGCACGGACCACCGCCCGAGTGCCAGGGTGTACGTGAGGCTGGCGCCGACCTCGGGCCAGGTGCCCCGGCGGGGGCGGGAGTCGGAGGTTCCCACCACCCAGTCGCTGTAGAGCGACGGGTCCGCGAGCACCCTCCAGACATCCGCCACCGTGGCTTCGATCAAACGGTGTCGTACCGCCATGGGTCCTCCGTAGGTAGTCGGGTGGCCCGGGCCGGGCGCTCAGGGGGTGACGATGGCGAAGTCCGGGTCCGGGTCGTCGAGGTAGCCGAGCAGTTCGGCCAGCCGGCCGGCCTCCCCGGTGACCTCGACGCCGGGCCGGGACGCCAGGTCGTCGGGCGGTACCGCGCCGGCCAGGACGTCCCGCAGGTCGGCCTCCGAGAGCGCGATGGTGACGTCCGGCTCGCCCGCGGCCGGTCCGGTGCCCGTGACATGGGTGAGGACCCCGTTGCGCAGCCGCATCGTGAGGGGTTCCGCGCCGTTGATGTTCCAGCGGACGGTGATGTCGGCGTCCCAGGCGCGGGGCCCGTTGACCCGGATG
This sequence comes from Streptomyces sp. NPDC019224, assembly GCF_040632605.1. NCBI lineage: Bacteria > Bacillati > Actinomycetota > Actinomycetes > Kitasatosporales > Streptomycetaceae > Streptomyces > Streptomyces sp. NPDC019224. The sequence goes on along the minus strand of NZ_JBEYCF010000032.1, from coordinate 52,036 downwards.
GCGAGTGAGTCGACCAGCTGGTCCAGGGTCAGGGCCGCCAGGACGTCGGGCGACGAGGTCACGGTGGGGGTACCGACCGAGCCGTGGCGCAGTTCCAGGGCACCCATCAGGTAGAAGTTGCGCCAGGTCCCGTTCTCGCTGCCGTAGCCGAGCTGCTCCAGCGCGTCGGCCTGGAGGGCGCGCGCCTGCGCGTTGCCGGGGTCCGCGAACAGCACGTGGTTGACGACCTCCGCCACCCAGCGGTAGTCGCCGTCGGCGAAGGACTCCCGGGCTCGGCGCAGCACTTCACCGGCGCCGCCCATGAACTCCACGTACCGCTCGGCCGCCCGGGCCGGGGGGTGCTGCCACAGGTGCGCCGGGTTACCGTCGAACCACCCGAGGTAACGCTGGTAGATCGCCTTGGAGTTGTGGCTGATGGAGCCGTAGTAGCCATGGGTGTGCCAGGCCCTCTCCAGGGCCGGCGGCATCACGATCTCCTCGGCGATCTCCGGGGCTGTGAGGCCCTGGTTGAGCAGGCGCAGCACCTGGTCGTGGAGGTACGCGTACAGATCGCGCTGCTCCGTGAGGAAGGCGATCACGCGCTCACGGCCCCAGACGGGCCAGTGGTGGGAGGCGAAGGCGAGGTCCGACGACTCGCCGAAGAGGTTGACCGCCTCGGTGAGGTAGCGGGCCCAGACGTGCGGGTCGCGGACCTCGGCGCCGCGCAGGGTCAGCAGATTGTGCAGGTTGTGCGTGGCGTTCTCCGCCATGCACAGGGCGGAGAGGTCGGGGAAGTGGATGTTCAGCTCCGCCGGCGCCTCGGTTCCGGGAGTGAGCTGGAAGACCATCCGGATGCCGTCGACGGTCTCGGTCTGGCCGGTGCGGGTGATGTCCACGGTCGGGGGGATAAGTCCGACCGCGCCCGTCGACAGCGTCTGCCCCAGCCCCGCACCGATCTGGCCCTGCGCTCCCTTCGGCAGCGCGGCTCCGTACATGTACGCGGCACGCCGGTTCATCGCCGCGCCCGCGTAGACGTTCTCGCTGACGGCATGCTCCAGGAAGCCGTGCGGGGCGAGGACGGGCACACCGCCCGCCACGTCCTCGTCGGTCAGCACGCCGCGCACCCCGCCGAAGTGGTCGGCGTGGCTGTGGGTGTAGAGCACCCCCGTGACGGGCCGCTCCCCCCGGTGGCTGCGGTACAGCGCGAGGGCGGCGGCGGCCGTCGGGGCGGACAGCAGGGGATCGATGACGAGGACACCACGCTCGCCCTCGACGATCGTCATGTTGGAGAGGTCGAAGCCGCGTACCTGGTAGAGGCCTTCGGTCACCTCGAACAGACCGTGCTCGGAGCACAGCCTGCTCTGCCGCCACAGGCTCGGGTTGGCCGTGTCCGGGCACTCCTGGTCGAGGAACCCGTATGCCTCCAGGTCCCAGACGGCGCTTCCCGTCGCATCACGGATCACGGGGTCCTGCGCCGTCCCCATGAAGCCGCGCCGCGCGTCCTCCAGGTCCTGCGTGTCGTCGAAGGGGTAGTCGCGCCGGACCGCCTGGTTGGCCTGGGCGACGGTCTGCTCGGCGGGCTTGGCGGCGGTGTCCTGCGGCATGTCGGTCTCCCTCGTGGCGGCGGCCTGGGCACCCGGCCCCTCGCGGACCCGGGCACCGCCACCCTCGCCCGGTGCGCGGGCCCCCACAAGCGGGTGTACGCCGTACGGGGAGGCCGCGATGCACGCGGGACGACCCGCCGAACGCGCTAGGATATACCCCGAGGGGTATGACGAGGGAGGAACCGTGGAGCTGGACATGGCGGCCGACGAGCTGAAGTCGGTGCTCAACCGGCTGAAGCGGGCCCAGGGCCAGATCGCCGGGGTCGTCAGGATGATCGAGGAGGGCCGGGACTGCGAGGACGTGATCACGCAGCTGGCCGCGGTCTCCCGGGCCCTGGACCGGGCCGGTTTCGCCATCATCGCGACGGGCCTGCAGCAGTGCGTGGCCGACGGCGAGCAGCCGGCGGTGGACCGGAACCGGATGCGGGCCCGCCTGGAGAAGTTGTTCCTGTCCCTGGCCTGACCGACGGGCCGGTACGGCCGGCCCCGCTCTACGCCTTGCGGGCGAGCAGGTGCACCTCCTGGAACTGCCGCCGGTCGTCCGGCCGGGGCTCGCGGACCAGCCGGGCCGTCTCGGTCAGCCCCTCGGCGCGCAGCAGCCCGGCGAGGTGGTCGGGCGACCAGCGGTAGGCCGTCGCGACGGCGTGGTCGAAGGACTGCGTGGGGTGCGACGGGCCGTCGGTCGCGGAGAAACCGATCAGGAGATGGCCGCCGGGCGCCAGCACCCGGCTGAACTCGGCGAGGATGCGCGGGAGTTCGGCGGGCGGCGTGTGGATGACGGACCACCGCGACAGCACACCGCCCAGGGCGCCGTCGGCGATGTCGAGCGCGGCCATCGACCCGACGTCGAACCGCAGCCCCGGCCAGGCCCGGCGTGCCAGTTCGACCATCGCGAGAGAGGCGTCGACCCCGAACGCATCGAGCCCCGCCCCCGCGAGATGGCCGGTGACGTGACCCGGCCCGCACCCGAGATCGGCCACCCTCCCGCCCGCGCCGACGGCCTCCGCGAACGCGCCCAGCATCGCGCGGTCCAGCGGGCTGTCGCGCAGCGAGTCGCCGAACAGCCGCGCGTACTGGTCCGCGGCCTCGTCGTAGGCGGCGCGGGTGACGGAGAGGGCGTCGTGTTCGACCATGCTGGCGAGAGTAGCGCCCGCGCCGGGGTCGCCGGGAGGGCCCCGAGGGCGGGACCTCCCGGCGACCCGGACGGCAGCCCCTACGGGCCGGGGGGCGGGTCCGTCGCGGGCCGCCCCGCGGACGTGCCGGGCCCCCGCCGGTACCGCGTACCCGGCGGGGGCCCGTCGTCCTGTGCGGCCGGTCAGCCGCCGAAGGCGACCTTCGCCTCGGCGGAGCAGCGATCCGTACCCGTGTCGCACAGCTTGTACGTGTACGACGGCAGGTGGCGGCCGGTGATCAGGTCGGTGAAGCGCCCCGTGTTCGGCACGGTCGCGACCACCTTGCCGTCGCGGACGACCTCGACCTTCGCCGTCTTCGCGCCGTCCCAGGTGAGGGCGGCGGTACGCAGAAGCCTTCCCGGGCCCGCCGTGGCGGTCAGCTCGAAGCGGGCGCCGACCCTGACCTTGACGACCCGGCCCGGCGCGTCCTTCGTACCGAAGTACGCGTAGGCGCCCTGCGGGTCGATCACGCCGGAGATCAGCGGGCCGTCCTTCTCGCCGAGCGACACGTAACCGGAGGGCTCGAAGCGTTCCAGGTCGATGGTGACGACCCGGCCGGGGGTGGACATCGTGCCGAAGGCCGCGAACCGCCCGCCCGGGTCCATCACCGCCGAGAAGAACGCCCCGCCGCCCGACGGGGTCATGACCTTGTCGCGGGTGAAGGTCGTCAGGTCGACCCGGATGATCCGGCCGCCGCTGCCCTCGCCGGTGCCGAAGTACGCGTAGTGGTCGTCGGGCGCGATGACCGCGGCGCGCAGTGGCCCCTCACCCGGCTCGAGAATGAGCGTGCCGACTTCCCGCATGGACGCCAGGTCGATCTTGACCACGCGTCCCTGGGGGCTGGTCACCGTACCGAAGTAGGCGAACTCGCCCTTGGAGTCGATGACTCCGTCGTCCAGGAAGTTGTTCCCGGCGCCCAGGGTGACGGAGCCGACGCGGGTGAACGTGGCCAGGTCGACCTTCACGAGGCGCCCGGGGTTGGTGCCGGTCCCGAAGTAGGCGTACGTGCCCGCCGGGTCCATGAGGGCCGAGCGGACGTTGCCGTCGTCCGCGCCCAGAACCATGATCTTGTCGAGCGTGAAGGTGTCCAGGTCGATGCGGACGAGGCGGCTCGGGTAGGCGGCGACGGCGAAGTAGGCGTACTTCCCCGCCGGGTCGATGACCGCGTCCTGCATGACCTTCTGCCCGATCCCCACCGACAGGGTGCCGACCTTCTTGAAGGTCTTCAGGTCGACCTTGGTGATGTAGCCGGGCAACGGGTCCACGGGGTTGTCGGTGCCGAAGTAGGCGTAGCGGCCTTCGGGATCGATGGCCGCCGCGTGCAGGTCGCGTTGCAGGGCCGAGGTGCCCACCGTGCCGGTGCGGGCGGGAATCGGGGCGCCGCCGCCGTGGACGCGCACGGTGTGCACGTGGCCCCTCGCGTCGTCGAGGAGGGTGATCTTCCCGGCCTGTTCGGTCTTCTCGGTGGGGCGGAAGCCGAGGTCGAGCGTGCAGTGCTCCTTGCGCTTCAGCCGGAAGGGCGCCTTGCCGCAGGTGCCCGGGTCGGCGACGAACGCGCCGTCGTGGTCGGTGACGTGGACGACCGTGACCGGCTTGCTGCCGAGGCTGGTGAGGGTGACGGCGACCGGGCCGCCGGTGGTGCCGATGGGAACGGTGCCGAAGTCGACGTCGTCCGGGCTGACGGACAGGACCTTGCCGGGCAGGGCCGGCAGGCGGATGTCGGCGGTGGCTGTGGCGGCCTCGCTGACCGTCACGTCCGTCCGCGTGGCGGTGTAGGCCGGTGAGGACGTCGTCACGGTGTAGGCGCCGACGGTGGCGAGTGTGGTGTAGCGCCCTTCGGTGTCGGTCGTCGCCGGGAGACCCACCGGGGCACCGGCGGAGGTGAGTTGCACGGTGACGCCCTCGACGGGCTCTCCCGTGGTCGCGTCGGTGACCGTGCCGCTCAGGGTGCCGGTGACGCCGCGCGGCGCCTTCTCGACGGCCGCGTGGATGTCCAGCCGGCCCTGTCCGTACACGTTGTTGTTCTCCGCGGTGCCCCCGCAGGAGACGTCCGGGACGTCGACGGCGGTCTCGTCGAGGAGCCGCCGGGTCGCGTCGATGTTCCGCGCGACCGCCGGGGCGGCCGACCACAACAGGGCGATGGAGCCCGCCACGTGGGGCGCGGCCATGGAGGTTCCGCTGGCGACGGCGTACTTGCCGCCGGGGTACGAGGAGCGGATCGCGACACCCGGCGCCGACACGTTCGGCTTGATCAGGTCGTCGTCGAACTCCGAGGGGCCGCGGCTGGAGAAGGACGCGATGGTGCCGTCGGCGTCGAAGGCGCCGACCCCGTAGCTCTCCTTGAGATTCCCCGGGTTGCCGTCGGTCCCGCAGTCCGGGCCCTCGTTGCCGTTGGAGAAGACCGGGAAGATCCCGGCCGCCACCCACGCCTGCACGGTCTGCTCGAACCACGGGTCGGCGCCGACGTTGGCGTTGCCCCACGAGTTGTTCACCACGTGCGGGCGCAGGTCGGGCCGCGGGTTCCTGCCGTTGGCGTCGGTGGGCGCCAGCATGAACTGGCCGGCCGCCAGCAGGCTCCACTGGCTGCAGGTACTCCCCGCGCAGCCCTTGGCGGCGATCCACCGGGCGCCGGGCGCCACACCGACGTGGTTGCCGGTGCCGCCGTCGCCGACCATGGTGCCGACGGTGTGGGTGCCGTGCCCGACGGTGTCGCAGGGCGTGGAGACGACGATCCCGCAACTGACGGTCGGGTCGTACCAGTTGTAGGCGTGGGTGAACGTGCCGTCGCCGTTGTTCCCCCGGTACTGCTTCACCAGCGCCGGGTGGTTGTACTGGACCCCGGAGTCGATGCTGCCGACGACGATGCCCTCACCGGTGGCCTCGTAGTCCTTCCAGACCGCGGGGGCGCCGATGCGGTCGACGCCCCACTCGACGTCCTCGACGGTCGGCTCGACCTGTGCTTCGTCGAGCTTCGGCAGGGCGTAGGTGCGGTCGCCGGTGACGCGTTCCACCTCCGGCAGGGCGGTGATCCGCTTCAGCAGCTCCGCGTCGCCCTTCACCTCGACGGTGTTGGCGATCCAGAAGGGCGTGTACGAGGCGTCGGCCTCCCGCAGCACGTCGATGAGCGCGGACTGGCTGGTGCGGGCCGTCGCCTGGAGGCGGCGCTGCACCTCGCGCCCCTGGCGCGCCCGGTCCTTGATCTTCGCGGCGTCCTTGAGGTCGGCCTCGTCGCGGAGGTAGACCCAGAAGGTGGAACTCCCGCCGTCCGCGAGGTCCTTGGTCAGGGCGCGCTCGACGGACGGGACCGCGGTGTCGCTCACGGGTGCGGCCTGAGCGGCCGCGGGCATTCCCGTGGCGGCGAGGCCGGCGGCGAGCAGGAACGCCCAGGCGCGCGGCAGACTCCGCCCCGGTGTGCGGCGTCGCGGCGCTCCCGTTTCCGGTCTGCCTGGTCTCGGTGTCATAGAGGTTCGAACCCTTCCTGGTAGGTGTGCCCGTGCGGTTCGCCGTCTCCCCGACGGCTCCGGGTGGCGCTCCGAGCTCCTCGCGGACGCGGCGGATCAGCGCCGCAGCGCGTACGCGCGCACCACTGTCTGCTGTGTGCGGCTGCCCGCGTCGTCCCAGGCGGTGACCCGGAGCGTGACGTGCTCCGCGCCCGTGCGCGGGTGGTGCAGGACGGCGGTGGCCGATCCGTCGGGGCGTACCCGCGGCTGCACAAAATCGCTCCAGGTCGCGCCGTCGTCGTAGGACGCCTCGACGCGCATCCCGGTGACGCGCGGTCCTTGGTAGCCGTCGGGACGCAGGGTGCTGATGCGCACCGGCAGGGCCCGGCCCGCCCGTGCGGTGTTCGCGCCGTCCACCCCGAGGTCGTAGCCGAGGAGGATCACCGGCAGGACGGCACACGGGTGGCCGGCGCCGTAGACGGCGGCGCAGCCGGGTGTGGTGGCGCCGGCCTGCGGGGCCTTCGAACGGAACGTGTACGTGGTGTCGGTACGGACCCCGAGGGTTTCCAGGGCGTTCGTACGGCGGACGACGCTCTGGTCGATGCTGTACTCGGCCTCCTCGGGGACGAACAGCTGCGCGGCGGGCACCGGCTGTCCGTCGCGGCGGTACGTGAACCTGCTGGTCGAGCCGCCCATGCCGAAGTGGGAGGGGTCGCCGTCGCCGTAAGGAGCGAGCAGGAAGCTCGCCCCGTTGTCGGCACGGCACAGCGGACAGACGATGCGCAGCGGCAGGGTGGGGTGCACGGGCGCGCGGCCCCAGTCGCGCCGCACGGTCTCGCGCGCGCGGTGGCTCGCCGGGTACTCCTCCCAGTAGGTGTCGGACAGGCCGGACGCGCGGACCGTCTGCATGTACTGGCTGTCGGCGGCGTACACGTGGTCGGTTCGGGTGCCGGGGGCGAGGTGCCGGGCGCCGGTACGGAACGTGGACTTCTCCCACGGGTGCCAGGACGTCAGTACGTCGTCGGCGAGACGGGCGGTGCCGTCGGCGTGGAAGGTGCTGACGAGCCGGGCGAACCGGTCCGTCCGGGTGGTGAGGGCGGTGCGCTCCGGTATGGCGCCGGCGGCGTGGAACGGTGCCGTGTAGGTGAACCGGCTGTCGGGGCGGCCGTTCAGGGTGACCGTCACCGGCCCCTTCGCGAGGGCGGCGAGGAGACCGGCGCCCTGCTCACGGCTGACGGCGAGTCCGGGAAGGACGCTGTTGCCGTTGTCCTGGACGAGGGTGGTGCCGTCGTCCGGCCGGATCGCCAGGACGGCGGTGGCGTGGTGCTCGGCGGCGACGGCGAGGACGGGCACGAGCCAGCCGTTGGTGCGGACGACGGCGAGCTTGCCGGTGAGGTCGCGGCCCGCGTAGTCGGCCTCGGTGCCGCTTCCCACGTCGACGGCGGCCAGCTCGTGGTCACCGGTCAGCCGTTGGCCGAGGTCCGGGGTGAGGAGGTCGATGCGGTGGGTGGTGCCGCCCGCGGCCTTCCACGTTCCCCGGACGAGCGGGTCGCGCAGCCGGTGTTCGGCGGTGAGGTCGAAGGTGCCCTGCGCGGCGGTGGTGTGCGAGGCGATGGCCCCGTAGCGGGTGGTGCGGTCACTGACGCCGTTGGCGATGCCGATCGCGGCGGTGGCGCCGTCGGCCAGGGTGCGGCGGGCGGTGACGCCGAGGGCGGCGCGCTCCAGCGGGTTGCGCTCGCCGTCCACCCGGGCGGTCAGCTCATGGGCCTGACGTGCGTCGATGTGGACGGTGCGGTCCTGGTCGACGGTGATCTCCGGTTCCGCGAAGGCGTCCACGGCCAGCGGGTACTGGTTCCCGTCATAGGTGGTGACGAGTGCCTGCAGGGCGTAGCGCCCCTCGGGCAACCGCGTCTGCCACGTGTTCTCCCCCATGAAGGTGAGGCTCTGGAGCTGGGCCTCGCCGGTCTCCAGGCTGAGGATCTGCAGGTTGGTCTGGCCGCCGGCCCTGCCGTCGCGGCCGGTGAAGGTGAAGTCGACGGTGTGCTTCGTGGGCTGCTCGGTCCAGCCGACGGCGGTGGTCAGGGTCGTGCCGTCACCGGTGGCGGTCAGATAGCCGTCGTAGCGGCCGGTGCCGGTACGGGTGGGATCGACGGTGAGGGTGACGCTCGCGCTGTCGTGGGCGGGGACGGTGACCGTGTCGGTGGAGAGGGCGGCGCCGCCCTCGGGGACCGTGGCTCCGCGCCCGAGGTCGAGAGCGAGGTCCAGCACCACCTCGCGGTCACCGTCGTTGGTGTAGACGACGTCCCGGCTCGCGGTCTGCTGCCGGTCGCGCAGATCGCCGAAGTCGGCGGTCCCGGTCGCGGTCACCGACTGCGCGGAGGCCCGGTCGACCGCGACCCGGCCGGCGCCCTGCTCGTAGACGTCGTCGTCGGGGCCGGTCTTCGCGGCCGAGACCAGCGCGTCCTTGAGCCGGGCCGCCTCCCACCCCGGGTGCTGCTGGGCGAGCAGGGCCGCCGCACCGGCCACGTGCGGGGCGGCCATGGAGGTGCCGTCCAGGGAGGTGTAGTACTCGCCGACGTCCTTGCCGATGTGGGTGCCCGCGGCCTTCGCGGCGACGATCCCGACGCCCGGGGCGGTGATCTCCGGCTTGAGCGCACCGCTGACGGTCGGCCCACGCCCCGAGAAGCCGGCGAGGCGGTCCTGGCCGTCCACCGCGCCCACGGTCAGCGCGGTCCGGGCGGTGCCGGGACTCGCGACGGTGGACCGCCCGGGCCCGGTGTTGCCGGACGAGATCACGAACAGCGCCCCGGAGGACTCGCTGAGCGCGTCGACGGCCTCGCTGAGCATGTCGCTGCCCACCTCGGTGGGCGCGCCGAGGCTCATGCTGACGATGTCGGCGCCCTGCGCGACGGCCCATTCCATCCCGGCGATGACCGTGGACTCGTCACCGTTGCCCGAGTTGTCGAGGACCTTCCCGACGAGGAGCCCGGCGCCGGGCGCGACGCCCTTGTACTTCCCGTCGGACGCGGCGCCGCTCCCCGCCACCGTGCTCGCCACGTGCGTGCCGTGACCACGGCCGTCCTGCACGGCCTGGCCGGGGATGAAGCTCTTCGAGTCCAGGACCCGGCCGTCGAGGTCGGGGTGCCCGAAGTCGATCCCGGTGTCGAGCACCGCGACCTTGACGCCGCTGCCGTCGTAACCGCTCTTCCACACCTCGGGGGCGCCGATCTGCGGCACGCTCACGTCGAGGGTCGCCCGTACCTCGCGGTCCGGCCTGAGCACGGCCTCCGGTCCGTCGAGGACGGCCCGGTAGAACGCCCGCAGCGCGTCCTTGTCGACGTCCACGGCGGTGGCGCCGAGCGAGGCGAGCGGGGTGCGGTGGGTGACGCCGGGGACCTCCGCGGTGCGCGCGGCGAGCGTGCTGCGGGCGGGGGTGCCCGGGTAGTCGACGATCAGCGGCAGGGTGTCGCTCGCGGCGCCGCCCTGCCGGTCGGCGGCGAGCCGGGTGACGTTGAACAGCTCCCGGTCGAGCCGGCCGGAGGCCAGGCCCTCGCCGGCGCTGTCGGGGATGACGTAGGTGTCCCCGGACGGCCCTTCCTCGGTGCGGAAGGTGGTGGCCGTGCCCGTCGCGGCCTCGGCGTCGACCGAGACGCGCCCGTCGGCGTCGGTGGTGACGGTGACCGTGTCGCCGGTGACGAGGGTGAGTGTGTCGCTGTGCCCGGCGCGGGCGGGGGTGCTCTGCGTGGTGACCCCGACCGGTGCGGTCCCGGCGGCGACGGCCGCCCGCCCCGGAAGCAGGGGGCCGCCCAGGGCCAGGACGAGCGCGGCGGCGAGGACGGCCGTCCTGCGCGAACCGGCGCGGTGCGGGGCGGGGACGGCCGCGCGGGGCGAACCGGCGCCGCGCGCGGCGGGTCCGTGCGCACGCCCTCCGGCGCGGGGAACGGGACCGGTGGGCATGGCGGCCTCCTGGCTGGGTGCGGCCACAGCATCGGCTGCCGGGCGGGGACGAGCGGGAGCGCGGGCACGGGCCGGGCGACCGCTCAGGCGGCCGCGCGGCCCGGTGCCGGTCATCCTGCGGTCAACGCCCTGGTGAGGGGTAGGAGTTACCGGTGGCGAGGATGCGACATGTCGCCTGCTCGCCGGGGTCACGGCCCGTACGGCGCATGGGCCGGGTGGCTCCTCCGTCCACGGAGTGCCGCGGTCCACACCCCCTCAACGGCGTTGCAGGAATTGCATTGCCTTGTTGCGCCTGCCGCATCGCGTCGGGAGAGTGGCCGCCGGAGACCGGCAGCACGGTCTCGGCAGTTACGCAGGACCCCTCGCCGGCGGACGCGCGACGACAGCGCTCCCCGGAACACGCGGAAGCCTGACCGGCCCGGTCGGACCGGCGCAAGGATTCGCCGTGATTCGGAAGGACACCGCGTTCCACAGCGAGGGCGGCCGCGGGTGACATCCCCCGGAAACCCGTGCTGCGGTGACCGCCCCGGGCGTACGCCGCTGAGAGGCTGTGGGGGGCCTGCTTCCTGAGCGCAGGCCCCCGGCACACACCGCTTCACGCCCACCGGCACCTCCCGGCCCGACACCCCGGCGTACGGGAGCCCGGCCCCCGCACCACCGGACCCGACGGCTCTCCAGGAGCAGCACCTATGGACGCGACCATGGCAGACGCACCGAAGCCCCTCACCGGGGCGTTCCTCGACGCCCTGCGCGGGGAGCTGGGCGATCTCGTCGACGCTTCGGCCACGACCAGGGCGGTCTACTCGACCGACGCGTCGAACTACCGGATCGTCCCCGGCGCCGTACTCATGCCCCGGTCGAAGGGCGACGTGATCACGGCGGTCGGGATCGCCCGTGAGCACGGGGTCCCCGTCACCGTCAGGGGCGGCGGCACGTCGTGCGCCGGGAACGCCGTCGGCCCGGGCCTCGTGATCGACTTCTCCCGCTCCATGAACCGCGTCCTGTCGGTCGACCCCGGCACATCGACGGCCGTGGTCGAACCGGGCGCGGTCCTGAGCACGCTCCAGCAGGAGGCCCTGCCCCACGGTCTGCGCTTCGGCCCCGACCCCTCCACCGCCACCCGCTGCACGATCGGCGGGATGATCGGCAACAACGCGTGCGGCCCCCACGGCCTCTCCTACGGGCGCACGGCCGACAACGTCGTGTCGATGACCTGGCTGACGGGCGGCGGCGAGGTGATCACGGCGGGCTCGGGCCCAAAGGCGCCGGCGGCGGTGCCGGGCCTCGACGCGTTCGTCGCGGAGAACCTGGCGGTGCTGCGTACCGAGTTCGGACGCTTCGGGCGGCAGATCTCCGGCTACTCCCTGGAGCACCTGCTCCCGGAGAACGGACGCAACCTCGCGGCCGCGCTGACCGGTACGGAGGGCAGTTGCGGCGTCCTCCTCGAAGCGACCGTCCGGCTCGTTCCGCAGGCGCCCGCCCCGGCCCTGGCCGTCCTCGGCTACGCCGACATGCCCACCGCCGCGGACGACGTGCCGAACCTGCTGCCCTTCCGCCCGCTCGCGCTGGAAGGCCTGGACGCGCAACTCGTCGACGTGGTGCGCCGGGCGCACGGCGAGACCGCCGTCCCCACCCTGCCCGAGGGCGGTGGCTGGCTGATCGCCGAAGTCGGCGGCGCGACCTCGGCGGAGGCGGTCGAGGCAGCGCGGGAACTCGTCGCCGCCTCCCACGCCGCCGACAGCGTCGTCCTGCCCGCGGGCCCCGAGGCGACCAGGCTCTGGCAGATCCGCGCCGACGGCGCCGGCCTGGCCGGACGCACCGCCGACGGCAAGCAGGCGTGGCCGGGCTGGGAGGACTCCGCCGTCCCCCCGGAAAGGCTCGGGGACTACCTGCGCGGACTCCAGGCCCTCATGTCCGAGAAGGGCCTCTCCGGCCTGGCCTACGGGCACTTCGGCGACGGGTGCGTCCACGCCCGTATCGACTTCCCGCTGGACGGCGGGGGCGCCCCCATGCGCGACTTCCTCGAACGCGCCGCCGCCCTGGCCGCCGAGCACGGCGGTTCCCTCTCCGGCGAGCACGGCGACGGACGGGCCCGCTCCGAACTGCTCCCCGCCATGTACAGCCCCGAGGCGCTGCGCGCGATGGAGGCGTTCAAGGCGCTCCTGGACCCCGAGGACGTCATGAACCCCGGCGTCGTCGTCCGCCCCGCACCGCTGGACGCCGACCTCCGGCGCCCCGGCGCCCGACGGCTGCGCGCCACCGACGGCTTCGCCTTCGCGCACGACGGCGGGGACATCACCGACGCCGTGCACCGGTGCGTCGGGGTGGGCAAGTGCCGGGCGGACCTGCGCGGCCAGGGCGGCTTCATGTGCCCCTCGTACACGGCCACGCGCGACGAGAAGGACTCGACGCGGGGCCGGGCGCGGGCCCTTCAGGAGATGCTGAACGGCGGCTTCGTCACGGACGGCTGGAGCTCCCCGGAGGTCCACGAGGCCCTGGACCTGTGCCTGAGCTGCAAGGCGTGCGCCACCGACTGCCCCACCGGCATCGACATGGCCACGTTCAAGTCGGAGGCCCTGCACCAGACGTACAAGGGGCGCCGCCGCCCGCTGAGCCACTACACCCTCGGCCGGCTCCCCCAGTGGCTGCGCCTCATCGCGCCGTTGGCGCCGCTGGTCAACCTGGCGGGGCGGGTGCCGGTGCTCCGGCGGACGATGATGACCCTGATGGGCGCGGACTCCCGGCGCTCGCTGCCGCCGTTGCCGCCGAGGCCGTTCCGGTGGAGCGGGGCACGGAAGGCCGCTTCGGGGGCGGACGGTCCCAAGGTGCTGCTCTGGGTCGACTCCTTCTCGGACGCCCTCGCGCCGGACATCCCGCGCGACGCGGTGGAGGTCCTGACGGCGGCCGGCTGCGACGTGGAGATCGCCGCACCGGGCGCCTGCTGCGGCCTCACCCTGATCTCCACGGGCCAGTTGACCGCCGCCAGGGCGAAGCTCCGCTCCACCGTGAACCTGCTGCTCCCCCATGTCCGGGCCGGCCGGACGGTGATCGGCATCGAGCCGAGCTGCACGGCGACGCTCCGCTCGGACCTGGTGGAGCTCCTGCCCGACGATCCCCGGGCCGCCGAACTCGCCGGCGCGGTGAAGACGGTGGCCGAATTCCTCACCTCGATCGACTGGACACCCCCGCGGGCTGCGGAACGCCTCCTGGTCCAGCCGCACTGCCACCACTACGCGGTGATGGGCTACGAGGCGGACCTCTCGCTCCTGCGGTCCATGGGCTGCGATGTCGACATCTCGGCGGGCTGCTGCGGTCTGGCCGGCAACTTCGGCATGGAGAAGGGCCACTACGAGGTGTCCGAGAAGATCGCCCGGGAGGGCATCCTCGCCAGGGCGGCCGCCGAGCCGGACCGCCGCGTCCTCGCGGACGGCTTCTCCTGCCGCACCCAGGTCCAGGACCTGGCGGGCCTGGACGGCCGGCATCTGGTGCAGGTGATCGCGGAGGCCCTGCGCCGCTGACGCCCGCGCCGGCCGCTGACGGCGCCGCCGAGCCGGCCGCGTCACTGGGCGAGCCCCGCGCCCCGTTGCCCGTGCCCGCGTGGCCAGTTCGCCGGGCCCGGGGCCGAAGCCCAGGTCGACGGCTTCCTTCCGCCCGCGTGATGCTGGTCCGGGCTGGTCCCGACCCGGCCGGCAGCCGCTGTCGGTGCGGACTCGGCGGCACGGGCCTTCTTGACCCACCCCCGCAGGCTCTCCGAACTGATCCCCAGCTCACGGGCGACATCGGTGACCGTCCGCCCCGACGAGCGCACGAGCTCGATCGCGTCGCGCTTGTACTCATCGGAGTACCACTTCGTTTACTTGCTTCCCACCTGGCCCTACTTCCTCTGGAACCACTCAGATCCCAGTCTCCAGGTGTCCATGATCAAGGGGAAGCTCCACCCCGGCGGTCAACAACACCCCCGACCCAGCAGTGCACCGCCACCCTGCACCGATCAATCCACTCCCCCTCGGGAGGATCAGAAGTAGGATAGGTGGCATGAACGAGCCCACCGGCAAGTATTCGATCACCATGCCCCGGGACATCGCCGAGGCCGCCCGCACCCGCAGTGGCCCCTCCGGCCTCTCCGCCTACGTCGCCGCGGCCGTCGCCCGCCAGATCGAACGCGACAACCTCAACGAACTCATCACCGTCGCCGAAGCCGAACACGGACCCGTCACCGACGAGGAGATCCAGGCTCTTCGCGACCAGCTCCACCAGGCCCAGCGCGAGCAGGCACGACACGGAGCGGATGCCGCGTGACTCGCTCCCCCGCCGCCACCCCGGGCGGCACCCTCGTCCTGGACAGCGAAGGACTGGCCAAGGCCGTCCTGCGCGACCGCACCGTCACCGCCTGGCTGGCCCTCGCCCGCGCCGACGACCTCCGGGTGATCACTTCTGCGGCCACACTCGTCGAGGTCATCCACCCCCGGATCAGCCGCCCGGCGCTGGAATGGACGCTCTCCCGCCTGGTGATCGAGCCCGTCACGGACACGATCGCCCGCCACGCCGCCACCCTCCTCACCGACGCCGGACTGCACGGACACAAGTACGCGATCGACGCGATGCTCGGTGCGACCGCGCTCGCCTCGCCAGGCCCGGTCACGGTCCTCACCTCGGATCCGGAGGACCTCACCGCGCTCTGCGGTTCACGACTCACCGTGATCAAGATCTGAGAGGGTCCGCTCCTGCCGACCCCCGTTCCGGATCCGGTTCCAGAAGGCGGGCGGCCGTGGAGGCCGCGCCACCCTGTGAACCATGGCGGGCCACGCTCATGGGCCGAAGTCCAGTTCGAGAAGCCCTCTTCTACTGAGGTTGAACTCGTGGTGTCGTAGGGGCTGACGGCTCGTCGCCCGTGAGGTATCACCGGGGTATGCGGTATCCACAAGGTGGCGGGCTGACCGCCGAACGGCAGCCGTCGATGAGGTTGCTGCGGTACTGGATGTGCCGTAGACCGCTCCGGACCGTGCGGATGAGATGTTCTGGCGTGGAGAAGGCGACGTTGGAGAGCCAGCCGCGACGTAGCAGGGACCAGATGCCCTCGACGGGGTTGAGGTCGGGGGCGTAGGACGGCAAGTAGAGGATGGTCAGCCAGTCACGGGATTCGGCGAACTCCCGTAGACCTGCGGCCTTGTGGACGTTGAGGTTGTCCCAGATGAGGACGATCGGGCCGCCGAGTTGCTGGTGGGCTGCGATCAGCAGGTCGCGGTAGTCGCGCCAGGAGAAGCTTTTGCGCCCGTCACGGTTGCCTTCGTCTCGTCGCGGCCGGTAGATCAGCCGGGAGCGGTGGCCGGGCTTGTAGCAGGTCAGCGCGGCGATCGATATCCGTCTGCGCGAGCGGCCGCGGCCCCGCACCACCGGAGTCCGCCCGCGCTGCGACCAGGTCCTTGCGTGCGACGGCGTCATGGAGAAGCCGGCTTCGTCCTCGAAGACCAGCCATGCTCCACGGGCCGCCGCTAGCCTTCCGCGCGGGGCCACACCTCCTTGACCCACCCGGCCACCGCCTCGTCGTCCCGCTCCATGGCACGACGGGCCGGGACCTGGCAGGACCAGCCGTTACGCACCATCAGCTTGCGGACACCCTGAATCGTGTACGTGAGGTGGAAGCGCCGTCCGATCACCGTCTTCACACGGTTCAGAGTCCAGCGCTGGTCCTCCCAGCCGTGCGCGGCCGGTCCTTTGGCCAGCTCCGACTCCAGCTCGGCGAACTGCTTCCCACTCAGTCGCGGCAGCGACGCGGGCCCCTGCGACCGCAAGGACCGTGGGCCGCCCTCGGACCACGTGTGACGCCACCGCTGCACCGATCGGACACTGACCCGCAGATCCCTGGCGCTCGCCGTACTGCCCTCGCCACGAGCGAACCGCTCAGCTGCCTGGAGCCGTAACTCCTCGCGCCTGCACTGCCGTTCAGCGGTCAACCCGCCACCCTGCGGATACCTCATCCTCCCGTGATACCGCAGGCAAGCACCCCCCGCCAGCCCCTACGACTTCACGAGTTCAATCTCAGTAGTTCCCTGTCTCACCAGCAGATCCGTCCCTGGAAAGCTTCCGGAAGAGGTTCACTCCGTCAAGTGACGTCGCCCCTATCCGGAGTACTTCTTGGTGACTCAAGCGGGCGGGCGGAAGGGGCCAGCTCCTCGTGGATGCCTGGCCCTTCCCCTCGGCCCTGCCCCGCTGCACCCGAACGCGTTCGGGTGCAGCGGGGCAGGGCCGCCGCGGCCGGCTCAGCTCTGGTCGAGGAGTTTTCCGTACACCGAGGCGTCGAGGAGGTCGTCCACCTTGTCGGCGTCGGACATGTCGATTTCCACGAGCCAGCCCTCTCCGTAGCAGTCGTCGTTCACCGCTCCCGGCCCCTCGGCCAGACTTTCGTTAATCGCGACCACCTTCCCGGCCAGTGGGGCATGGAAGTCCGAGACCGACTCGGCGGACTCCACTTTGCCCAGGGCCTGGCCCGCACCGACGGCATCCCCGGGCTCGGGAAGCACGACGGAGGTGACGCTCCCGAGTTGACTCTGGGCGTGATCGGTGAGCCCGACCCGCACCGTGCTGTCACCAGTCCGCAGCACCCACTCGTGATCCTCGGTGTACTTGAACTCATCCGGAACCATTGGAACTCCTTCGTATCGCGCCTATGCCGACGCTGGTAGAACGAGCCCAGACACCAACGGACACGATCCGCATCAAACCTTGATAAATCGGTCTCGAACCACCTCTCACGGGGCATTTACCCAGGATTGTTCGAGAATGCGACTTTCACTCCCACCACTTTGATTCTCTTCACCCGATTGGATGGATTCCTCCCAGGTGGAGCCGGGAGGACTGGCGTCCGCCTCCGCCCCTTCTGCGCATGGAAGTCCGCCTGGTTTGAAAATGACACGGACACGCCCAGTGAGTTTCTTCAGCGTTGCCGCTCCAGGGTGAGGATGGCCTTGGCGATTGACGTCATGCGGTTGGGGTTGCAGCGGGATCTGCGGAAGATCCGCCAGGACTTTAGGCGGGCGACGCCGCGTTCAATGGGTGCCCGTGCTGTGGCCGGGGCTCGGTTGCGGGTCTTGTCGGTGGCGGTGAGTTCCCGCAGGGGTTTGCGTTTGATGCCGGTGGTCAGCCATGGGCCGGTGCCCTGGCAGGCGAGATCGGCCACGACCGGAACGCCTGGCGCTCACAGATCCGGATGATCCGGTGGGTTCGGGCGGCGGTCAGGGCGTGGGTGCGGCCCGGCAGGGCGGGCGAGAGCCACAGCAATTGTCCGTACGGGTCGGTGAGGACCTGCACGTTCACGCCGTGGCGCCGGTGCTGGTGGGAGCAGTCGGCCCGGCCGTCGCCGACCCGGTCGCACTGGGCGAGGGTCCCGTCGAGCAGGACGAACTCGGCATCATGCTCGCGCAGTGTCTTCAGCAAGCCCGGTACGCGTTCGGCGAGGAGGTCGACGACCGCGCTGGTGTAGGCATGGGCGGTGGACTCGCTGATCCCGAACCCGGCGGCGATCTTCGCGAGAGTGGCGTGTTCGCGCAGGTACACCAGTGTCACCATCGCGCGCTGGGACGGACGGAGCTTGCAGCGCCGGTCACCCTCACGGGTGGCGATCAGCATGGTGACCCACTCCACGAGTGCGTGCGGCAGGGCGAGTGCGGCAGGATGTGTAACCAACGAGGCCCCCGAGCAACGTGATTGAGACGTCAGACATCTCGATCAACCGCCCTGGGGCCTCGCTCGTTGCGCTTCACGGCCCATCACCCGATCGGTGACCAACTCGAAGAAGCTCGCTGAGTTTAATGGCTGCACGACCGTTTCCTTTCGGGCACGGCATCGTTCCCCTCCTCGGTAAGTCACCCAGCCAAGGAGTACCTTCGTGCGTCGTCGTGCCATGCTCGCCGCTGCCGTAGTAGCAGCCGCCACCCTCGCCGGCACAGCCGGAACCGCCGCCGCCGACGGCGGGCCTCTCGGCCTACCCAACGACGATATTGTCCCCACGGCCGAGGTCTTGGGCCAGACATCAGAGTTCCCCACCAACAACGGTGTCGTGGATGTCGCCGGCGGCACCGGTGGCATCCTGAGCAGCCATGGCACCCCTGTGGCCGATGTCGATCTGCGGTGCGCTGTCCCGAACGCGGATGTCCAGTACATCGGCGGAACCCTGTTTGGCGGCAAGAAGGCCGCCTGCAACGCGTAGGGTCGCCCTGGGCCTGGGGGCACTGGGCTCTCTGACTTCGATCTTCCGGTGCCCCTTTCGCATGTCCCGCGCTCTCTATGGACACGGAGCGTTTCAGCGTTGAGGTTCAGTAGCGGCGGCAATATACCGGCGGTCCCCCGGTTACCGAAACCGGGGAACCGCCGAATACTTGTATACCCACCGCCACTTCCTGACCAGCCGACGAGAGGCAGCACACGACGAGCCACAACTCCAACCGCGAAACTCGCCCGGCAGTACGGAGCATCGTCCCTTCACGCAGCGGCGTAACTGAGTCGGAAAAGTTCCTGGGCACGCTCCAGGTCACCCTCGGTGCGTAGCTGAACCTCCAGATCGCCCGTGCCATGGTGACCAAGCCCCGTCGCGTCCCGCGTGAATCCAGGCACTAGGTCCACCGCTGCTGAAGCCACCTTCAGGTAAACCACCACTTTGGCCTGCTGCGGTGGGATGAGGCACGCGAAGTTCCGGAGCCGCTGATAGGCGCAGTACTGCTTACGCTGCACCCGAGTGACGTTTCCGCCCAGTCCGACGAGGACCTCGTCGACCGCTTGTGCCAGCTCGGCCATTGCTCCGCCCTGCTTCCGAAGGAGCGGCTCCCCGGCTACGCGGCGACGTTCCCGTTTCCCCTGAGCCGACCGCCCCGTGACGGAAGCCACGGTCTCAAGGCTGAAGTGATCGCGGCCGAAGTACTGGTAGCGCATGAGATCAATTGACCGTCGGTACTCGCGGACCGCGTGCGCGTCGTAGCGGGTGAAGTCGCCGGCCACACAGATCAGTCGAGGTGCGCTCCACGGGATCTGGGACGCGGCCGTTACCCCGATCCGGTCGCGAACCAGGTTCCGGAAGACGTCCTTATGGTTCACCAGCCAGGCCATGTAGTAGAGGCCCTGGTTGATCACGCTCGCGTCTGTTCCGCGCTTGTACTCGACGATCACAGGTGCGCCGTTCTCATCGAGTCCCAGCGAGTCGATACATCCGCCATCGGCGCATCCGATCACGTACTCGCTCGCCAGGAACCGCACCCCCAGCATCGTCTCCATGTGCGCCTCGATAAGGCTCTGCACATTCGCCTCAACGTCGGCAAGACGCGGCGTGACCTCAGTCACGCCGCCTTTCGTTGTGTGGAACAGCTTCACGCCCGACTTCCCCCTCGGCTAGGAGATCGACAACGTCGGGCGGGAGCAGATTTGTTTCCACACGAGGCCACGGGGCCGTGAAGAAAGCGTGTGGATAAATCCTCTCCCTGCTCACCCGACGCGCCGGGCGGCACTCCACCACGTCGCGACGGGCCAACGCTGACCAGCGGCGACCAAGCCCGCCCCTGCCCTCCAGATCCAATACGCGGCGCCAGGTCCGCTACCGAGAGTTATCAGGAGTGAGCACCTACCGGCCGCATCTGTCGCACCATCAGAAGTAGAGGCAGTCACCTGATGACCTGTCAGGGCGTGCGTCAAACGTGCGTCAAATATGCGTCGAACATGCGTCAAGATATCGCCCGTAACGCACACAATGCACACTCGATAAAACAGCAGGTCAGCGGCCCTTTTCAGCAGGCTCCAGAATCGCGACACACTCCACATGATGCGTCATCGAAAACACGTCACCGCTAGTCGATGCGGGAGAAGCTGCAGGTCAGACGGGTCTCCTCGGCTCTGTACGCGGGCTGCCAGGGGCTCGGAGCGTCATTTGAGCGTCACGGCAGGTGCGCACGGATTTCAGCCTGCACCACCCGGCAGTCCGCCGCCTGCGGACAGAGCCCGCCACAGCTGGGCCACATCGACCCGAGCCCCGGCTGGCGCATCGTAAAGCCCTCTGTGCCGCCAGCGGTGATCGCACACAGCGACCGGACCGGTCATCACCGCAGCGCCTCAGGCGGTCACCATTTCGCTTCCGGCCTCGAGCCCCCAACGCTCCTGCGGACCTTCCGCAAGGAGCCGAACCCGCACCGGGGTGAACCTGCCGATACGGCGACACGGGGCGCTGACGAATCGGCCGACCGTCACCGACTCCCGTAGTCCTCGACCAGTCCGCCGGTCAAAGCGAGGAGCGCGTCCGCCCGGTGCCGGTCCTCACGCTGGTCGCGCAGCCTGCGGCAAGCTGCCGCAAGTCGGACACGGCGGCCGGATCACGGCGCCGCACCGCGTCCAGCCACGGCGTGGTGACGAGGTCCATGCACGTGGTGAACAGGACCCGGGTCGATGGGGCGGGAGGAGCCGGGTCGGGGGCGGCGAACCGGTGGTCACGTACCGGACCGGGTCGGTCAGGCTCCAACCGACGATGGCACTGCCCTGGACAAGAAGTGCCACGTCCGGGCCGATACCGACGCGAGCCTCCAGCGGCTCGTCCAAGACATCGAGGTCACGAAGACAGGTCAGTACGGCATCCTCTGGGGCACGGCAGAGCTCGGTGGTCACCTCCAAGCGGAAGTCCCGGACCTCTGCGGCACGAAGACCTCCCGGCTGGACCGCGGGGGTCGCGGACAGATGGGCGGAGTCCTCGAGGTCGACGGCCTCACCGGCGACCTGGAACTCGGCGCCGACCAACTCCCGGTCTTCTCGATCGAACCGGAGTTCGTCGGGTGTGTCCCACAGCCACGGCCCACTGCCGAAGGTGTCCAAAAGGAACGCGCCGCGTTCGTCCACGTTCGAGTACTCCGCTACGCGTACGAGGAAGCCCGGAAGGCGAAACGCGGGGTGAGGCGCAGCGGCTTGTCCGTCACCAACACGGTCCGGTCACCGACGGTGATTCTCATGGTGGACGCCTCCTCATGACCTTCTCTGCGGGGGCCATATAGTCGTTCTTGGCTGGAATCCTCCCCTCCACCACGTCAATGTGCGTAATCGGCGCACCCGGGTCGGTGGGCAATCCGGCCAGCGCCTTGGCCCCCGAAGGACCCTTGATGCCGGATGAACCGTATGCCGTGATGACGTTGCCCGCCCTGGCACGGTCGGCGCGAGCAACCACAATGCCCTCTCCCTGACGGAAAATCCGCTTTCCACTGCTGGCTGCCGAGTAATACACCGCGTCCGGATTCTTGAGGACTTCATGACCATTTCCTCGGTAAAGCCATGTTCGTGCGCATGGTAGTTACTGGCCTTGTGCAACTTGCCGTCCTGCGGATATGCGCGGTAGCCGCAAAACTTCGTTTGACGGGAATCCCACCCTCTACGAGATCAGGGCAGTGCCGCCTTCGCGGCTGCTTCAATGACTATGGCCATGTGCGACGAAACTGCAAATCATCCATGTATGCAAAGGCGACGCCGGCCCGTGAGGTCCGCACTTGCCCTGGCCAAGCAAGGACTGAATACCTCTTGACGTTTCGGGCGTGATGAACTCCAGCGCATTACCGGTGAAACGGGTCCCGCAGGCTGGGTGCGAGGTGCCGTAAGGCTCTCCGACGACGGCCCCGGCGAAGTCCCCTTCGGTCACTGTCCCGGCGGTAGTAGCGGTGCAACGGCCAGTCAGGTAGTAGGCGGAGCACGATTCGTCGCGTTCGAGGGTGGTCCGCAATCAGCCGGTCCTCCTGCTCGGCGTAGCCGGGGATCGGTTCGTCGGCGCTGACCGGCTCTCCTACCGGAAAGTACGGAAAGTTCAGCGCGCCCCACTCGCGAAGTGTCGCTGCCGGCCCGCCCATGAGTCCACCTTGCTCACCAGAATTTGTTCATGACTCATCGTTCATGACAGACGAAAGGATCACGCCTCTCGCCAGAAGACTCACACCCTCCCCCGACAGTTGAACCAAGGCACTATAGGGCGGATACAGGAGGTCCGTAACCTTTCCATAACATCTGATCCAGTCGAGGCCGAGAATTACCGGGGATCCTGTTGCGCCATCAGCCAAGCGAAGTCTGAACGGTCGGCCGGTTTGCACTACGCCGCCTACGCAGCGAGCAGCACACGTTGCGGTCCCAGCACTCCTCTCCTCCACCGAGTAGATCTGAAGTTCACCAGCAGCATTTTCATCCATGCTTATAAGCCTCCGTCAGGAATTGTCGTACCTGCTCGGGTGAGAGTTTTGGAATATCCCATTCCAAGGCATCACTGATACCTCCGTACGAATTTATTCGGGGCACATCGATTCCCATGTCCTTGAGGATGCCATGAGCGACGCTCGACGGGAGCTGGATGGTAGCTCTTCCGGCAATTTCCGAAGCGGGAAGTTGCACGGCGACTTCTGCCTCGGCACGTATGACTCCTGGCATGGTTTCAATTCCTTCAAGCGCGCTCCGGGGAATAATTTGCACTACGGATTCGCCGAATTGTTCCGAGTGCCTGGCGAACGCCGTCGCCACGCCGGGGTCCGTTGATGTGGGTGTGAAACCCGAGCTTTGAGCATTCTCGCCGGCATCAAATCCCTTCGACGTCCCTCGGAACAAGTGCTCCTCTTCAGGACAACCGCCCGGCGCCAGACCGAAAGGGTCCATCCATGTGCACGGATTAGGAACATACGCGACGGGGTTGGGTGCCGGAGCGAGGCCGAGTGGGTCCGGCGAGGCGTAGCGGCCGGTCTCCGGGTCGTAGTGCCGGAAAACGTTGTAGTGGAGGCCGGTTTCGGGGTCGTAGTACTGGCCGGGGAAGCGCAGCGGGGTGTACGTGCCACTGTTCCGGGACCAGGCCGTGGTGCCCCAGAGCGTGGAGCGGGAGCGCCACGCGATGTCGCCGGACTCGTCGATCAGCTCGGCGGGGGTGCCGATGAGGTCCGTGGCGATGGCGAAGAAGCGGCGGTCGATCTCTTCCTGGCCGTCGTCGGCCGTGAGGATGCGCTCCGTCTGGGCCAGGGGTGCGTGGCCGCGGTGGTCCCAGGTGAGGGTGACCGTGTTCGGGGTGTCCGGGTGGTGGGTGGTCTGTTCACACAGGGTCAGGCCGTCCCAGGTGAACCGGACCTCCTCGGCCACGCTTCCATCGGTGGCGAGAAGGCGCTGTTTCGCGGTGCGGCGGCCGAGCGCGTCGTAGCGGTAGCGCCACCGTGTGCCGTCGGGGGTGATGACGGAGGTGAGGCGGTTCTCCGCGTCCCACGTGTAGCGCCAGGTGTCGGGCTTGCGGGAGAGGCGCGTCTTCTGTCGCAGGGTGATCCGGCCGAGGGCGTCGTGCTCGAAGCGGATGTTGCCGGCGCGGGTGATGGTGGTGCCGGTGTAGGCGCGCGGTCCGGTGGCTTCGCTGCCGGGGTGGCCGGACGGCCAGGATGCCGAGGTCTGGTTGCCGGCGTCGTCATAGGTGTAGCGCTCCGTCCAGTCCTTGGCATGGACGGCTGTGACGCGGCCCGCCGGGTCGAGGTCGAAGGTGCGGGTGCCCGAGAGCCGGTCGGCGACGCAGGTCAGGTTGCCGTCGGGGCGGTAGGAGTAGGCGCGGCTGTTGACGGCCCGGGTCCCGGCGGTGATGTGCTGGACGGCGAGCCGTCCGGCCTCGTCCCACGCCGACGTCATGCTGAGCGTGTCGTCGAAGGCGCGGACGAGTTCGCGCCCGGCGCCGTCGTGCGTGAAGTCGATCCGGTGATCGCCGCTGGTGAGGCGCTGAGGACTGCCGTCGGGGCCGTATGTGTAGGAGGTGACGTGGCCGGTGGGCGTGATGCGCTTTGTACGGCGGCCCAGGACGTCGTAGGAGTAGGAGACAGGACGGCCGTCCACCAGTTCGGTCTTGGTCCTGCCTCGGCGGTCGTACTGGTAGCGGATCTCGTTCTCCGGGCCCACGGCTTCGAGCAGGCGTCCCGCCCGGTCGTATGCGTACGTCGTCACATGGCCGTCGATGTCCTTGCTGATCACCTGGCCGAGTTGGTCGCGCTCGTACGCGATGGTCCCGCCGAGGGCATCGGTGCGGGCGGTGAGCCGGCCCGTCGCGTCCGTTTCGTAGGTGAGGGTGCGGCCGTCGAAGTCGGTCTCGGAGACGAGGCGGCCGGCCGCGTCGTACTCGTAGGTCCAGGTCAGTCCCTGCGGGTTGGTGACGCGGGTGAGGCGCAGTTCGGCGTCATGCTCGAACTCGTGGCGGACGCCGTCGGGTCCGGTGCGGGCGAGGGGCAGGTCGAAGTGAGTGTACTCGGAGCGGGTGACGCCACCGGACGCGTCGGTGTGGGTCAGGCGGTTGCCTTCGCCGTCGAACGTCCATGACTCCGTGGCGCCGTCCGGTCCGGTGCGGCGGGCGAGCTGGCCGTCGGCGTGCCACTCCAGGCGGGTGACGCCGCCCACCGGATCGGTGACGCGGACCGGTCTGCCGAGGGCGTCCCGCTCCGTGCGCGTGACGGCGCCGGTCGGGCCGGTCACCTCCACGGGCAGGCCCGCCGCGTCGCACACCACGTGTGTCGTGGCGCCGAGGGCGTCGGTGACCGAGGTGAGCCGGCCGGCCCGGTCGTAGGTGTAGCGGGTGGTGGAGCCTGCCTGGTCCGTGACCGCCGTGCGGTTGCCGCGTTCGTCGAACTCGGACAGCACCCGGTTGCCGTCCGGTCCGACGACCTCCACCGGCAGACCGAACGGGCCGCGTACGGTGCCGCAGTTCACCGCCGTCGGGGGAGGTGGTGGAGACGAGGCGGCCGTCCTCGTCGTAGCCGAAGGCGGTGCGCACACCCAACGCGTCGGTGCGGGCCAGGAGGTTGCCGCGCGGGTCGTAGGTGAATCGGGTGGTGTGGCCGAGCGGGTCGGTGACGGCCAGCCGACGGCAGCCGGGGCCGAACAGATGGCGTGTGGTGTGGCCTTCTGCGGTGGTGAGTGTGGTGGTGCGGTGGCCCGTCACGGGGTCGGGTTCGGTGTAGGTCAGGGTGATCTGGACGTGGCCGGCCTGGCCGCCTTCGGCTATGACGCGGTCGTGGTCGTCGTAGGCGTAGTCGTAGCGGCTGTCGTTCGAGTCGATCCAGGCGGTGACGCGGCGGCGGTCGTCGTAGACGAACGTGGTCGTGGCGCCCGACGGCTTGCTGACGGTGGTGAGGTCGCCGTCGTCGTACCCGTAGCTCATCAGGGGCAGGTCCGTGCCGTCCTCGCCCGCACCGGCCAGGGACAGAGCGGTGATCCGACCGTCCTCGGTGGCCAGATTCACGCGGTGGCCCGCGGAGTGGACCAGAGCCAGCGGCAGGCCGTCCTCGTCACGGTCGACGCTGATCCTGTGGCCGTTGCGGTCGGTGATGTCCGAGAGCCAGGCCGTCCCGTCACCTCCCGGCTCGGCGCCGGACGGGGCGTTGAAGTCGAGGACCAGGCCGCTGTCGGGGTCCGTGACCGTGTAGTCGCCGTAAGCGTCACGTGCCACCAAGGTGCGGGCCCTGCCCGATTCCGGTGCGGTGGGCGCGCCTGGGGCCGGGTGCGGGTAACGGATCAGGAGCCCGTCGGCGGTGACGTGGATGATGCCGATGGCGTCGATCTGCAGGCGTTCGTCGACGGTGGATGTCCAGGAGGGTCCCAGGAAACGCCCGACCGTCAGACCGGATTCGGTACGGCGGGTGAAGACCAGCGGCAGGATGCCGGGGACCGTGACGTCGGTCTGGGGCAGGTACATCCTGCCCGTGGCGAGGTCCACCGGGTCGGTGTCCTCGGATATTCGCTTGGCGTCGGGCTGGCTGTTGGCCCCTTCCGGAGCATCGTCGACGAGCTTGCGCAGCCGCGCCGCCTCGGCGGCCTCGTCGGCGACGCGTACGCTCTTCACCGCGGCGCCGCCACCACCGGTGGCGATGGTCAGCGCGATGTCGGGGATCAGCCGGCCGAATCCCTCGGCCGGGTCCTTCATGAAGTCCTTGACCATCGTGGTGCCGGTGCCGACCGGGTCGTTGGCGGCGACCACCAGACCGGCAGCCAGACTGTTGAGGGACGTGACGTACTCGGCCGGGTGCGTCAGGTTGTACGGGTCCATCGGGTTGATGCCACGCACGAAGTTGACGATGCCCGCCGACGCCTTGATGATCCCGCCGTCCAGGTGCATGCCCATGACCTGGGACTCCTCGAACCCGTCCCGCGCCTGCTCCGCGTACGACGGCTTCTTCGGCGCCATGTCGCGGGCGGCCCGCACCGCCGTGCGGGCGGTCTCCGCCGCCGTGTTGCGCTGCTTGCGGGCCTCGGCGAGGAGGTCCTGCGCGTCCTGCATCAGCTTCTTGCCGGGGTCGGTGAACGTGGAAGCGGGCCTCGGCGGCAGGGAGGACGGGTCGCGCTTGTCGGCGGGCTGGGCGTTGTAGCGGTCGACGGCGCTGTTGTAGGCGTCCACCTTCTTGCGGTGGGCGTCCGCGGCGTCCTCGGATGCCTTCACGCCCTCCTTCCACTTGTCGATCGCCGTCTGCGCCTGCCCCTGCGCCCAGGTCACGGTGTCCGCGAACGCGTCGAGGGCGTCCAGCGCCTTCGTACTGGCATCGGCGGCGGCGTACCACTTGGGCGGCTGGGTGCTCACCGCGGTGCGCAGGGCGTCGGCCGTCTCCCCCTTGAGCTGACCTGAGTCCAGGCCCTTGAGACCGTCGCCGGTGCTGTCGAAGGCCGACTGGAAGGCGCGGAGTTTGGTGACGGTGGCGTTGATCTTGCTGGGGCTGCCGTAGATCAGCTTGGTCTTGTCCTCGGTCTGGCCGAGGTCCATCTCGTCGACCTCGGCGCCCAGCCGGTTGGCGACCGAACGGGACTGCTCGCGCACCCAGTCCGCACCGGACTCCCAGCCGACGTCATCCAGCCGGTCGGCGGTCCAGTTCCCGGCGTCCTCGACCCGGTCACCGGCCCACTCGACACCGTCCTCGATCACGTCCTCGACCGAGTCGGGCGTGATGTCGCTCAGGAAGTCGCCTATACCCACGGTCAGTTGTCTCCCGACTCGCCCTGCTGCTGCGCCTGTTGGGCGCGTTCTTCCGGTGACGGGCCGAGCGTCTCGTCCAGTGCCTGGTCGAACTGGTCGTCGGAGATGCCGAGCGCGCTGTTGAACAAGTCGGACTGCCTGCCGCCATAGCCCTCGGTGAGGACGGTGCGACCCGTGTCCTTCCAGGTCTGCCCCATGTCCTGGCCGGCCTTCTCGAACGATTCGGGGCTGTAGTCCGGGTTCAGATAGTCCGGCGTGAAGATGTCGCCCCAGTTCTGCTTGGCGATCTCCTCCTCACTGGCGTGGGGGTTCCCGCCGAACAGGGAGTTGGCACCCACCTTGAGCGTGCCCGCAAGGTACTGGTCGTTCTCCCACTGGGTGCCCGCCGCCAGGCCCAGCCGGTTCGCAAGCCCACTGGCGTCCCTCACCAGGGCGCGCACACCCCACTCCCAGCGCTCACAGAAGTCCTCGAAGTCGGCCGCGAGACCGTGGTGCCCGGCCTCCATCCCGGTCATCGCCATCTCCGAGAAACCCTTGCCCATCACCGAACCCGTGGCACCACCGAGATCGCCGAGCTGGTCGATCGTCGCACCCACACCCTTCGTGAACTTGGTGACCGACTCCTTGTCGAGATGCAGGTCCGCCCCGTCACCGCTCATGACCGCTCCTCCCCCGCGTCGACTGCGACCGCCTCCGGAACGATGCCGACGACCGGCGGGAAGAACATCGCCCCGTCCTCGGTGGCGACATCGACCGCGAGACCGCCGGGCTCCCCCAGAGACGGCACGATCTCGTCGACGATGCGCGCACCCAGCAGCGCCGCATAGTCCATGGCCTGATCACCCGGTGCGCGAAGCAGAGCAAACCGGGCCAGAGCTGTCTCGTCGGTGAACGCGTAGATCCAGCGCACCCCGCCCAAACGCGCCGACCAGAGCTGTTCGCCCACGGTCGGCACCAGAAGAACCGAACGCCGCATCTCGCCCAGCAGCGTCCGCGGATCACCAACTCCGCTCCTCCGGTCGGCAATTCGATCGGCAAGCACAGTTCCGGACTGATCCAAGACCCCTCCCCCACGCTCGTCTCAGGGGGCACACTGCAGGACAAGCCATTTGTGTTAGCAAAGCAGTTCGAGGTCACCGTCGGCTCAACCGGCTGCAACTGCGCCCGTGCCGCAGAACCGTCCCGAACTGGTGCGAGTTCACAGACAAGGGCGACCACGTCCCCGCTGTCAACCAGACTGGTCCATTGCTTCACCGGAGCCGGCCAGATCTCCGTACCGTCCTGCTTCGGACCGGGCTGCATGCGGTCGAAGAGCAGCCCAGCGAAACCAAGCGGGAAACCCGAGTCGCCAGGGTCAGCGGTCGCCGCTCCGGCGGGAGTGCACACAGCACCTCGGTGCAGGAATCCGCCGGCAACTCCTCAACACGGTCCACGAGATGGTAAGTGCCTGACTGCCAACCGTCACCTGGTTCACTATCGAGGACCTCGGAGCCCTGGCCTGGCGTGACCGCGTCATCGACTCCGTGGCCAAAGCCGTCACTCGCATTACCCGCACCGACTTGATCATCGTGGATGATATCGGCCTCCTGCCGATCTTGCCGGATGCCGCAAAGGCTTCTACCGCTTGGTCGATGCCGCCTACGAACGGCGCAGTCCGGCCGTCAGCAGCAACCTCCACCCGGCCGGCTGCGACGAGATCATGCCCAAGACCCTCGCCGGCGACGGTCGACCGGCTCCTGCACCACGCCCCCGTTGTCGTCACCCAAGGGGACAGCCACCGCCTCAACGAGGCCACCACCGGTGCGGTGTCGTTCCCCTGAACTGAACCCACTCCCTGTGGAGAAATGCTGTCCATCCGGGGATCTTTGATGTCCACCAGCGGGGAGGCCCGTTATTCGCCAGCGGGGAGATCGAGCTGTCCCTTGCGAGTGAACCCTGCCCGTGCGGCGCGACAGGTTGCCTGGAAGTCATCGTCAATGGTCCTGCCATCACCCGGCACGCGCCTACGCATGGCTGGCAACCAACGCTGGCAGAAGACGCAGCGGCCCGAGAGTGGGCCTTGCCCCCGAGGAGTGGACACCTGTTCGTGTCGTTATGCGGCAAGCGTCAGGGTAGCTGACTGCTGTTCGTAGGCGATCGGCGCCCGCTGTCCATTTGCAGAGTGCCGTCGGCGGGTGTTGTAGCGGGTGGGCCAGCGGAAGACGGCCAGGCGGCAGGCCCGGGCCCCGTCGTAGCGGCGGGCGCCACGGAGCGTCTCGCGTTTGAGGGCGGCGTTGAACGACTCGGCGAGTGCGTTGTCCGCGCTCGTGCCGACCGCCCCCATGGACTGTCTGACACCCAACTGGGCGCACAGCTGCGCGAATTGGCGGGAGCTGTACTGGGCTCCGTGATCGCTGTGGAAGACGGCTCCGGCCAGGCTGCCGCGGACCCGGGCGGCAGCCTGGAGTGCGTCGGTGACCAGCGAGGTGCGCATGTGGTCGGCGGCCGACCAGCCCACCAGCCGCCGCGAGAAGCAGTCGATCACGGTCGCCAGATACAGAAACTCGCCGTCGCCCACCGGCAGGTAGGTGATGTCGCCGACGTACTTCGTGTTCGGGGCGCTCGAGGTGAAGTCGCGCCCCAGCAGGTCCGGTACCGGGGTGGCGGACGGTTCGGGCACGGTGGTGACCTGGCGCTTGCGCAGCCGCAGCCCGGCAATACCGAACTTCCGCATCACCCGCCCGACACGCTTGTGGTTCACACGCTCGCCCTCCTCACGCAGCTCGGCGGTGATCCGGGGGCGGCCGTAGGTGCCGTCCCACTCGGCGTGCACGGCCCTGAACCGCTCGGCGAGAGCGGCATCGGCCCGCTCACGTGAGGCGCGGGCCTCGCGGCCGGCCCGCCACTTGTAGAAGCTGGAACGGGCCACCTCCAGCACGGCACACAACCGCTTCACGCCCCAGGCGCGGTGGTGGTCCTCGATGAACTGGAAGCGGTTGGTCACCAGGTCATCTCTTGTGCGAAAAACTTCGTCGCCTTGCGCAGGATGTCACGCTCGGTGGCCAGTTTCTGCACCTCTTTGCGCGCTGTCGCCAGCTCCCGGCGCAGGGCCTCGTTCTCGGCCGCAAGCTCCTCGGCCGTCGGCGGGGAATCCACCGTGCTCTTCTCCGTGCTCGTACTCGTCGTGCTGCCCCCGCCGCGGCGGGCCTGTTCGGCCCGCACCCAGTTACGCAGCGTCTCGCGGCTGATCCCCAGATCCTTACCGATGCCCTCGAAGGTGTGGCTCGGGTCCGACAGGTACAGCGCGACGGCGTCCGCCTTGAACTCGGGCGAGTAGACCTTCATCACCATAAAAGATGCCTCCTACCCGGCCCCTGCCGGGGCCGGACTCAGAGGTGTCCACGATCCAGGGGAAGCTTCACCCCGCGGCTCCACCACCCGAACGTACGACGCCCGCGGCCTGGCCACCAAGATCGACTACTCGGACTCCACGCCGGACGTCACCCTCGGCTACGACGACGCCGGACAGATGACCGCCCGCGCCAACGCGACGATTTCCGAGGACTTCGTCTACAACGCGGTCGGCTACCTCACCAAGACCCGCGGCTTCGCCTACACCTACGACGCCGCCGGGCAGATGCTCACCCGCAAGTACTCCGACGGCAACACCATCGGCTACACCTACGACAACGACGGCCGCACCGCCACCATGACGGCCGACGGCGCCACCACCACCTACACCTCGGACCCGGCGGGCAACCTCACCAAGACGGCGCTGCCCAACACGGAGACCGAGGAGCGCACCTACGACCGGGCAGGCCGCGTCACCGCCGTCACCTCCTCCAAGGCAGGCACGACGGTCACCAAGACCGCCCTGACCCTCTCGGCGGCCGGCCTGCCCACCCGCGTCGACGTCACCCGCGCCGGAATCGGCACCGGCGGCTACGACCAGACCTACGACACCGCGGGCCGCCTCACCTACGGCTGCTACCCGCAACCCTGGATCACCGGCTGCGCCGCGACCCGCACCACGTCCTACACCTACGACAAGGTCGGCAACCGCCTGACCTCCACCCTCGGCGCCACGTCCACCAGCTACACCTACGACGACGCCGACCAGCTCACCTCCACCACCACCGGGGCAACCACCACCGCATACGAATACGACGCGGACGGCAACCAGACAAAAGCCGGCGCCAACACCTTCACCTACGACCTGGCCGGGCAGATCTCCGCCGCCACCGTCGCGGGCACCGACCACACCTACGACCACGACGCCAGCGGCAACCAGGTCGCCACGCTCAAGGACGGCGCGGTCACCAGCCGCACCCAGTGGGACCCCAACGCACCCCTGCCGATCCTCGCCACCGAGTACGACAGCGCCTGGACCGTCAAGCAGTCCTACCGCTACGACCCCCTCGGCCAGCCCGCAGCCACCAAAACCGGTGCAGGTGCGGTCTTCTACTACCACCACGACACCCAGGGCTCCCCGCTCGACGTCACCAGCAGCACAGGCACCCTCCACCAGCGCTGGGCCTACGACCCCTACGGCACCCGCGTCCTGGGCACCGTCACCGCAGGCGCGCCCTCAAGCACCCCCACCTACACCGGCGCCCGCTACGAAACAACCACCGGCAACATCGACCTCCACGCCCGCCAATACACCCCGGCCACCGGCCGCTTCACCAGCACCGACCCGGCAACCCGAAGCACCTCAACCCCCCACGTGTCCCCGTACGCCTACGCCGACAACCAGCCCACCCTGCTCACCGACCCCAGCGGCCGGACCCCCGAAGACCCCAACAGCCCAGGAGCGATCCTCGGCGACTTCGGCTCGGGCTTCCTCCAAGGGCTGAAGGCACCCTTCCAGTTCCTCGGAGACGCCTACAACGCCGTCACCGGCCAGAACGGCGGCGCCGGCGCCTTCCTCGACAAGTACCTCCCCGTCCGCCCCGCCTACCGCCTCTACCGCGCCGAATACATGCTCCGCCAACAAGGCTGCGACGCACTCGCCGACCTCTACGCCGAAGCAGCCGACGAACTCACCCAACAGCTCGCCGTCACCGGACTCGGCGGACTGACCGGGTGGCGCAGGGCAGCCGTCGAGCCCAAGGCTCCAGGCCGATTCGGACCAGGGGCAGCACACTCCGACGATCCAGCACTGGGTGGAGCAAACCCGTATATTCCTCGCGGCTTCAGCGCTGGGACATACGGCCAATTCACGCAAAAAATCTACTCCGGCCTGCGCGCAGCTGGCTACAATGACTCCACAGCCATATTTCACGGAAGCTCCGTCACTGGACGAAGCTTCAGGACGGGGGAGCCTTTCCGACCGGAGAGTGACTTCGACATCGCACTCGCAGGAGCAGACGTCTTCGGACAAGCTAAGAAAGCCGGCGTGGGCCTTCGATCTAAGGGCACCCGAACCGGCGAGCTGACGGACGAAAATCTGCGAAAGATGCGCCTCACTCGACTCGCTCAAGAACTCTCAGAGGCGGCCGGGCGACCAGTTCACTTCATGGTCTACGATTCCGTTGAGAGCGCAACCGGACGCGCACCGAGTATCATCGCACCGCGGAACTAACGGGAGGAAAACCATGGGGCATCGCTACTACCTCTACGGCTCCGACAAAATGAGCTTGCAAGAGGTAAGCGATGTCCTGTCGACCTCCTTGCAAATCCCATTCGACGCCCGCCAAAGCGATTACAAGGGAGGCAGATACTATCTAGCACGAATGCAGGCTCCCGGAAAAATCACAATCGAAGAAAACTGGGAAGATGACGAGGGTTACCTCGCCGAACCGGACTTTCCGACATGCTCCACGCTCGTATATGTCACTGAGCCGACCATACGTGTGGTATCAGCACTAGAAAACTCAGGTCACCTTCAGCGCTTGAGGATGTCATGCGTTGATTGAGAAGCCGTGAGACGGTTCCATCCATGGCTCCGGTTGAAGGCCACAGACCTGACGGAGCCGATCGGCGCAACCAGCCACTCCTTGCAACCGGCACCGTTGTCGTACATGCAACATGCACCTAGCAGGATGCCCTGCCCCACGCCCTGCCCCACGCCCTGGCGGCACGTCAGGCGCGGTGCCCTCCCGCGGTCGGCCAGTCTCCCCTCTCGTGGAGGTGGAGTACGAGAGCAGCGATGTTCCAGGCGTCGTCCTCAGCCTGGTGGTGACGGCCTTCGAGACGCCGCCCGACGATCTGCAGGGCGCGTGCCATGCCAGGGGCCTTGCGCAGGCCCTCGGCTTTGGTGAAGACAGTTTTTGCATTGACGTGGTAACGGCCGAAAGGGTAAGGCGTCCCTGTGGCCTGGCATTGCCTTCCGAACTGGTGACGGTCGTAGTCGCCCCAACTGGCCCAGGGCCTGGTGCCTGCGCGGTGCTCCGCCGTCAGTAGTCGGCACGCCTCGGCGAAGGAGACTCCCTGATCGACTTTGTCCTGAGTGAGTCCCGTCAGCTCCGTGCAGAACTCGCTGACGGTGGACCAGGCGGGCCTCACCAGGATCCGGTGCCGACCAAGGCGCTCGCCGATGTTCAGGTCGACGACAGTGAGCCCGATTTCGATGATCTCGCTGGCCTCCCCAGGCGGCGGGGAACCGGCCCAACACGTCGCTTCGACGTCCACGACGTTGACGACACTCTCGGTCCAGGTGCTGTCCATGACGAGAAGCATGGGGAGACGCAGCGGTCGGGCCCATGCCCAGCAGCGAAAGGTCACCACAGCCTCGAACTGTAGGCGGCACTCATTTGCGGAGCAGGTCGAGGTGGGCTCGGCCGAACGACTACCCCCTATGCGTGGCGGGTCCGCCGACGACGAATGCAGGATCCTGACCGAGTGGCGTTGCCGTAGCCGTGCAGGGCAAGAGTTCGTCCGTCCCGGATCCTGTCGTTCCACTGATCGGGGGTTCGCCCCTGACGGCCCTTCAGCAGCTCGGCGGTGCATTGCACCTGTTCGGGCGTTCGGGCGAGGGCGGCGTGACAGCACAGCCCTCGGCCCACCCGTGATGAAAGCCGCAACTTGAATCCCGTACCGGAGAGCTCACCTGCACCGGTGGGCCTACATGGCGGCAGCGGGAGAGCTGCGGAAGGTTGAGACTTCCGCTCCGAGCGTCAGGAACCTCCAGCGAGACCCTGAAGGTGTCGCCAACGCGAGCACCTCCCTGAAGAATTCGCAGGTCAGGAGGGCACGAGGGGGGATCCGTACCCTCGACCCGCCGCAGGGAGGGAAACAGGTCGAACAACTCACCCGGACCACGAAACCGCAGGTCAGGCACCCTTTGCCGCAGGCTCCAAAATCGCCACGCACTCCACATGGTGCGTCATCGGAAACAGATCGAACGCCCGCAGCGTCCGCACCTTGTAACCGCCCTCCGCGAAGTACCCCAGGTCCCGCGCCAGCGCCGCCGGGTCGCAGGCCACGTACGCGATACGGCGCGCCCCCAGCCCCACCAGCTGCTTCACCGTGGCCTTGCCGGCGCCCGCGCGGGGCGGGTCCAGGACGATGAGGTCGCATTCGGTGATGCCGGTGCGGGGCAGGACCTGGTCGACCTTGCCGTGTTCGATGCGGACCCGCTCCAGGTCCTTCAGGTTGTGCCGGGCGTCCTCGACCGCGCGCTTGCCGGACTCGATGCCGAGGACCGCGCCCTTCTCGCCGATGCGCTGGCCGATGGCGCCGGCGAAGAGGCCGACGCCGCAGTAGAGGTCGAGGGCGGTGTCGTTCTTGCGGGGCAGCAGGCCCTGCATGACCGCGCGGACCAGGGTGTTCGCGGCCTGGGGGTGGACCTGCCAGAAGCCGCCGGAGCCGACGCGGTACGTGCGGTCGTCGGCGCGCTCGCGGACGAAGCCGCGGCCGTGGACGCGGTGGACGCCGCCGTCGCGTTCGTCGACGCGGAGCACGGAGACCGGCTTGTCGAGCTCGACCAGCGGAAGGCGGCCGCCCTCGCGCGGGGTGAGGATGACCTGGCGGTCGTGGGAGCCGGTGGCGGCGATGGCCTCCACCGTGGCCATCTGGGGCCAGTCCTGCTTCTCGACGCCCAGCTCGGAGACGCCGGGCGCGGCGATCATGCACTGGTCGATGATCTCGATGTCGTGCGAGCGGTGCTTGCGCAGGCCGACGCGGCCGTCCTCGTCGATGGCGTACTGGACGCGGGTGCGCCAGGCGGGCACCTCGCCCGCCGGGAGCTTGTCGCCCTCGGCCGGCATGACCGTGCCGTCCCAGCCCACCTCCTCCGGGGTGAGTCCCGCGAGGCGCTGGAGCTGTTCGGCGATGACCTCGCCCTTGAGGCGGCGCTGGGCGCCCGGCTTGGCGTGCTGCCAGTCGCAGCCGCCGCACTTGCCGGGGCCGGCGAACGGGCAGGGCGCCGGGACCCGGTCCTTGGACGCCTCGATGATCCGTACCGCGTCCGCGCGCAGGAAGCGCGAGTCGCTGTCGCCGTCGGTGATCCGGGCGACGACCTTCTCGCCGGTCAGGGTGTGGCGTACGAAGAGCACCCGGCCCTCGTCCGTGCGGGCGATGCAGTGGCCGCCGTGCGCGACCGGGCCGATCTCGACCTCGTACTCCTGCCCGACCAGTGATTCCGGCTGTGTCTCCCCGGTCTGCGGCGACGTCGATTCGTTCTGCATGAGGGGATGACTCCAGGGAGGGAAGGGGGACGGCCGGCGGCCGGACAACAACCTACGAGTCTACGTGGGTGTCGTCCGGCCGCCGACCACCGTCGGATGCGCCGCCTCAGCCCTTGGGCGCCGGTTCCTTCGGCTTGCGTTCCACCGGGCCGCGGCGCACGGAGCCGGGGGCGGTCCAGTCGGCGCGCTTGCGGGCGCGCTTCTTGGCGGCCTCGGAGGACTCCAGCTGGTACGGCACCGAGGTGACCATCACACCGGGGGTGAAGAGCAGCCGGCCCTTGAGCCTGAGGGCGCTCTGGTTGTGCAGCAGGTGCTCGTACCAGTGGCCGACGACGTACTCGGGGATGTAGACGCTCACGACGTCGCGCGGGCTCTCCCTGCGCAGGCCCTTGACGTACTCGATGACCGGGCGGGTCACCTCGCGGTACGGGGAGTCGAGGATCTTCAGCGGGACGTTGATGCCGCGCCGCTCCCAGTCGTCCCTGAGGGCCTTCGTCTCGGCCGGGTCCACGCTGATGGAGAGCGCCTCCAGGTGGTCCGTGCGGATCAGCTTGGCGTAGGCGAGCGCGCGCAGGGTGGGGCGGTGCAGCTTGGAGACCAGGACGATCGAGTGGACCCGGGAGGGGCGGATGGACTCGTCCGGGGCGGTCTCGTCGGCGGCGATCTCCTCGGCGACCCGGTCGTAGTGCCTGCGGATCGCGGTCATCGTGCCGTAGAAGATGACCATGCCGAGCAGCGCGACCCAGGCGCCGTGGGTGAACTTCGTGGCGAGGACGACGACGAGCACCAGGCCGGTGAAGAAGGCGCCGAAGGTGTTGATCGCCCGGGAGCGGATCATGCGGCGGCGCTTGGCCTGGTCCTTCTCGACCGCCAGATGGCGGTTCCAGTGCCGGACCATGCCGGTCTGGCTGAGCGTGAAGGAGACGAACACGCCGACGATGTACAGCTGGATGAGCCGGGTCGAGTCGGCGCCGTAGATCACGACCAGCAGGATCGCGGCGCCGGCCAGCAGCACGATGCCGTTGGAGAAGGCGAGCCGGTCGCCGCGGGTGTGCAGCTGGCGGGGCAGGTAACGGTCCTGGGCCAGGATCGAGCCGAGCAGCGGGAAGCCGTTGTACGCGGTGTTCGCGGCCAGGAAGAGGACGAGGGCGGTGGCGGCGGCGAGGATCACGAAGAAGAAGGTGCCGTCGCCGAAGACCGCGGCCGCGACCTGCGAGATGACCGGGTCCTGGACGAAGCCGGAGCCGACCGGCGTGCCGTTGCTGATCAGGTCCTTCGCCGGGTTCTCGGCCATCTTCACGTCGGTGGCCATGGCCAGCCCGATGATGCCGCAGAACATGGTGACGGCCAGCAGGCCCATCATCGCCAGCGTGGTCGCGGCGTTCTTGCTCTTCGGCTTGCGGAAGGCGGGTACGCCGTTGCTGATCGCCTCGACGCCGGTGAGCGCGGCGCAGCCGGAGGAGAACGCGCGCAGCAGCAGGAAGACGAGCGCGAAGCCGGCCAGGCCCTGGTGCTCGGGCTTGATGGTGTACGCGGAGGTCGGGGCGTGCATGGTCTCGTCGAGGACGATCCCGCGGAAGGCGCCCCAGATGATCATGATGAAGACGCCGGCCACGAAGAGGTACGTGGGGATGGCGAAGAGCTTGCCGGACTCCTTGACGCCGCGCAGGTTCATCAGGGTCAGCAGCACGATGGCCGCGACCGCGCACCCCGTCTTGTGCTCGACGACGAAGGGGATCGCGGAGCCCAGGTTCTCCACGCCGGAGGCGATCGACACGGCGACGGTCAGCACGTAGTCGACCAGCAGCGCGCTGGCCACGGTCAGGCCGGCCTTCGGTCCGAGGTTGGTGGTGGCGACCTCGTAGTCGCCGCCGCCGCTCGGGTAGGCGTGCACGTTCTGCCGGTAGGAGGCGACGACCGTGAACATCAGGACCACGACCGCGACCGCGATCCAGGGGCTGAAGTGGTACGCCGACACGCCCGCGATGGACAGCACGAGGAGGACTTCTCCGGGTGCGTACGCCACCGAGGACAGCGGGTCGGATGCGAAGACGGGAAGTGCGATGCGCTTGGGGAGGAGCGTCTCCCCCAGCTTGTCGCTGCGCAGGGCCCGTCCGATCAGGATCCGTTTGGGCACGTCGGTCAGTTTGGACACGCAGAGGATCGTAAGGGTTCCGTATGGGGCCCGTCCCCGCCTCACCGGCGTGGCCCGCCAATCTCCTGCACTCGGCGGGAAACGCCACGGAATCCTTAACGCAATCCTTGCGCCACGTCCGCCGGAGCAGGGCCGCGGTGTGGTGCGGGCCACGTCGTCTTTGCCCCGGCCGTCCCGCGATGCGCACACTCGGATGAGGCGACGCGACCGGCGCCGCATAAGCTCGTGTCCGGGCGACGGGACACACCGTTGCCCCGTTGTTTGCCCGGCCAGCCGAGGAAAGAGTGTGAGCAGGGTGTTTTCGCAGGTCAGCCGGACGATCAGGACTGCGAGGTAGGCGCAAGGTGCACATCGTCATCATGGGCTGCGGGCGAGTGGGAGCCGCTCTCGCGCAGACCCTGGAGCAGCAGGGGCACACGGTCGCCGTCATCGACCAGGACCCCACGGCGTTCCGGCGCCTCGGCTCCGGGTTCGGCGGCCGTCGCGTCACCGGGGTCGGTTTCGACCAGGACACGCTGCGTGAGGCGGGGATCGAGGAGGCCGGCGCGTTCGCCGCGGTGAGCAGCGGCGACA
The DNA here is from genome assembly GCF_040632605.1 of Streptomyces sp. NPDC019224. Classification (NCBI taxonomy): domain Bacteria; kingdom Bacillati; phylum Actinomycetota; class Actinomycetes; order Kitasatosporales; family Streptomycetaceae; genus Streptomyces; species Streptomyces sp. NPDC019224. The sequence goes on along the minus strand of NZ_JBEYCF010000032.1, from coordinate 13,581 downwards.
ACTCCAACATCATCGCGGCCCGGGTCGCGCGCGAGATGTTCGGCATCGAGAACGTCGCGGCCCGGATCTACGACCCTCGGCGCGCCGAGGTGTACCAGCGGCTGGGCATCCCGACGGTCGCGACCGTGCGCTGGACCGCGGACCAGATGCTGCGCCGGCTGCTGCCCTCGGGCGCGGAGCCGCTGTGGCGCGACCCGAGCGGCGGGGTGCAGCTGGCGGAGGTGCACACCACTCCGTCCTGGATCGGGCACAAGATCAGCACGCTCCAGGAGGAGACGGGCGTGCGCGTCGCGTTCCTCACCCGGCTGGGCGAGGCCATACTGCCGTCGTCGCAGACGGTGCTGCAGGAGGGCGACCTCGTCCACGTGATGATGCGTACGGACGAGATCGCGAAGGTCGAGGCGGCCTTCGCCGAGGGCCCCGAGGAGGGCGGTCACTGATGCGTGTCGCGATTGCCGGGGCCGGTGCGGTGGGGCGTTCCATCGCGGGCGAGCTGCTGGAGAACGGGCACGAGGTGCTGCTCGTCGACAAGGCGCCGACCGCCATTTCGGTGGAGCGGGTGCCGATGGCCGAGTGGCTGCTGGCGGACGCCTGTGAGATCACGTCGCTGGACGAGGCGGCGCTGCAGCGCTGCAACGTCGTGATCGCGGCGACCGGTGACGACAAGGTGAACCTGGTCGTCTCGCTGCTGGCCAAGACCGAGTACGGCGTGCCGCGGGTCGTCGCCCGGGTGAACAACCCGAAGAACGAGTGGCTGTTCAACGAGTCGTGGGGCGTCGATGTGGCGGTCTCCACGCCGCGTCTGATGTCGGCGCTGGTCGAGGAGGCGGTGAGTGTCGGCGATCTGGTCCGGCTGCTGCGCTTCAGCCACGGCGACGCGAACCTGGTGGAGCTGACGCTGCCGCCGGAGTCGGCGCTGGCGGGGACCCAGGTCGGGGAGGTCGCCTGGCCGGAGGACACCTCGCTGGTGACGATCATCCGGGGGCAGCGCGTCCTGACGCCGAGCCCGGAGGAGAGCCTGGAGGCCGGGGACGAGCTGCTGTTCGTGGCCGCGCAGGCGCGCGAGGAGCAGCTGGAGGACCTGCTGTCGGTGCGCCGGGGCGATCCGGAGAAGTGAGCCGGGAAATACGAGAGGGGCCTGTTGCCGCCGGTGGCGGTGACAGGCCCCTTCTCGTAGCGCCGTTCAGAGTTCCTGGCCCCTGGCCGCCTCGGCGGCGGCCGCCTTGCGGGCCTTCTCGGCCTCTTCCTCGGCCTCCATCTCGGCGAAGACGTCGATGGGCGGTGGCGCCTTGGCGAGGAAGACCCAGGTGAGGTAGACCGCCAGCAGGAAGGGCGGGATCTTCAGGGCGACCAGCACCCAGCCCAGCTGGGTGGTGTCGGCCCACCAGTACAGCGGGAAGAGGATCGCGCACTTGGCGAGCAGGATCAGCCCCCAGGCGTAGCTGGCCTTGGTGTACGCCTTCTTGCGGCCGGGGTTACGGGTGCGCCAGGAGAGGTTCTCCTTGAACACCGGGCCCAGGATGAGGCCGATCAGCGGCAGGCCGGCGACGGCGGTGACCAGGTAGGCCAGGGCGAGGCCGAGGGTGTAGAGCATGCCCGGGAGGTAGAAGTCCTTGGCGTTGCCCGTCATCTTGGCGAAGACCACGCCGAAGGCCACACCGAAGACGCCGCTGAAGGCGTGCTTGACGGTGTCCTTGCGGATCAGCCGGACGGCCACGAGCGCCAGCGACACCGCCAGGGCCGCGACGGCGGAGTAGGTGAGGTTCTTGTCGATGGTGAAGATCGTGACGAAGAGCAGCCCGGGCAGGACCGTCTCCACCATGCCCCTCACACCGCCGAAGGCTTCGAAGAGCGCGGCCTCGGTGACCGCCCTGCTGTCGGCCTCCTGCTGGTCGGTCGTGCGGTCCGTGTCGGACGTCGGCTTGTCGAGAGACGTCACCGGCTACTCCTTGCCGAGCGGTCGGAGTTCGTATTTGGGGTTGAACAGCACCCGTCGGCCGTGGCTCATGGCGATCCGGCCGGAGGCGATGAGCTTGCGGCCCGGTTCTATGCCCACGATGGAGCGGCGGCCGAGCCAGACCACGTCGAGCGGCGCGGTGCCGTCGAAGAGCTCCGCCTCCAGGGCGGGCACTCCGGCGCGCGGCCGCAGGGTGACCGTCCGCAAGGTACCAGTGACCTTCACGATCTGGCGGTCGGTGCATTCGGAGATCCGGGTGCAGCCCGAAGCCTGCGAGTCCTCCGCCAGCTCCTCGCACTCCAGGTCCTCCTGGGAGCTGGAAAGCCGGTCGAGCATCCGCCGGAAGCGCCCGGACGGCCGCTCGCCCCTGTGGGGCTTCTCGGATCGAGGAACAGCACTCATACCCGAAGGGTACCGGTCCTGCGAGGTCATGGCGGGTGGCCGCCGTCTCACTCGAACGGAGGACGCGAACGCGCCGGGCGCGCCGGTTTCAGGCGCGCTCGAAGCGGTAGCCCATGCCGGGTTCGGTGACGAAGTGGCGGGGGTGGGAGGGGTCCGCCTCCAGCTTGCGCCGCAGCTGGGCCATGTAGACGCGCAAGTAGTTGGTCTCGGTGCCGTACGAGGGCCCCCAGACCTCCTGGAGCAGCTGGCGCTGGCTGACGAGCCGGCCGCCGTTGCGGACCAGCACCTCCAGCAGGTGCCACTCGGTGGGCGTGAGCCGTACGTCGCGGCCCTCGCGCTGGACCTTCTTCGCGGCGAGGTCCACGGTGAAGCCCTCGGTCTCCACGACGACGACCTGGTCGACGCCGTCCTGGCCGACCGGCTCGGCCCGGCGCACCGCGGCCCGCAGCCTGGCCAGCAGCTCGTCCATGCCGAACGGCTTGGTCACGTAGTCGTCGGCCCCCGCGTCCAGCGCCTCGACCTTCTCGTCGGAGGTGTGGCGGGCCGAGAGGACCAGGATCGGGACCCGGGTCCAGCCGCGCAGGCCCCTGATCACGTCGACGCCGTCCATATCGGGCAGTCCGAGGTCCAGGACGACGACGTCGGGGTGGCGGGCGGCGGCGAGCTGGAGGGCGGTGGCTCCGTCCGGTGCCGCGTCCACCTCGTACTTGCGCGCCTTCAGGTTGATCACGAGGGCGCGTACGATCTGCGGCTCGTCGTCGACCACAAGCACCCGGGTCATCGCGGTCCTGCCTTTCTGCTGGGCGTACGTCGGTGCGCGGAGGTCTCCGCGGTTCATGAGGTGACCCGCGCGGGCAGGCCGGGGGCGGCCGGGGCGTGGCCCGGGGCCGCTTCGAGGGTGAGGACCATGGTGAGGCCGCCGCCGGGGGTGTCCTCGGCGTCGAGCGTGCCGCCCATGGACTCGGCGAAGCCGCGGGCCACCGCGAGCCCGAGGCCGACCCCCGCGCCGCGCGGGGCGTCGCCGTAGCGCTGGAAGGGCTCGAAGATGCGCTCCTTGCCCTCGTCGGGAACGCCTCGGCCGCGGTCGGCGACGCGGAGTTCGACGCGGGTGCCGAGGGCGCTGGCCGCCACGGTGACGCGGTCGCCGTCGGGGCTGTACTTGACGGCGTTCTCGACGATGTTGGCGACGGCCCGCTCCAGGAGCCCGGGGTCGACGGCGACCATGGGCAGTGTTTCGGGGATGTCCAGGTCGACGCTGTCCTCGGGGACGCCGCCCAGGGCCATGGGCACCACCTCGTCGAGGTCGATCTCGCGGATGAGGGGGGTGACGGTGCCGGTCTGGAGGCGGGACATGTCCAGGAGGTTGCCGACGAGGTGGTCGAGGCGGTCGGCTCCGGCCTCGATGCCTTCGAGGAGTTCCGCCTCGTCGTCGTCGGACCAGGCGACGTCGTCGGAGCGCAGGGAGCTGACGGCGGCCTTGATCGCGGCGAGCGGGGTGCGCAGGTCGTGGCTGACGGCGGCCAGGAGCGCGGTCCTGATGCGGTTGCCCTCGGCGAGTCTGCGGGCCTCCTCGGCCTCGTCGACCAGGCGCTGGCGGTCCAGGACGACGGCGGCCTGGGCGGCGAACGCGCCGAGCACCCGGCGGTCCTCGGCGGGCAGCACCCGGCCGGACAGGGCCAGGGCCATGTGGTCGCCGACGGGCATGTCCACGTCGGCGTCCTCGGGCCGGGCGACCGGGGCGGGGCCCACGCTGCCGGCGCACGTCCAGGGGTCGACGTCGCTGCGCCGCTCCAGCAGGGCGACGGAGCCCATGGCGAAGGTCTCGCGGACCCGCTCCAGGAGTGCGGCGAGCGTGGTCTCGCCGCGCAGCACGCTGCCGGCCAGGAACGACAGGATCTCGGACTCCGCGCGCAGCCGGGCGGCCTGATGGGTGCGGCGGGCGGCGAGGTCCACCACGGAGGCCACCGCGACCGCCACCGCGAAGAAGATCACGATGGCGACGAAGTTCTCGGGGTCCTGGACGGTGAGGGTGTGGGTGGGCGGGGTGAACCAGTAGTTCAGGAGCAGGGAACCCGCGGCGGCCGACGCGAGGGCGGGCCGCAGCCCGCCGAGCAGGGCCGCGCCGACGGTCAGGAAGAGGAAGAGCAGGACGTCGTTGGCGAGTCCGGGGCCGTTCTCCAGGCCCTTGAGGAGCAGCGAGAGGAGCACCGGTCCGCCGACGCCGACGACCCAGCCCCAGATGATGCGGGCCCGGCTGAGGCGGGCGCCGCGGGCGATGGGCAGGCCCCGGCCCTTGGCGACCTCGTCGTGGGTGACGATGTGGACGTCGAGGTCGGGTCCGGACTCGCGGGCGACGGTGGCGCCGACGCCGGGTCCGTAGATGTACTGCCAGGTCTTGCGGCGGCTGGAGCCGAGGACGATCTGCGTGGCGTTGACGCCCCGGGCGAACTCCAGGAGCGCGGAGGGTATGTCGTCGCCGATGACGTGGTGGAAGGTGCCGCCCAGGTCCTCGACGAGGGTGCGCTGGAGGGCCAGCTCCTTGGGCGAGGCCGAGGTCAGTCCGTCGCTGCGGGCGATGTAGACGGCGAGGATCTCGCTGCCGGATCCCTTGGCCGCCATCCGGGCGGCGCGGCGGATGAGCGTGCGGCCCTCGGGGCCTCCGGTGAGGCCGACGACGATGCGTTCGCGGGCCTGCCAGGTGGTGCGGATGTTGTGCTCGCCCCGGTACTGCTGGAGGTATTCGTCGACCCGGTCGGCGACCCAGAGGAGGGCCAGCTCGCGCAGGGCGGTGAGGTTGCCGGGGCGGAAGTAGTTGGAGAGGGAGGCGTCGATCCGGTCCGGTTTGTAGACGTTGCCGTGGGCCATGCGGCGGCGCAGGGCCTGGGGCGACATGTCGACCAGTTCGAGCTGGTCGGCGCGGCGGACGACCTCGTCGGGCACGGTCTCGCGCTGCCGTACGCCGGTTATGGACTCCACGACGTCGCCGAGGGACTCCAGGTGCTGGATGTTGACGGTGGAGACGACGTCGATGCCGGCCTGGAGGAGTTCCTCGACGTCCTGCCAGCGCTTGGCGTTGCGGGAGCCGGGCACGTTGGTGTGGGCCAGCTCGTCGACCAGGGCGACGGCCGGGGCGCGCTCCAGGACGGCGTCGACGTCCATCTCGGTGAACACGGCCTCGCGGTGCTCGACCTCATGGCGCGGGACGACTTCGAGGCCGTGCAGCATGGTCTCGGTGCGCGGGCGGTCGTGGTGCTCGACGAAGCCGATGACGCAGTCGGTACCGCGTTCGACGCGCCGGTGTGCCTCGGCGAGCATCGCGTACGTCTTGCCGACGCCGGGTGCCGCACCGAGGTAGATCCGAAGTTTGCCGCGCGCCATGGCCCCATTGTCTTCCGAAACCGGTGGCCGCCGCCGTGGGGGCCATGGTTCGAAAGTACCTGGTTAATTTCCGGCATATCGGGTGGGGGGTGGGGCGGCGGGGGGAATTGACGCAACTCTGATACGCCGTGCCGCCCGCCGGTCAGTGCTCGGTGATGTGCCCGTCGCTGAGTTCGAGGACCCGGTCGGCGAGGCCGAGCAGCTGGGCGTCATGGGTGGCGACGAGCGCGGTGACGCCCTCGCTGTGCACGACGGCGCGCAGCAGGTCCATCACCGCGAGTCCGGTCTCGGCGTCGAGCTGTCCGGTCGGCTCGTCGGCGATCAGCAGGGCGGGCCGGTTGGCGAGCGCGCGGGCGATGGCGACGCGCTGCTGCTGGCCGCCGGAGAGTTCGCCGGGGCGCTGGGCGGCGTGGTCGGCCAGGCCGACGAGGGAGAGCAGGAGGGATACCCGCTCCTCGCGCTCGCGCGGGTCGGCCTTGCGCAGCCGCAGGGGTACGCCGACGTTCTCCGCCGCCGTCAGGATCGGGATCAGGCCGAACGACTGGAAGATGAAGCCGACGCGGTCCCGGCGCAGTTCCAGGAGCCCGTTCTCGCCGAGCGTGGAGAGGTCGGTGCCGTCGACGGTGATCCGGCCGCTATCGGGGCTGTCGAGGCCGCCGACGAGGTTGAGCAGGGTCGTCTTGCCCGAGCCGGAGCGCCCCTTGAGGGCGACGAGTTCACCGCGCGGCACCTCGAAGGAGACGCCGCGCAGGGCGTGCACGGCCCCCGCGCCGGAGCCGTAGGAGCGGTGCAGGTCCTCGACGCGGACCATGGGGCCGTCGACGACGGCCGTACCGGTGCCCCCGCCGGTGCTGGTGGCGGCGGTGTTCTCGGTCATGGCGCTCCCCCGGGGGTCCTCGGTCCTGTCGGGCGCCAGTATGTGCGGGTGGCACGGGACCGGGCAATGCCCGGGTGCGGCCCCGGGCACTGCCCCGGCCTTTCAGCGTCCTTCGGTCACCAGCTGCCGCAGTGCGATGTCGAGCCGGAGGACGTCGACGGGCGGTTCCCCGATGAAGCCGGGGACGCGCCCTTCGGTGTGCCGCTCGACCTCCCTCACGGAAGGGGTACGGCCTTGGCGGCGCCTGTACGCCCCCGATACGCGCCCCGTACGCGCCGGTGCACGCGAAAGCCGGTGGGCCGCACCCCGGGAAGGGGGTACGGCCCACCGGCCGGTGTCCGCGGGTGCGGGTCAGCGCACCTCGGTGATCTCGGGACCGCGCTGGAGGCCGGCCATGCCGCCGGAGAACCTCGAGCCCTCCTGCTCCTCCTGCTGCACGCCCTCGGGAACCATCTGGGCGTCGTTGGGGAGCTTGAGGACGATCGGGTCGCGCGGGGCCATCGGGCCCTCGCCGCGGACGACCACGGTGTCCCGGAAGACCGTCTCCAGGAGCCCGGCGGCCTCCGGCTGCACGGCGCCCTGGCCGGAGATGACACCACGCAGGAACCAGCGCGGGCCGTCGACACCGACGAAGCGCACCAGCTGCACGCCGTTCGTCCCGTCGGGGAGCTGTACGGGGACCTGCGCGCGCAGCTCCCAGCCCAGCGGGCCCTCGACCTCGTCGATGACGCCGCCCTGCTGGGTGATGCCCGCGGCGATCTCCTCGCGGACCTCGCCCCAGATGCCCTCCTTCTTGGGGGCGGCGAAGGCCTGGAGCTGGATCGCGCTGTCGCGCATCACGACGGTGGCCGCGACGATCGCGTCGCCGGCGACCTCCACGCGCAGCTCCATGCCCTCGACGCCGGGCACGAAGATGCCGCCCAGGTCGACCCGGCCGTCGCCGGGCTGGGACACCTCGCTGACGTCCCACGGGCCGTCCGGGCGCGGCGCCGGCGGAAGGTTCGTCCGGCGGGCACCGCTCTCGGCGTCACCCTGCTCGTCGACGACCTGCTCGGCCTCGCGCGCCTCGTCCGCCGTGTCATCGGCGGCATCACTGTTCTTGCGACGTCCGAACACGTCACTGTCCTTCCCGGTCGGATTCGACCGAAGCGTAGCTCTTCCCGCCCTGGGGAACCCCGCCCCGGACGCCATCAACATCAACGGCGGCATGACCGCCGGTGGACCCGAAGCCCCCCTCGGCCCGCGCCGAGCCGGGAAGCTCCGACACCTCGTGGAAGCGCACCTTCTCGACCTGCTGCACGACCAGTTGGGCAATCCGGTCGAACCGCTCGAACCGCACGGACTCGCGCGGGTCGAGATTGATGACGATCACCTTGATCTCTCCACGGTACCCGGCATCGACCGTCCCGGGGGCATTCACCAGGGCGACTCCGCAGCGGGCGGCGAGACCGGACCGCGGGTGCACGAACGCGGCGTACCCGTCGGGCAGGGCGATCGAAACGCCGGTGGGCAGTACGGCCCGCTCCCCCGGTGCCAGCTCGGCGGCCTCGGTCGTCACGAGGTCGGCACCGGCGTCGCCGGGGTGGCCGTAGGCCGGGATGGGAACGTCCGGGTCGACCCGGCGGATCAGGACGTCGACGGGGTGGCGCATCAGGGGTTCACCTCGAAGGCGCGGACTCGCTTGACCTGGTCGGGGTCGGCCATCGCGGCCCGGATCTCGGCCGGCCGGCCGTTCTCGATGAAGTGGTCGACCTTGACCTCGATGAACAGGGCCTCGGCACGGACCGCCACGGGCCCGTCCGGGCCGCCGATCCGGCCGGTCGCCCGGGAGTAGAGCTTCCGCCCGTGCACGGCGGTGATCTCGGCGTCGAGGAACAGCACGGTGTCGACGGGGACGGGCCGCACGAAGTCGGTCTCCAGCCGTCCGGTCACCGCGATCACCCGCAGCAGCCAGTTCAGCGAGCCGAGCGTCTCGTCCAGCGCGGTGGCCAGCACCCCGCCGTGCGCCAGGCCCGGGGCGCCCTGGTGGGCGGCCTTCACGGTGAACTCGGCGGTCACCCGGACACCCTCCTCGGCCCGCGCCTGGAGGTGCAGCCCGTGAGGCTGTCCGGAGCCACAGCCGAAGCAGTGTTCGTAGTGCGCGCCGAGCAGCTCGCCGGGTGCCGGGGCATCGGGGTGCCGGACCGGTTTCACCGCCTCGGCCGGGGGCGTCAGGGCCGCAGATGTTCCACTCACAGGCGCAGACCTTACCCGCGCGGGTTCCCGCCGGTCGCGCCGTGCCAAGCTTGGAGCCATGCAGCCTTCCACCCCGCCCTTCGACGAACGCCTCACCGCCCCCCGTTCGTGGTGGCTGATCGCCGTCCTGCTCGGCATCGCGTGCGCCCTGATGCTGCTGCCGCTGGGCACCCTGCCGCTGCTCGGCGGCCTGGCCGGCGGCACGGCCCTGTCGGCCGTCGCGGTGAGCGCGTACGGCTCCGCCCGCATCCGGGTGGTGGCGGGGGCGCTGGTCGCCGGGGACGCGCGGATTCCGCTCTCGGCGCTCGGTGAGGCCGAGGTGCTGGACGCGGAGGAGGCGCGCGCCTGGCGCACGTACAAGGCGGACACGCGGGCCTTCATGCTGCTGCGCAGCTATATCCCGACGGCGGTGCGGGTGGAGGTCACCGACCCCGCGGACCCGACCCCTTACGTCTATCTGTCGACGCGCGACCCGCAGGCACTGGTGGCCGCCCTGAAGGCGGCGGTCCGGGCCTGAGGGCCGCGGCACTAGCTCTTCCGGTCCGGGGGGTCGTGGGGCGGTTCCGGCTGTTCCAGCGGAGGCAGCTCGGTGAGGCGGTCCCAGGGGACCTGCTTCTCGCGCAGGTCCTTCCTGACCCGTTCGGCGAGCTTCCTGGTGTCGCGCCGGTTCATGGTCGCGCCGACCGCGGCACCGATCATGAACGGGATCAGGTTCGGCAGGTTGCGCACGGTGCGCTTCATGATCTGTTGGCGCAGCTCGCGCTTCATCCGGCCGCTCAGCGCCGCGTCGACCGCGGCCGGGCGGGTGACCTCGATGCCGCGTTCCTCGGTCCAGGCGGTGAGGTAGGCGGTGGAGCGCCGGCCGATGCCGCCCGGGGGACGGCGTCCGTAGACCTCGTGCAGCTCGGCGACGAGCTTCATCTCGATCGCGGCGACGCCGGTGACCTCGGCGGCCAGCTCGGCGAACATCGCGGGCGGCACGGGCATCATGGCCGCCGCGCCGATTCCGGCGCCGACGGTCGCGGTCGCACGGGCGGCCCCCGCGACGAGCCGGTCGGCGATCTCCTCCGGCCCGAGACCGGGAAAGTGCTTGCGCAGGGTGGCGAGGTCGCGCACAGGGACGCGGGGAGCGACATAAATGATCAGGTCGGCGATATGACCGATCGCCGCCTTGGCGCTCTCCCCGCCCTTGCGTACGCCCCGTTTCACTGAATCCAGACGGCCTGCCCCGGTCACGGGCTCCGTCCTGCCGACTTCTCCGGCCCTGTCGGCCGCGTCGGCAGAGGCAGCCGCGCGGGCTGCCTCAACAGCCACTCCGGCTGCTTCGAGCGAGGCCTGCAGGCCCCGCTCGTCGTCCTGTCCATCGGGCGAAGGCGACAGGGCGGACCGCTCGGCAGGCGCCTGGGCGCCTTCTGCCGGTCCTGTACCGCCCTGGTGCGCCTCGGACGACTTCCTGCCCCAGGGGCGCCGCTTGCGGAACGGTGTGTTCCCTGCCACGGCCGACCGGACCTCAGTCGCAGTCGCGGCAGATCGGCTGGCCGTTCTTCTCGCGGGCCAGCTGGCTGCGGTGGTGCACGAGGAAGCAGCTCATGCAGGTGAACTCATCGGCCTGCTTGGGCAGGACCCGTACGGCCAGCTCCTCGTTGGACAGGTCTGCGCCGGGCAGCTCCAGTCCCTCTGCCGCGTCGAACTCGTCGACGTCGACGGCGGACGCCGTCTTGTCGCTCCGGCGCGCCTTCAGCTCTTCAAGGCTGTCCTGATCGACGTCGTCGTCGGTCTTGCGTGGGGTGTCGTAATCCGTTGCCATGTCGCTCTCCCCCTCTGGGTGTCTGCGGTGTCTCAGCGCTCGTAACGCGTGAGAGGCCGGACTTGTGCCCGACCTGAGGCGGAGATTTTGCCTCACATCAAGGTCTGTTACTCAATCGACACCCAAAAGGACCGCTCGAGAGTGATCGGCTTGGGTGGCGATGGGGACCGTACACGGTCCCGGTGGCACCCTCCGCAGGCGCCACCCCGTGTACTTCCCGTGATGTCCACCCCCGGAAACCCGGCGTTTCGCCGGTTTTCCGGGGAGTTCCCTGGTCACGGAGCGTGGACAGGGAGATATTCGCTCCTGTGATCGATCACACACGGTCCCTTCGGGATCAGGTCCCGAAAATTCCGCTCAAAGCGAACAAAAAATAATCGGCGCACGAATCCTTCGTCCCGCTTATCAGACGGGCAATGAGACGCGCATCACAAGACCACCGCCTTCGCGGGGCTCGGCGATGATACGGCCGCCATGGGCTCGGGCGACGGACCGTGCGATCGACAGACCGAGCCCGACACCCTTGTCGCTGCCCGTCCGCTCCGTACGCAGCCGCCTGAACGGCTCGAAGAGGTTGTCGATCTCGTAGGCGGGCACGACCGGGCCGGTGTTCGAGACGAGGAGCATCGCCTGGCCCGGCAGCAGCTCCGTGCTCACCTCCACCCAGCCGTCCTCCGGCACGTTGTAGCGGACGGCGTTCTGTACGAGGTTGAGCGCGATGCGCTCCAGCAGCACGCCGTTGCCCTGGACGACGGCCGGGGCGAGCGCGGCGCGCATCTCCACGCCCTTCGCCTCGGCCTCGCCGCGGGCCTGGTCCAGCGCCCGGGAGGCCACCTCGGCCAGATCGACGGGCTTGCGCTCGACGATCTGGTTGTCGCTGCGGGCCAGCAGCAGCAGGCCCTCCACGAGCTGCTCACTGCGTTCGTTGGTGGCCAGCAGCGTCTTGCCCAGCTGCTGGAGCTCGGGCGGCGCCTCCGGGTCGGAGAGGTGGACCTCCAGCAGCGTGCGGTTGATGGCGAGCGGCGTACGCAGCTCGTGCGACGCGTTGCCGACGAACCGCTGCTGCGCGGTGAAGGCCCGCTCCAGCCGGTCCAGCATGTCGTCGAAGGTGTCCGCCAGCTCCTTCAGCTCGTCGTCGGGCCCGTCCAGCTCGATGCGACGGGCCAGGTCCGTCCCGGCGACGGTGCGGGCGATGCGGGTGATCCGGCCCAGCGGCGAGAGCACCCGCCCGGCCATGGCGTAGCCGAAGGCGAAGGCGATGACACTGAGGCCCACCAGGGCCAGCAGCGACCGGTTGAGGAGCGTGTCGAGCGCCTCCTGGCGCTGATGGTTGACACAGGCGTTCACCGCGGCGTTGAAGTCGTCCGCGGGCGCGTTCTCGGGCAGGTTGCAGACCTCACTGGTCACCTTGCCGCTGACGATCTTGAACGGCAGCTCGCTGCCCACGTGCAGGGCCTGGGCGGCCAGCATGTAGATGATCGAGAGCAGCAGGATGCCCGCGATCAGGAACATGCCGCCGTACAGCAGCGTGAGCCGTATCCGGATCGTCGGGCGCAGCCAGGGGTACGGAGGCTCCTGCTGCTTGGGGTCCCAGGTGGGTTTGGGAGGCGCCGATGCGGGCGGCGGGACGGGGGGCACCGGCATCAGATCCGGTAGCCGGAGCCGGGCACGGTGACGATCACCGGGGGCTCGCCGAGTTTGCGACGCAGGGTCATGACGGTCACCCGGACCACGTTGGTGAACGGGTCGGTGTTCTCGTCCCAGGCCTTCTCCAGCAGCTGCTCGGCCGAGACGACGGCGCCCTCGCTGCGCATCAAAACCTCCAGGACGGCGAACTCCTTGGGCGCGAGCTGGACCTCCTGGTCGCCCCGGAACACCTCGCGGCGGTTGGGGTCGAGCTTGATCCCGGCCCGCTCCAGGACGGGCGGCAGGGCGACGGTCGTACGCCGGCCGAGGGCCCGTACCCGGGCGGTCAGCTCGCTGAACGCGAAGGGCTTGGGCAGATAGTCGTCCGCACCGAGCTCCAGACCCTCCACCCGGTCGCTGACGTCCCCGGAGGCGGTGAGCATCAGGACCCGGGTCGGCATGCCCAGCTCGACGATCCGGCGGCACACGTCGTCGCCGTGGACCAGGGGGAGGTCGCGGTCGAGCACCACGACGTCGTAGTCGTTGACCTCGATGCGCTCCACGGCCGCGGCTCCGTCGTACACGACATCGACGGCCATGGCCTCGCGGCGCAATCCGGTGGCCACCGCATCGGCGAGCAGCTGCTCGTCCTCCACGACGAGTACGCGCACGGCGCTTCCTTCCTTAGAACCTTCGCAAGTGATCTTCGCCACGGGGCCGCGGGGCGTCCGGAACGGCCCGGCCGCCCGCGCCGCGGGCATGCCCCGGCACACCCCGTGCGGCTCCATCCTGCCCGTATCGCGTATAAACCGGCGGTAAGACGGTACGGTCCGACCTGCGGCTTCGAGGAAGCGACGGGATTTTTGGGCCAGTTGAGGTTTCTCTGAGGTTCGGGCGGGGGAGGACGCATTCACACCCGCGATCACGTCTTCCCATGTGGCGTTGTCACAGGCCCCTCCGTTCCCCCGGAGAGTGCGTGATCACCCGCCCTACCGCTTCGGCGGAGGGAAACCCGGGCACACCCCCGTGCCACCGACCCACGATGAGGGGGCGCTTCATGGACGCTTTCACCGCAGGTCTGCTGCAACGCATCAAGACCACCGAGGACGATCTCACGAAGGCCCGCGAAACGGGCGACGACTTCCTCGCGGACGTCGAGCAGAGCGAGCTCGACGACCTTCATCGCCTCGCCGCCGAGCACGGCGTCGCCACCCAGGCACAGGACGACCGGCTCACCGACTCCGAGCTGCTCTCCACCTGCTTCGTCCTGATCACCGCGGGCGACGAGACCACCACGCA
>NZ_JBEYCF010000031.1:0-82954 GCF_040632605.1 Streptomyces sp. NPDC019224 | reverse complement strand
TACGTCGGGAACGAGGAGCCCGTCGGCTCCAAGGCGCTCACGGAGCGGCACAAGCTGGGGGTCTCCCCGGCGACCGTCCGCAACGACACACACCCGCAGCACCACGAGGAGGGGTACCCATGAGCCGTACCGTCATCCGCGGTGGCCTGGTCGTCACCGCGTCGGACGAGATGCACGCGGACGTCCTCGTCGACGGCGGCCGGATCGTCGCGCTCGCCGCCCACGACAGCGACGAGGCGGCCGGCTGGGCCGACGCCCGGCCCATCGACGCCACCGGCAAGTACGTCATCCCGGGCGGCGTCGACGCGCACACCCACATGGAGATGCCGTTCGGCGGCACCTACGCCGCCGACACCTTCGAGACCGGCACCCGCGCCGCGGCCTGGGGCGGCACCACCACCATCGTCGACTTCGCCATCCAGTCCGTCGGGCGCTCCCTGCGCGAAGGGCTCGACACCTGGTACGCCAAGGCGGACGGCAACTGCGCCATCGACTACGCCTTCCACATGATCCTCGCGGACGTGAACGAGTCCTCGCTCAAGGAGATGGACCTCCTGGTGGGGGAGGGCATCACCTCGTTCAAGCTCTTCATGGCCTACCCCGGTGTCTTCTACAGCGACGACGGGCAGATCCTGCGCGCCATGCAGCGGGCCGAGTCCAACGGCGGCCTGATCATGATGCACGCGGAGAACGGCATCGCCATCGACGTCCTCGTCGAGCAGGCCCTCGCCGCCGGCCGCACCGACCCCCGCCACCACGGGGACGTACGGAAGGTGGCGCTGGAGGCGGAGGCCACGCACCGGGCGATCCAGCTCGCCCGCGTCGCCGGCTCGCCGCTGTACGTCGTGCACGTCTCCGCCGACGAGGCCGTCGCCGAGATCGCCGCCGCCCGCCACCAGGGGCAGCCCGTCTTCGGCGAGACCTGTCCGCAGTACCTCTTCCTGTCCACCGACAACCTCGCCGAACCGGACTTCGAGGGCGCCAAGTACGTCTGCTCCACCCCGCTGCGGCCCCGGGAGCACCAGGAGGTCCTGTGGCGCGGGCTGCGCAACAACGAACTCCAGGTCGTCTCCACCGACCACTGCCCCTTCTGCTTCTCCGGGCAGAAGGAGAGGGGCCGCGGCGACTTCTCGAAGATCCCCAACGGCATGCCGGGCGTCGAGAACCGCATGGACCTGCTGCACCAGGCGGTCGTCGACGGCCACATCTCGCGCCGCCGCTGGATCGAGATCGCCTGCGCCTCCCCGGCCCGGATGTTCGGCCTCTACCCGAAGAAGGGCACGATCGCGCCCGGTGCGGACGCCGACATCGTCGTCTACGACCCGGCGGCCGAGCAGACCGTGTCCGCCGCCACCCACCACATGAACGTCGACTACTCGGCGTACGAGGGGAAGCGGCTCACCGGCCGGGTCGAGACCGTGCTCTCGCGCGGCGAGGTCGTCATCGACCACCGCATGTACACCGGCCGGGCCGGTCACGGCATCTACACCCCCCGCGCCACCTGTCAGTACCTCAACTAGGAGCAACGGGAATGGACTTCGGACTCGTCCTCCAGACGGACCCGCCCGCATCGGCCGTCGTCGGCCTGATGCGCCGCGCCGAACGCAACGGCTTCCGCTACGGCTGGACCTTCGACTCGGCGGTGCTGTGGCAGGAGCCCTTCGTCATCTACAGCAGGATCCTCGAACACACCGACCGCCTCGTCGTCGGCCCCATGGTCACCAACCCGGGCACCCGCACCTGGGAGGTCACCGCCTCCACCTTCGCCACCCTCAACGACATGTACGGCAACCGGACCGTGTGCGGGATCGGCCGGGGCGACTCCGCCATGCGCGTCGCCGGACGCAGCCCCAACACCCTGGCCCGCCTCGGCGAGGCCATCGACGTCATCCGCGACCTCGCCGAGGGCCGCGAGGCGGACATCGGCGGGCAGCCGGTGCGGATCCCCTGGATCAAGAACGGCAAGCTCCCCGTCTGGATGGCCGCCTACGGCCCCAAGGCCCTCGCGCTCGCCGGGCAGAAGGCCGACGGCTTCATCCTCCAGCTCGCGGACCCCTACCTCACCGAGTGGATGATCAAGGCGGTACGGGAGGCGGCGGCCGGGGCCGGACGCGACCCGGACTCCGTCACCATCTGCGTCGCCGCCCCCGCCTACGTCACCGCCGACGACTCGCCCGAGGCCCTGGCCCACGCCCGGGACCAGTGCCGCTGGTTCGGCGGGATGGTCGGCAACCACGTCGCCGACCTCGTCGCCAAGTACGGCGAGCACTCCGGCCTCGTCCCGGACGAGCTCACCGCGTACATCAAGGACCGGCAGGGCTACGACTACAGCCACCACGGCCGCGCCGACAACCCCGACACCGCGTTCGTCCCCGACGCCATCGTCGACCGCTTCTGCCTGCTCGGCCCGGCCGACGCCCACATCGAGAAGCTGAGACACCTCAAGGGACTGGGCGTCGACCAGTTCGCGGTGTACAACATGCACGACGCCCGCGAAGCCACCATCGACGCCTACGGCTCCGACATCATCCCCGCCCTCACCGGCTGACCGCCCGCACCCCCGGTCGTACGCGAACCCCCCCGCGCCCCGCCCCGCACGGCACCGCCCCGAGCGAAGGGTCCAGCCGCCATGACATCGACCGCACCCCCACCCCCGTCTCCCGCACCGGAACCCATACCCGCCTCCCCCGCCGGCCGCGTCGAACTCGCCGCCGGCGACGTCCCCGACGACAACCGCTTCGTCAACGCGGACCTGCTGCCCGTCCCGCTGGAGCGGCGCGTCTGGACCACGTACAACTTCACCGCCCTCTGGGTCGGCATGGCCCACAACATCCCGTCCTGGCTGCTCGCCTCCGGTCTCGTCGCCCTCGGCATGGACTGGAAGCAGGCCGTCCTCACCATCGCGCTCGCCAACCTGATCGTGCTCGGCCCCATGCTGCTCACCGGCCACGCCGGGCCCAAGTACGGCATCCCCTTCCCGGTGCTGGCGCGGGCGTCGTTCGGGCTGCGCGGCGCCAACCTCCCGGCCCTGATCCGGGCGGCGGTCGCCTGTGCCTGGTTCGGCATCCAGACCTGGATCGGCGGCGTCGGCATCTTCACGCTGCTGGGCAAGGTCTTCGGCGGCTGGGCCGAGGCGTCCGAGATCGGCGGGCAGCCCTGGACGCTCTGGCTCTGCTTCGTGCTCTTCTGGGCGCTCGAACTCGCCATCATCTACCGGGGGATGGACGCGCTGCGCCGGTTCGAGAACTGGGCGGCACCGTTCGTCATCGTCGGCGCGCTGGTGCTGCTGGTGTGGATCGCGGTCAAGGCGGGCGGCTTCGGGCCGCTCCTCGACCAGCCGTCGAAGCTGGGCTGGGGAAAGGACTTCTGGCCCGTCTTCTTCCCGTCCCTGATGGGCATGATCGCCTTCTGGGCCACGCTCTCCCTCAACATTCCGGACTTCACCCGCTTCGGCGCCGGCCAACGGGCCCAGATCCGGGGCCAGTCGCTCGGACTGCCCACCACGATGACCCTGTTCGCGCTGCTCTCGGTCCTCGTCACCTCCGGCTCCCAGGCCGTCTACGGCAAGGCCATCTGGGACCCGGTGGAGCTCGTCGCCCACACCGACAACGTCTTCGGACTCCTCTACGCCCTGGTGACCGTGCTGGTCGCGACCATCTCCGTCAACATCGCGGCGAACGTCGTCTCACCGGCGTACGACCTGGCGAACCTCGCGCCGAAGTTCATCAGCTTCCGTACCGGGGCGCTGATCACCGGGGTCCTCGGCGTCGTGATCATGCCGTGGAAGCTCACCGAGACCCCCGAGCTGTACATCTTCACCTGGCTCGGCCTCGTCGGCGGGCTGCTCGGCACGGTGGCGGGCATCCTGATCGCGGACTACTGGATCGTCCGCCGCACCGTGCTCGACCTCGCCGACCTCTACCGGCCCGGCGGACGCTACTGGTACACGGGCGGCTGGAACTGGCGGGCCGTCACCGCGTTCGCGATCGGCGGGGTGCTGGCCGTCGGCGGCTCGCACTCGAAGCCGGGGGAGGGCCCGTTCCCCTCGGACGGCGTCATCCCGTTCCTGAAGCCGCTCGCCGACTACGGATGGGCGGTGGGTCTCGCGGCCTCGCTCGTGGTGTACACCGCGTTGATGGCCGGTCGCCGCCGGGTCTGAAAGCCGCCCGGGTGCGTCGGAGTTTGTCCGTCGCACCCGGCCGACGGTCCGACTAGGACGCGGTGCAGTTCACCTTGATCGGGGCCGCGGCGGCGTGCCGGTTGTTCGCGCCGCTGCCCCGGTTGTCGAGCACGATCGATATCTTGCCGGTGCTCACCGGGAACGTGCCCGCGTTCACCCACTGGCCCAGATGTGAGGTCTGGTTGATCTCGAAGGTGTCGATCACGGTGCTCGACTTGGCCTCGAAATACCGGTGCACCGTGTAGTGGGCGGGGCTGCCGCCCACGTAACTGACATCCCTGACGTTCGGGATGAACACCGACACCTGGCAACTGCCCTTCGTCACCCCTCCGGTGGGAAACTTCCACTGCGCCCAGTCGGTCGTCTTCGTGGAACTGCCGGACATGGGCAGGCTGTAGTAGAAGCCGCTGCAGCCGTACGAGGTCTGGCTGCCGCCGCTCCCGCGCCAGCCCTCGTTGCTGTCCCGCCACCGGTCGGACGTGGCGAAGCCGGGGGTGTCGCAGCCGGGGCCGATGAAGTGGCTGTACGTGACGGGGGCCACCCGGGCGCTGTCCTTGGCGGGGGCGCCGGCCGGCTGCTTCCCGGTGCTTTCCTGGCCGTCCACCGCTTCGGACTTCGAGGGCTCGCGGGTCTTCTCCGGGGTGCCCTGCGCCTTCGCGTCGGGCTCCCCGGCCCGGTGGCCGACGGTCTTCTCGTCGGGGGCGCCGGCCTCATGCACTCCGCCGCTCTTCGCGGTGCCGCCGTTCCTGGCGTCCGGCTTCGAGCCCGCCGCCCTGCCCGTGCGGGGCGTCTGCCCGGTGTCGTCGTCGGGTGCGTTCTGCCGGCCGGGTACGAAACCCGGGCCCGCGGCGTCCGGGCCCATCCGGCTGCCGGCCGGGGCCGCGGCGGAGGCCGGTGCGGGGTCGTCGTCCGAGCCGGACAGGCCGGAGATCAGGAGGGTGGCGCCGATCAGGATCACACCCCCGGCCACAGCCGCGGCGACCAGGGGCTTTCCGGGGCGGCCGGGCGCGGTGGCGGCCGGGCGTGCGGGGGCCGTCTCCTCCTCTGTCTCCGTCCGGGCTTCGGGTGCGGTGCGTCGAGCGGCTTCCGGTTCGGCCCGGGCCTGCGGGGTTTCCGGTGCGGCTTCGGGTGCGGGCTGGGGCTGTCCGGGTTCCGGTTCGCGTTCGGCTTCGGCCTGCTGTCCGGGTTCCGCTTCGCGCTCGGTCTTGGCCTGCTGTCCGGGTTCCGGTTCGCCCTCCGCTCCGCTCTCCGTCTCGGGGGCGTGGGCCGGTGCGGGCTGTGGCGTGACCGCGTTCTCGGGCTTCGCGGTGGCCGGCGGCTTCTTCTCGGGGAACAGCCCGGACGCCGGATCCTCGGCCGGGGCGTGGACGGCCACCGCGCGGGCGGCGGCTGACTCGCTGGTTGCCATGACATGCCTCTCAGACGGAGCAGGACGGGGGGTGAAGGGGTGCACCGGGTCAGACGCGGCGCGGGAAGGGACCGGTGCAGCGAGCGGGCCAGCCGCTCCCGGAGCTGCCCTCGATCAGGCCGGCCGCCTCGTCGAGCCGGGCGACGACCTCGGGCGGCGGCGACCTGAACTGCGTGGCACCCTCCGGTACTTCGGCCAGCAGAACGCGCGCCGGGCGCTCCCCGGCGGCCTCGTGCCGGGCCAGCACAGTGAACTCCGTGCCCGCCGCGAACAACGCCGTCACGGCGGGGGCGCCCGGGGCCGCCAGCATCGACGTACGACGTGCGGTCATCGGCCGGATCACGTAGCGAACCTGTTCCGGCGGCGGCGACGGGGCGCCCTTCTGCTCCACGTGTACGACGTCGAGGGGGGCGTCGCACCGCAGCACGGCTCCCACCACGGCCTCGTCCGGGATGCCGGGCCCGGGAACAGCGCGCATCAGCGTCCCCCGGAGTGCCGGCAGTCTGCGGAGCCCGGAGGCGAGGCAGGCGGCGTACGGCGCCAGTTCGCCTCCCTCGCCGCCCGCTTCGGCCGCGAGCGCCAGGGCTCCGAACCGTCCGTCGGGCGGTGACGCCAGGTACAGCTGTACGGCGACGAGGTCGACCCGGGCCTGCTCCTCCTCGGGGCCCCGGAGCGCGGGGAGCCGGACCATCGTCCGGTTGACCGGGCCCGTGCAGTCCGCCCAGACCGCCGCCGCCAGCTCCCGGAAGGCGGCCCGGTCGGCGCCGCTGCTGAACCCGGTGGCCGAGGCCGACGCGCCCCGACGTGGCGGGCGCGGGGCCGCCCGGGGGACCGGGGCCGGTCCGGCGGCGGCTGCCCGTGCCTCCGCCCCCTCGACGGGGGCGCCCGGGTCCGCCTCCGGCGGAACGCCGAGCGCCGACTCGGTGCTGGGGCGGCTGCTGGTGGCCGGGCGGGCGGCGCGGGCCGGAGGCGGGACGACGGTGGGCGCGGGCTGCCCGGGTGCCGGCGCGGGTGCCGTGGTCGCCGGCGCGGTCCCGGGCTCGGTGGTGGGGGTGGGCGACGGGGCGGGCGTGGTCCCGGGGGCCTGGGTGGTCGGGGCGGTCCCGGGGGGCGGTGTGGGCCGGGGCTCGGTGGCCGGGGCGGGTGACGGGACGGGCGTGGCCTCGGAGGTTGTGGCGGTTTCGGGGGCCGGGCCGACCTCGGGGGCCGGGCCGGTCGCGGGCTCCTGCGCCGAGGCGTCCGGCTCCGGCGCCTCGGACCGGGGCAGCGGCGCGGCCTCCGCCGGCGCCCCGGCGAACGCCAGTCCGTGGCGGATCGCGAAGCGGCGCAGCGCGTTCACCGTGTCCCGGTCCGCACCGGCCGGCGCGGACACCTCGGCGTGTTCGCGTACCTGCTCGTCCAGTCCGGGCAGCAGGGCCGAGAGCGCGTCGAGGAGCGCGTTCCGCTCTCCGTCGTCCGTGCCGGCGTCGCCCACGTCGATCCGCGCCGCCCGTGCCTCGGCCGCCCGCTCCAGGACCGCTGCCGGGGCAGTCGGGGTGCTCCCCACCCACAGGCCCGCCCGGACCGCGACCACGTACCGCCCCTCTCCCAGGCGTCGGACGGCGGGACGCGCATCGGGCTCGCCCACGGTGTCGGGCAACAGCCAGTGCACGGGGCGCGGTGCCCGGCCGGGGGCGTCCGGCTCGGCCGGGACGCACCGCACCGACGTGAGCAGTGCGGGCCAGGCGGACGTGCCGTCCGCCGCGTTCAGCCGGATCTGCTCCTCGTGGGCGCCGGACGAGGCGGCCGGTGCGGGGAGGGGCACGCCCGTGCAGACCTCCACCTCCGTGCCGAGCAGGTCCGCCGTTCGCTGGGCGACGGGCAGCAGGTCCTCTCCGCCGGCCGGTGCGAGCCGCACCCGGTCCCGCAGTCGGGCGGGCAGCCGGGCGAGCAGGGTGGCCAGGTCCTCCGCGATGTCGGGCCGGGCGCCGGCTCCGGCCACCAGCACGGTCAGCCGTTCCGGGTGGACGGCGAGGGCGAACGCCGCGTGGCCGGGGCCCGGCACGGCGGCCCCGGCACGGGTCAGCAGCAGGCCCGCCGGTATCTGGTGCACCGCGCAGGCCCCCAGGTCGCCGAGCGGGACCCGGGCCAGGGCGCGCTGCCAGTGGGGCGCCGGGACGCGGGCGCCCAGCGCCACGGGCTCCGTGCCCGGGGCGAACCGCCACCAGCCGCCGGCAGGGGTCGTCGGCGCACAGACGTACAACCCGCCGCCGGGCACCAGGACGGCCGCCGCGTCGGGCGCCTCGATCTCCAGGTCCCACGCGTCGGCCAGCCGTTGGGCCAGGGGCGCCAGTCCGTCGGGCTTGGGCGCGGCGGCACCGGACATCACGAGGCGCGTGGCGGGGCGGTGTTCGGCGCGGAGCCGGGCGAGCAGGCCGCCCAGCGCCTCCCCGAGGTTGTGCGCCGCGTCTCCCGCGACGTCCACGACGATCACCGGCCGGTCCCCGTCGAGGGGCAGGCGGCGGGCCAGGTCGCGTACGGACGTACGGCGGTCGGCGGACGAGCGCAGCAGGAATCCGCCCGCGCCGCCCGCACCGGTGTCCGGGCCGAGCTCCTCGACCACTGTGCGCGGGCCGTCAGGAGCCGGAAGACCGGAACCGGAAGCGGGTTCCTCCACCGTGGGCCGCCTGCGCCATCTCGGCAGCCGGGAAGCCAGGCCGCTCATCGGGTGCCGTCCCGACGGGTCAAGCCGCTGTGCCGCACTGACTCTCCCTCACTGATCCCGCGTGATGCGTCGTTGACCCTAGCCTTCGCCGGTTCACGCGGAACCGCCGGTACCGGCCCCGCCGGAGAGGATGTCCAGGACGAGGTCGGCGAGCCCCGAGGGTGGCGTTTCGCCTTCCCGCACGTCGTACGTCCGGATGACGGCGTTCTCACTGACGCTCTCGATGGTGGCGAGGTAGTCCTGCGGCAGGTTACGCACGTTCTCCTGACGGGTGTTCACCATGAGGCCCTGGTCGCGCACCGCGCTCGCGGAGTCGTAGCGCCG
Organism: Streptomyces sp. NPDC019224; assembly: GCF_040632605.1. Lineage (NCBI taxonomy): Bacteria > Bacillati > Actinomycetota > Actinomycetes > Kitasatosporales > Streptomycetaceae > Streptomyces > Streptomyces sp. NPDC019224. Next base: position 74,338 of record NZ_JBEYCF010000031.1, on the reverse strand, counting down.
GAAGAGGTGGCGGTCCTCGGCCCGCTCACCGGCGTCGGAGTACTCGTCGGCGAGACCGAGGTAGTGCAGGATCTCGTGGACGAGCTCCGCGTCGCTGTGCCCCACGTCCCAGGTGCGCTGGTCGGCGCGGTCCGGAGCGCCGTCCGCCCGGGACAGTTCCACCGCCTCGCTGTGCGTGGCGTCCTCCAGGAACTCGGCCGTCACGTGCAGTTGGTCGCCCGACTCCGGGAGTACGTAACCGGAGTTGACGATGGTGTCCAGGGCCGTCTGCACGCGGGCCTGGAAGTCGGCCAGGTCCTGCGGGCTCAGCCCGTCGGTGAGCCGCATGGGAAGCGCGACGAAGAACTGCCGCACCGTCCGGCCGTCCGGCATCCGCATCCTGCGCACGTGGTTGCGGATGAGCGTCATGGAACCCTTGAGGCGGCCCGACTGCCGACGCCCCTGGTGCTGCTTCGGGTCGAAGCGTTCGGTGTGGACGGCGGCGGTGTCCGTTTCCCGGAACCGCGCCACCTCGTGCGGCGGTACGGGATTCGTCGTCCGCCTTCCCCGTTCGCGGGTCCGGCCGGTTCCGTTCCCGGAGCCGGTCCCGTTCTCCAGTGGCGTCGTACCGGCCGCCGGGGTCTTCGGGGTGGGCCACTGAGGGGTGAGGGACGCCAGTGACTGGGCGGTCGGGTCGGCGACGGGGGGCAGCGGTGTGTGTGCGCCGTCCTCCTGGAACGGGGCGTCCTGCGGGCGCAGGGTCCAGATGCGGGTGCCGTCCTGGTCGCGCAGGGCCAGCTCCACTGTGCGCCCGCTCTCCCGCGCGATGGCCTGCCCCCGGCGCAGGGCCTCGGCGCGTGCCTCCGGTGCGGGGTCGGTGCCCAGGTCCAGCCACAGCTGGGGGAACGCGTCGGAGGGCAGCGTGCTCGCGGCGGCGACGATCCTGGAGGCGATCTCGGCGGGCGTGAGGGCGCGGATGTCGTTGGCGGACAGGTCGAAGACGCCCTCGCCCCGGTTCCCCTCGGGGAGCACCCCGAGCCCGAGGAGATCGCGCTCGGGCACCCGCAGGACGGCGGTCCCGGTCACATACCGCACCTTTCCGTCCGGGCCCGTCACGGCGGTCACGGTGTCGACTTCGATCAGGTGAGTGTGCAGGCCCTTCTGGGCGTCGGCCGGGCCGGGTGTTCCGGACTTCTCCCAGTGCCGGGAGACCGCGGAAGCGCCGCCGCCCTGCCCGCCAGGGGTGGACTGGGACTGGATGACGGGAGCCGAGCTGCCGAAGACGATGGTGCCGTAGTTGACGGCGACCCCCATGCCGAAGCCGCCGTTCCGGGCGGTCGATGACGTGGTCGACGTGTTGAAACCCGTGATCCGCAACCGGTCGACGGTCACGCCCTTGGTGGAGTCGATGAGCCGGGGGTGGAAGAGGTGGGTGGCGAGGGTGACGCGGGGGTGCTTCCCCGTGCCGGTGACGGCACCCCCCGCCCCGGCCGCGATGCGCACGGGGTCCAGGGTGATCTGCCCGCCGTGGATCAGCTCGGTCAGCCGAACCGCGGCGCTCTCGGCCGAGGCTCCGGAGCGCAGGTCGCCGCCGGCGAGGTCGGGTGCCAGTTGCTGGACGGCGCTCAGGAGATCGCGCTGGTTGTCGAGCGCGTACGCGATTTCCGTGCCGGTCGGCCGCAGGGGCGTCGCCGTCGCGAACGGTCCGGACAGGAGGGGGTCCTGGGTGGTGATGCCGTAGGACACGCCTGCGGGCGGGGACTGCGGTTCCGGTTGCTCGTCGTGGTTGCCGGAGAACCGCAGGACGACACGGCCGGGAACCTCCGTCGACGGGCGGTCCAGGGGATCCTTGCCCTCGAAGTGGAGATCGGCGCCGAACACGTACCCGAGGGTGAACTCGTTGCCGCCCTCCACGCGCTGCCACACCCGGTCCTCGGCGTTGACCGACGTGTTCACGGCGCTGGTGCGTTGGGTGGAGCCGCTGAACGACGGGCTGAACGTCATGCCCCAGGGCGTGGGCAGCACACGCTTGATGTTGAACGGGACGTTGAATCCCCGGCGGGCGAGCCGGCTGCTGCCCTTCGTGACGTTCGCGGGCGCGTGCGCCGAGTAGTTCTCCACGCCGGCGCCGGGGTTCGCCCGGCGGCCGCGCACGAGCATCAACTGCTCCTCGTTCCAGGCTGGTTTGCCGTACACCCGGACTGTGACGGTGCGCGTCGAGAGGCCCTTCGTGTACGGGAAGGTGAAGCTGAGCTGCCCGTCCGCGCCCCGGCCGGGCAGCGAGGCGAGGGCGGCGGGAGAGGTGTCGTCGGCGATGCGCTGGGCCAGGCCGGGCACGTAGTTGCGGTGGCCGGGAGTGAGACTGCCCGGGGCGTGCAGCTCGACGAGATCGGTGAGCTGCTGCCGCAGGAGATCGGGCTGCCGGGCGTCCACGTTCGTGGGGGGCGTGGACTCGTGCGGAGTCTGCCGGACCGGAACCGTGTCGGTGCCGGGGGCCGTGAGTTCCTTCTCCAGGGGCGTCGCCTCCAGCACCGCCGCGAGGCCGAGCGCGCCGTGCTTGACGAAGTGCCGGGGCAGCCGGGCGGACGCGGAGTCCGTCGTGCCCTCCGCCGTGCTCGCGAAGGACTCCAGCATCGTCCCGCTGCGGCGGAGCTGGGCGTCGGTGGCGAGGAAGGTGATGCCGCCGGGCACGTGCACGGTGCGGGTGAGGGCGTCCGCCGTGGTGCTCAGGTGGGAAAACCGCCGGCTACCGCGGCGCACGGTGATCTCGTACGTGATGTCCGCGCTGATCCGGTGCTGTTCGCCGCTCTCGGAGGGCACTCGGGTGATGTTGGTCGAGGCCGAAGTCGTGACCGACGTACCGGTTCCGCGCCCGCGGTTGTACACCTTCGCCGGTATGTTCACCGTGGTCGTCGGCGGTGTCGCGTTCTGCTCCGTCTCCTGCCGGCTCCGGCCGGTCTTGCCGTTGAGGCCCAGGTGGAGTTCGTGCGTCGTCGTCCGCGCCACCTGGTGCGACGCGTTGTCCGTGACACCGATGTCCGTCTCGCCGTACTGCTTGACCGTGCCGAGGTCCTGTGGATTCGTGAGGAACGCCCGCACCTCGACGACCAGGTCGGTGCCCGCCGTCACGCCCGGCACGAACAGGTCGTCGATGACGAACACCCCCTTGACCATGTGGTGGGCCCGCGACAGCAGGGCGGCGGGGGCCAGCTGCGCGTGCAGCGCCTCGTACAGCAGGGTCGTACGGTCGGAGCGGTCGCCGCCGGAGACGGACTGCTGGACGACGGTGCCCAGGTACAGGAGGGCGTCGAAGGCCGACTTCGCGGCACCGGTGGCGGCGGAGTACCACGACGGGGAGGACGCGGGCGGTGGAGTCGTCGGGGGCAGGCCCCCATGCCCCAGTTCGGCCCGGTCCTCCGGGTCGATGGCTGCCGGGTATGTGCCCGGCATGCCTTCGCCGGGCGTCTGTGCGGAGTCCTGTACGTATGCGGACTCCTCGGCCCTGTCCAGCTCCGCGACCTCCGCCAGGATCGCGTTCACCCCTTCGTGCAGTTGCTTGCTGCCCCGTACGACGTCGACGAGGGAGCTGTCCGGCAGCAGGAAGGTCTTCTCCTGCGCGGGAGGCTTGGTGCCCGGGGGCTGGAGCCGCGCCTCCCCGTACGCCGCGGAGACCTTCGCCGTGCGGTCCTCCGGTACGGCGAGGTCGATGTACGCGTTCCGGCCGGCCGAGGTGAACGGGCCGGTGGGAAGCGGCCCGGATTCCGTGATGACGTCGACCGCGAACACGGCCGGGACGCGGAACACCTCCGTCTTCTGATTGCTCGTCAGGATCATCTGTGACTGGGAGACGGCGGCGGCAGCCGTCGACGTCTCCGTCGTCTGCGAGGTGTACTTGTACTCTCCGCTGCCCGCGGCGCTGACGTTTCCGAGCGGCGCGTTGCCCACCTGCACGCCGCCCCCGCCGGTGAAGGTGGTGCCGGACGACTTCTGACCGGTGCCGGGCACGGACATGGTGCTGATGCTGGGCAGGTGGATGTCACTCAGTGACGTGAGGTGGACGGGCGACTTCCCGTCGCGCGTGTCGCGGTCGAAGGTGAAGGTCAGACGGACCCGTTCCACGCCGCCGCCGAACCGGGGCTTGGTGAAGTGCTGTGCCGTGCCGCCGTCGACCAGCTCGTCCATCATGCCGAGCATGCCGTACTGGGACTCCAGCATGGACAGTCTGCGCAGATTCTCCAGCCGGGCCTTGACCAGGGACTTGTCGGTGAGGCGGTTCTGCTTGCCCGGGAGCGGCAGATAGCCGTTGTCGCGGAGCCAGTCGCGGGCCTGCGTGAACACCGCGCCGACGCCCTCCCCGTGCACCGCGAGCGGAGTCGTGGTCAGGCCGATCGCGTCCAGCCGCGCCACCTCGGGAGGTGCCTGCTTCTCGGCACCGGCCGCGGGCGCGGTGCCGCTCGCGGTCTCGGGGGTCAGGGCCCTGATCCGGACCGGCGTGGCGGGCATCCGGTGCGGCGTACTGCGCGTGCCGTCCGCCGGGATGAACTCCACTTTGTACGACACGTTCGCGGGGGCCAGGACATGCCCGCCGTTGGTGCGGATGTTGTGCGTCAGGCTGTGTGTGGCCCCGGAGCCGAACGACCGGTCCCCCTGCTTGCTGCCGCCCGCCTTGATGATTCCCGAGAGGCCGAAAATGAAGTCCCGGAAGCTCTTGTCCGCCTCGGCGGGCCTGCTGCTCACGTTCGGTCCGCCCGTGATCTCGCCGCCGAGCGACTGCGACACCTTCGCCAGGGAGTCGGTCTTCAACTGGCGTTCCAGGAAGCGTTCCAGACTGTACTGCGGTCCGACCTTGGTCTCCCGGCCCTCCCGGCCCGTGATGTCGGCCGTGACCTTGAACAGACCGAGGGCGTTGCCGCTCCTGTCGAGCAGGACCGGTGAGAGGGTCCCGACGGAGCCGCCGGGTACGCCGGTCTCGTGCTGGAGAGGCAGCGCCCCGAGCAGATGCTCCGCACCGAAGTACTTCTCCACCGCCAGCAGCGACGCGGAGTCGAGCCGGCCGAGCTCGGTTCCGTACTGCCGGCGCACCTCGCGCAGCAGGCTTCCCGGATCGGACATGGAGTCCATGACCCACAACGGGGAGGTGGCCAGATGCGCCGCCAGGGCCTCGGGCGTCTCGAAGACCTTGCCGCCCTCGGTCCCGTAGCCGGGCGTCGCCAGGTGCTCGGGGAACCACGCCGTCACCGTGCCCAGCTCGGGCGGGACCGTGCGGACCGGGTCGATCGGCTCGAACGGTGTGGACGAGGACGCCCGCGCACGGCCCAGCACCGTGTAGTCGTACGGGCTGGACGCCTCCGAACTGCGCAGCAGGCTGGTGGAATTGACAGCGCTGCTCACCGTCGACGTCAGGCTCGTCTGCTGGTAGGTGGTGTTGAAACTGAGCGCGACGGACCCGCCGGTGAAGTAGGCCGTGACCTTGTCGAGGAAATACGAGAACGCCACGGACACGGTACGCACGGCGGTGGCCGACGACGACGACGTGGTGTCGAACACGGCCGCCTGGCGCTGCTCGTTGTTGTGCGGCGGCTGCCGCTTGCCGGCTCCGTAGACCGCTGAGGGCCTGGGCCGGGTCAGCTGGAGCTGTACGTCGAGCGAGTGGGGGCGGCCGCCGACCGTCACGGTGACCGGATGACCGTCCTGGCTGAACAGCATCACCCGGTTGTCCTGGAGCGCCTGCGGCGAGAGCAGGGCCGCCAGTTGGCCGGCCGCGTCGGCGCGCTGCTTCTCGGTGAGCGGGCCGGTGATCCCCGTCAGCCGCTGCAGGGTCTCCTGCTGGAGGTTGGCTGCCACCTGATCCGTGATCGGGTCGAGGTGGACTCCGCTGGTGCCCTCGCTCTGCTGGGTGCCGAAGTGCGCCACCTCGTCGGACAGCTCGACCTGCGGAGGCGGTGAGGGCAGATTGGAGTCGAGCGTGGGGTTGAGTGCGTTGTTGGGTGCGCTCTCGACCTGATGGGGGATCGTGATGGCGGTGTACGACGACGCGGCGGTGGACGTCGATTCCTCCGGGGCCTTGCTGTTGTCCCAGGCGGAATCGTTCGGCTCGGTGGACTCCTCCTCCGTGTCGTCGGACCGGGGGAGGTGTTTCCCGGCGAAGGACTGGTGGTCGTTCTCCTGTGAGACGACCGGGGGTTTGGACTGCTGGTCCCCGTTCTCGTTCCCCGTCCCGTTTCCCGTCGGCTGAGCATGCTTCGACGGTGTGCTGGTAGTGGCGACCGCACCCTGACTCTCCTGTGGCCGCCCGCCAGTTGAGGGGTTCGCGGCGGGAGGGTTGCCCGCCGGCTTCGTAGGGGATGCGGGGGTGTTCGTGGGAGTGGAGGTCGTCGGCGCCGGCGCCGGGGTCGGTGCTGGTGTGGGTGTGGGTGTGGGTATAGACGTGCTCGTGGACGTGGACGTGGACGTGGACGTGGACGTGGACGTGGACGTGGACGTGGACGTGGACGTGGGTGTGGGCGTCGGGGCCGGTGTCGCCTGCCCGACCGCCACGCCGCTCCCCGCACCACCGCCTGCGTCCTGACCGGTCACCCCCTGCGCACCGTGGCCCGGCAGCTTCAGCCCCGCCTCCAGCACCGTGTTGCGCAGGTCCGCGCCGAGGTGCTCGCCCCGGGTCTCCAGCAGGTGCCCGATCCGCCCCTCCGCGATGCCGGAGCCGAAGGTGAGCCCGGACGTCTTGAAGGTGTGTTCGTCGCTGAAGACGACGTTGTACGTGCCCTCGGAGACGGCGGCGTGCGCGCCCTCGAACACCCCCTTGCCCAGCGCCTGCCCCCCGGCTCCGGCCACCGATTGCAGGACGTTCCGGGCGAGGACGTCGGCCGCTCCCTGGCTCAGCACCTTCCCCAGCGGACCGTCCGCCACCCCCTTGCCCAGCGGTGCGAGGGCCCTGCCGAGGGACTGCGGGAGATCCGGCTTCCCGGTGTGTGTGAGCAGCGCCTGCGCCCAGGCCCGGCCGGCGTCCCGCGCCTCGTTGCCGCCGAGGTGTTTCCTGAACGTATCGCCGACGGCGTTCACGAACGCGTCCCCGGCCGCCTTGGCGCCGGGCCCCGCCGTCCTCGGCAGATGGTCGGCGAAGTTCTTGGCGATGTCGTCCCCGAAGGACTTCGGCGCCTTGGGGCCCACCCCGCTCGTCGTCCTCGGCCCGTGCACCGGCGGTGGCGGAAACGCCGTGTCGATCTCCTTGCCGAGGGCCCGGCCGCCGTCCTTGCCGAAGATCCTCGCGAGGCCCTTGCCGAACGTCTTGCCCAGGAACTGGAAGGGGCCCGCCATCAGCCCCTGGATCATCCCCGAGAGGGCGGCGCCCTTCGTGAGCGTGCCGTCGTACGTGTCCCGGGTGCCCTGGTTGAACTGCGTCCACTGGACGAGGAGGTCCATGGCGACCCCCATCCCCACGTTGATCACCTCGTGCATGAGGACCGTCATCAGGAGCCGCCCGAGCCACGAGCGGATGAGGAAGCGGACGATGGCCACCTTCGCCAGATACGCCTGGATCGACGCCCCGAAGAAGAACGCCAGAGCCATCGCGACGACCGCCTCCAGCAGGAGTTCCACCAGCTGGGCGATGATCATGTACTTGGTGTACTGGAGCTGTGTCGCGCCCTCGCGGGTGAAGTCGCCCAGCAGCTTCGCCTGGTCCGCGACCGCGTCGAAGTAACCGAGCCCCTCCTCGCCGATGAAGCTCTTCATGGCCGCCTGGTACATGGCGGCGGCGTCCCCGTCGAAGCTCTGCCTGGTGAAGCCGAGCGCCTCGGCGATCTGCTGCTTGAAGTCGTTCGACAGCTTGCCGTGCAGGTCCTTGTGGACCTCGGCCAGCTCGAACATCCTGTCCTCGTCACCGTTCGGCGGCTTCTCGCCGGTGAGGATGGCGAACAGCCACAGGCAGTCGGGCGGGAACTCCAGGGACACCGGTCAGCGCCTTCCGCCGTGCACGTTCAGCGCCTCGGCGATGTGCTGCTGCTGACTATCGAAGTCCTTGGCCGCGTCCTTCAGGCTCTGCGAACTGCCGAAGAGCGCGTCGGCCAGCTCCCGGACCCCCGTCCGGGCCGCGTCGACGCCCTGGAGGTACTTCTCGCCGAACTTCTCGCCGAACTCCCCCTCTCCCCAACAGCCGTGATACGAGGTGATCTTGTCGAGGTAGTCGTCGCGGAGCAGCTTGATCTTCTCCGCGACGTCACCCATGTCCTCGCCGCTCTTGCCCAGCTTCTCGGTGTCGACGTCGAGAGAGGTCACCGCCCGGCCGTCCCTTCGCGCGGTCCGCCGTCGGCGGGCCCGTCCTCCTCCTCGACCAGCTCGTCCAGCAGCGCGCCCGAGGACGCGGTGGGCGGCGCCTTCACTGGCGGCGTGGGCAGCCCCGCCTCGCGCATAGGTGCGAACAGCTCGTCCCAGTCCACCTCCTGGAAGCCGCCCTCGTCCGTCGGCGCCATCCCCGGCAGCGGGCCGAACGGGCGGTAGACGTCGGCCAGCTGCTCCGCCGCCTGGGTACGGGCGGCGGCGATGGTGGCCATCAGGACGCTCGCCAGCTGGGCCGGAGGCATCGTCCGGTACCGGGTGCTGGGGAAACGGAGGTTCGTCAGCTGGCCCTGGGCGCCGACGGTGGCCTCCACCGCACGGTCCTTCGACATCACCGTGGCCGATATCCGCGCAGCCGCCGCGCCCGCCTCCCGCAGCTGGGCGCGGGTCTCCTCGAACTCCGCCAGCGCCTCCGCCAGCCGCTCCTCGATGGGGTTGCTCATGGTGTTACCGCCGTTCTCCTCAGGCGTGCGTCCGCCGTCATCGTCCGATCACCGCCGACACGCCGCCCTCGTCGGTGCCCCAGGTCTCCTCGTCCTCGCTCACCCACGTCGAGCGCTCCCGCTCGGCGCTCTGCGTGCCGGCGCCCGCACCGCCGCCCATGCCGCCCATCGGGGGCATCATCGGTGTGCCGGAGCTGCTGGTGGCGGGGCGGCGCATCGCGGCCGCCTCCTCCGCCGCCAGCTGGGCCGCCCGGGTGCCACGCGCCGATGCTGCCTCGCCCACGGCCAGCGACCGGGAGCGCTCACCCAGCGCCCCCGCGCCCGTGGCGCCCGGGGTGAGCCCCTGCCCGCCCAGCGGGTTCAGCCCCAGCGGAGGGAGCTGCCCGCCCGCCGTACCGTCGCCGTCCGCCGCCGAGCCGTAACCGCCGTCCAGGAGTGAGGCGGAGGCCGAGCTGTCCGGGTAGTCGTAGTAGTCGTCATCCGCCCACCCGGAACCGTTCGCGCCGGGCGCCGACTCGGTGCCGGTCGTCTGCCCGTACGCGTCGCTGGTGGTGTAGGTGCCGTCGGGGCCCAGCTTGGTGGTGCTGCCGTCCTTGTACGTCGTCGAGACGGTGCCGTCCGCGCCGACCTGGGCGACCGAGCCGTCCGCGTACTGGACGGTGGACGTGCCCTTGCCCAGGTGGGAGACGGTCTTCGTGCCGTCCGGGTCGACCGTGGTGACGGTGCCGTTGGCCGCGACCGTGGTCTTCGTGCCGTCGGCGTGCGTGGTCGTCGTGGTGCCGTCCTCGCCGTACGTGGTGGTGGAGCCGTCCGGGTTGTGCGTGGCGGCGCCCGGCCGGGGGTGGGTGACCGTGCTGTGGCCCTGGGCGTCGGTGGCGGTGAGGGTGCCGTCGGCGGACAGCTTCGCCGAGGTCCCGTCCGGGTAGCGGGTGGACGTGGAGCCGTCCGCCGCGATCGTCGTCTTCGTACCGTCCCGGTAGGTGACGGTCTCGCTGCCGTCCTTGTTCAGCACGGTCCTGGAGCCGTCGGGGTTGTCCGTGACCGTCGAGCCGTCCGCGCGGACGGTGGTGGTCGTGCCGTCCTTGTGCGCGATGGTCCGGGAGCCGTCCGGGTTGTACGTGGTCGTGCTGCCGTCCGGGCCCTTCACGGTCCTGGCCGTCGCGCCCCCGAGACCGGGTGTGCTCGTGCCGTTCAGGCCGAGGACGGGCGGCAGGACGCCCGCGGGAGTGGTCTCCTGGTGGCCGTCCGGGTAGGTGGTGGTGCGCGAGCCGTCGGGGTTCGTGGTGGTGAGGGACCCGTCGGGGTTCGTGGTGGTGACGGAGCCGTCCGGGTTCGCGGTGGTGGTGCCGTCGAGCCCGAACGAGCTGCCGTCTCCCGTGCCGTTCAGGCCGAGCGGGGGCACCGCGCTCGGGGTGGTCCCGTCGCCGCCGGGCCCGGTGACGGACTCCTCGTCGCCGGTCGCGAACGGGTTCTCCGTCCCGGCGCCGCCGTCGTCGCCCAGCCCGGGGGCGCCCGTGCCGGGGTCACCCGTCCCGGGAACGCCCTTGGCCAGGTCGTCCATCTGCTTCTGGGCCTCCTCCTTGGCCTTGGCGGCCTCGTCCGACGCGTTGGCCTCGCTGAGGGAGGCCGAGCCCGGGGTGAACGTGAAGCCGGTGGCCGTGCCCGGCACCATCATGGCCTGGTTGAGGTCCAGCATGGCCCGCTGCGCCGCGGTGTCCAGCGCGGACAGGGTGGCCGTCCAGGCGGTGCACGCCGCCCTGGACAGTGCCTTCCAGCTCTCCTCCTTCGTCAGGTCGCCGTAGACCGGGTGCGTGGTGAGGAAGCCGGCGCCCGCCCGCGAGGCGCCCCCTTCGTTCTGCTGCATGCGGCGGATGTTGTTCTCGTTCAGCCAGAGCGCCACCTCGTCGAGGAGCTTGTCGAGGTGGGCGGTCCCCAGCCACATCCCGGTCGCCACCCAGGAGTCCCACGCCTGCCACAGCGTGGACGCGGCGTTGAAGATCGCCAGCTCGGCGTCCAGGATCCGGTCGCTCACGACGGAGTCCGGCCGGTACGAGGGATCGCTGACCGAGACGGAGCCGCCCCCGGTCGAGGAGAGGTCGCTCAGCAGGTCCTTGTACCCCGTGCCGAGTGCGTCGATGAGGTCCCGGAAGACGTCGGCGCCGCTGCCCCGGTAGGCCGCGTCCTCGCCGTCGAGGTCCTTGACCCACTGGTCCAGCACCGGCGACCGGCCGCGGAAGTACGCTGTGACCCGGTCGAACGCCCTCGCCGTCGCGGGAAAGGTCCGCAGGTCCACCGAGTCCTCGTCCGCGACCGCCTTGGTGTGCGGGTACTCCGCCCCGAACCCCGTGGTGCGGTGCTCGTCCACCAGCATCCGCAGCGCCTGGCCGTAACCCCAGTCGTACGCTCCCGCGTTGCCCGTGTCGGACCAGTCGGCGCCGTTGGACGACTCCCAGGGAAGGACCAGCTGAACGGTGTACACCTGGACGTTGCCCGACGAGCTCTCCGGCGGACCGTAGAACTTCAGCGTCCGGCCGAGCTTCGCGCCCGGCGACTCCAGATCCGGGGTGGTCTCGCGGGCCACTTCGCCGTGCGAGATGCCGGGTTGCATCCACTCGCTGCCGTCGCCAGCCGCGGCGTCCGCACCGCCCACGGCCGCCACGTTGACCCGGGTCCCCCCGTCGAAGCCGGTGAGCTGCTTGACGACGGACTCCCAGCTTGAGTCGGCGGCCATGAGCGGATCATCTCTCCCTCGGTCGGGCGGTCAGGCGGGGTCGGTGGGTGCCAGGTCGGCGTTGACGTGGTGGAGATCGTTGAGGAACTTCCGGCTCTCGATCTCGTCCAGGCTGTCCTTCTGGGTCTTCTCCATGTCGGTGACCACCGCGCCCAGTTCACGCTTGATGTCGTTGAACAGCTTCAGCTGGTCCTCCTCGATCCCGGCCAGCGAGGTGGCCGCCGAGGCCAGGTAGGACAGGAGCGGGGCCATCGACAGCGGTCCGGCGCTCTCGTCGCCGGAGGCCCCCAGCTTCCCCACCTTCAGCGCGGTCCTGACGTAACCGGTCTGGGGCGAGGAGAACTGGGCCGCGAGCGCCGCCATCCCGGACACCTCGTGCCCGGGGGTGTCCGTGACGAGGTCCGTGAGCAGCTTCACGAACTCCGCCACGTCGGTGTCGGTGAATCTGCGCAGGGTCTCCGTGTCCAGGTGCGACAGGTCGGTCGGCGAGGTCGCCATCACTGCTCTCCCTCGGGTGGGCGGACGAGGACGGTCACCGGGTCAGCGCCCGACGCGGATGCTGCCCCACTCCGACGCGCTGCGGTTCTCGTGCCTGCGGTACAGGTCGGAGATCTCGTTCAGCGTCGAGCTGTGCCGGGACAGGACCTGGCCGAGCTGCTCGGTCGCGGTGTTCCAGCTGGTCTGGAGCGTCGCGTACGTCGCCGCGTCGGCCCCCTGCCAGGCGCCGTGCAGGCTCTGGAGCTCCTCATTGAGGGCGGTGACGAGGTCCTTGATGCGCTGCGTCTGCAGCCGCATGTCCTCCGCGGCCTGGTCCACGTGCTTGTACTCGACGTGGATGATGCCGTCGGTCTTGTTGGAGTGGTCGTAGCCGGCGGGGGTGGTCATGGCGGACTCCTTACGGGGCGGGGAGAAGGACGGGCCGGGAGTGCGGAGCGCTGATCAGGCCAGCTGGTCGAAGACGTTCTGCGACCTGCCGCTGGTGAGGATGGTGTCCGTGGTGTGCTGCTGGAGGTTGCGCTGCTGGACGCCGGTCTCCTGGAGCTTCTGCATCATCTCGCCGACGTTCTTCGTGATGATGTCCACCTGGGCGTTCCAGTCCGTCAGGAGGCGCTGGAACGCGCCGCCGTCCTGTCCGCCGTAGGCGGCCATCAGCGTCCCCATGGTGGTGCGGACCTCCTGCTGGGACTGCTGGATGCCCGACTTCACCATGCTGAGCGCGGTGTAGCCCTTCTCGTTCTCGGACTGCGCCGACGTCTGGATGCTGCCCGGGGCAGGGGGAGTGGCCATGGCTGGTACTGCCTTCCTGAAGAGCGAGGAGGGACCGCTGTGACGTGAGGTGTGTCGATGCTAGGGACACTGATGTGTCGGGAACAATGACTCGGCGTCAAATCTGAGCCCTATTTGATCTTTGGTGCTCCACCGCAGGTACCGCCGGCCCTCGCGGGGGCCTCACCGGTCGCCGCCGCCACGTCCAGCACCGGGCCGGTGGGCAGCATGTCCAGCAGCCGCGACGGAACGGCCTGCGCGTGACCGCCCTTGAGCCCCAGCCGCTCGACCGCCTCCGCGTCCGGCAGCCGGTACTTCACCCCGGTGTCCGTGACCAGGTACGCCGTCGACCCGATCGCGGAACCCCCGGCGCCCAGCACCTGGACGAGCGCGCCGCCCCCGGGCCGCACCGCCACCCCGTCCACCGCGAGGCACGCCCTCGCGATGTCCGGACCTGCCGCCGGGGCGTCCGCCTTCGGGGCCTTGGGAAGCAGCGCGAGCCGCACCGTGGGTGACGTCCCGTCCGGCCGGATTTGCGCGCACACCGAGGCGCCGGGGCCCGGCTCCCGCAGCGCCGGTGTCCGGTCGGGCCACTGTGCGGGGTCCTGGGCGGCCGCCGCACCCGGGGCGCGGTGCTGGGCGAGCTGGTCGGCCGTCAGCGCGATCGCGGCCGGCACCTCACCCCCGTACGCCAGCTTCGCCGTACGGTCGTCGCCCAGCACCAGGGCCGCGCCCGGGTCGCTCAGCGCCCGCAGCCCGGCCTTCTCCAGGAGGTAGTAGCGGGTGGCGGCGCCGGGCGAGGACAGCCGGTACACCTGCCCGACCCGGCCGGGGCGGCCGCCGATGCGGGGGCCTGCCGCGCCGCGCCCGTCCACCTCGGGCGCCACCAGGTCGGCGCCCGCCGGGACGCTGTCCAGGAACGCGGCCGACACCCGCACCGGGGTCGCGCCCGCGTAGCCCAGGGCCTCGGCGGCCCCGTGCCCGCCCAGCCGCAGCCGGTGGTCGCCCCACAGCACGTACCACTGCCCGTCCGGGGCCTCCGCGAGCACCGCGCGGCCGATCCCCGGAGACGTACCGCCGACGGGGAAGCCCACCCGCAGCGAGGTCACGGCGGCGCGCCCGGTGCCGTCGGGGCCCGTGTGCTCCGGCTCGTCGGCGCAGACCTGCCAGGCGCCGGTCTCCAGATCGCCGACGGCGGGCAGGGAGTCCGGGGCGCCGGGTATGCCGACCGGGGTGCCGTGCGGCTCCCCGCGCAACGAGGCGGCGGACACCTGGACGGTGGTGAGGGTGTCCGCGGACATCAGTCTCGCCGAGGCGTAGTTGCGTACCGGACGCAGCTTCCCCTCGAGGTACAGGTAACGGGTGCCGGTGTCCTTCTGCACGATGAGCGCGGACTCCTGCCGCCAGGACTTCGAGCCCGCCGGGGAGATCAGCCCGAACAGCAGGAACCCGACCGCCAGGACGACACCGAGGCCGAGGCCCCAGGCCATGCCCCGGTTGGTGCGGCCGACGGGGGACTCCGGGGAGTCCGGGTCGCCGCGCAGCATGCCGCTGGTGAGCCGCCCCATGACGAACATGTGCGCCTGGACCTGGTCCTTGCGTGACTGCATTCCCGCCGCCCCCTCAGCCGGTCGCGGTGCGCAGGGCCGCGTACACGCCGAGCACCCACAGGGCGAGCGGGATCAGCGCCACCGCCGCGAGCGAGTGCACGAGGTCGGCGGCCCTGCCCCAGTGCGGCAGCATCCGGCGGCCGGGGACCGTCCAGGACGCGATGGCCGCCGTCGCCGCGAGCGCCAGCAGCGCGGCGAGGAGCAGGGGCCGCCGGTCCGGAGCCAGCACCTCGGCGGCGTGCACCGCCAGCAGCACGAGACCCCACAGCCCGGGCAGCATCACGGCGGGCCGCTGCCACACGTTGCCGATGCCGCGCGCGTGGAGCAGCAGGAGCACCGAGAGGGCGGCCGCGGTGACCTGGGACGCGGTGGTCGGCCGGTCCAGCACGAGCGCGGCGAGCACACCGGCGCAGACCAGGCCGGCGGCCGTGTACAGGGCGGTCATCCACTCGTCGGCGAGCGCGGTACGGGTCACCACCGTCCGGTGCGGGTGGGGCTCGATGCCCTCCTGCAACTGTTCGGCGTTGGCGGGCAGGGCGGGCAGCCGCAGGCCCGACAGCCGGAAGGAGACGCCGGGGATCAGCCCGCCGAAGACGACGGCGGCCACGGCCACGATGCTCGCTGCGTGCGAGGCGGGCACGTCCAGAGTCAGCATCAGTACGCCCCACAGGGCGCCCGCGAGCGCGATGACCGCCGCGCACAGCAGCAGGGGGAGGAACGCGGCGACCGCGGCGACGGCCAGGACGGCCCCGCCCGCGGCGGCGGCCGACGCGGCGAGCAGCCGAGAGCCCAGCAGCTGGGGACCCGGGTCGCCCGTGGGCAACAGCCAGCCCGCCAGGGCCAGCCAGGGCGCGACCAGGACGCCGAGCGCCGCCCCCGCCGCCGAGTCGCCGACCGCCCGGCTCGCCGATGCCGCCCCGAAGAGCACCAGCAGGCCGGTGCCCGCCGCGAGAGCGGCCCGTAGCCCGGGCGAGCCACCCGGCAGCGCCGGCACCAGCAGTCCGGCGGCGAGCAGCACCACGGCGGTGCCCCGCAGCAGCCACCGGCTGGTGCGGGCCGCCCAGCCGTGCGGCCGTTCGCGCATCGTGGTGGAGACCCCGTCGACCAGGTCGTCGAAGTGGATGGCGGGCAGCGCCTCGGTGCGGGGGCGCAGCAGGAGGGTCTCGCCGTCGCGGAGCGACAGCTCCTCGGGCGTGCTCTCCTCGTCGAGGGGCGCCCCGCCGAGCCGTTGCAGGACCCAGCCCCCGTGCTCGATGCCCTGCTCGGCGAGGTCCTCGCCCGCGTGGTCGAGGAGGATGGGCAGCAGATCGGCCAGGGGCACGTCGGCGGGGACCGCGAGATCGATCAGGCGCCGCGGTGCCCGGACGCTGAGCCGGCACAGGCCGGTGGGGGATATGTCTGTCATGGCGGCGTGGCCACACCTCTCCGCGAGGCCGGGATTCCGAAGTGGATCACGACACACTACCGTTGACCCGACGTCAGGTCGCACACGCGTTTGCCTTCTCCGTGTGCGGGCCTGCCCCCCTGTGTCCGGCCGGTGCCGCCCTTCCGGCGGTATCCGGCGCGAGCAGTCCGACGAGAGAAGCCCGCGTGAGCACAGTCCTCTTCCGCCGTCCGGCCCGCAGACGGGGTCCCGGCATGCCGGACGGCGAGATCGGCCTGCAGGAGCCGCCCACCCTCCCCGAGGCGGAACCCAACGCGTCCGCGCTGTGGATGTACCTGCCGATGTGCCTCACCTCCCTCGCCATGCTGATGATGTTCATCCGCCCCGGGCAGGTCACCACGTTCAGCTACTTCGCGATCGGCCTGATGCTGTTGTCCTCCGTGGCGATGGTCGTCGGCCAGCTGGTCCGCGGCGCCGGTGAACGCAAGCGCAAGCTCAAGGGCGAGCGCCGCGACTACCTGCGCTACCTGGCCCAGACCCGGCGCAGGATCCGCCGTACCGTCGCCGAACAGCAACGGGCCCTCGCCTGGCGGCACCCCGACCCCGCGGCCCTCTGGGCCCTCACCGGAACGAGCCGGCAGTGGGAACGGCGTCCCGCCGACGAGGACTTCGCCGAGGTTCGCGTCGCGGTCGGCGAACAGAAGCTCGGCAGCCGTCTCGCCCCTCTCTCCACCAAGCCCGTCGAAGACCTCGAACCGCTCTCCGCGCACGCCCTGCGCAGCTTCATCCGCGCCTACGGCACCGTGCCGGACCAGCCCATCGCCCTCTACCTGCGCGCCTGGTCACGCGTCCTGGTGCAGGGCGACGAGGACCGTGCCCGTGCCCTGGCCAGGGCGCTGATCGCACAGCTCGCCGCCTTCCACGCACCGGAGGAACTGGCCGTCGCGCTGTGCGTGTCGGACGAGCGGCGCGCCGACTGGGAGTGGCTGAAGTGGCTTCCGCACGTCCAGCACGCGTACCAGCGCGACGGCGCGGGCGCCGCCCGCGCCGTCGCCGCCGGCCTGGTGGAGCTGGAAGAACTGCTCGGCGCCGACTTCACCGAGCGCCCGCCCTTCGACCCGGAGACCCCGCCCGGCCGCGAGGAGCCGTTCACCCTGATCGTCGTGGACGGCGGCGCCGTCCCCGGCGGCCACCGCCTGGGCGGCCCCGGCTACCGCAACGCCGTCGTCGTCGACCTCTCCGGCGCGTTCACCTGGAAGCCCGCCCGGGGCACTCTGCGCCTGCGCCTCCAGGACGACGGCCTCTTCCTCGTCCGCACCGACCGCGACCGCAAGGAGCAGGCGACGCTCCTCGGCGAACCCGACGCGCTCGGCCCCGTCGCGGCCCGTGCCCTGGCCGCACGCCTCGCCCCGTACCGGCTGGGCGGCGGCGCCGTCGCGGCCGAGCCCTTCGCCGCCGACACCGAACTGACCGATCTGCTCGGCATCCCCGACCTGCGCGCCCACGACCCGCACAAGCTGTTCGGCCGCTCCCTGACGAGCCGCGAGCGGCTGCGGGTGCCGATCGCCCTCGGGGAGGACGGCAGGCCCGTCGAGCTCGACATCAAGGAGTCCGCGCAGGGCGGCATGGGCCCGCACGGCATGCTCATCGGCGCCACCGGCTCCGGCAAGAGCGAACTGCTGCGCACCCTGGTGCTCGGCCTCGCGCTGACACATTCGTCCGAGACGCTCAACCTCGTCCTCGTCGACTTCAAGGGCGGCGCCACCTTCCTCGGCATGGATGCACTGCCGCACACCTCCGCGGTCATCACCAACCTCGCCGAGGAGACCCCCCTCGTCGGTCGCATGCAGGACGCCCTGCACGGTGAACTCATGCGCCGCCAGGAGCTGCTGCGCCGGGCCGGCAACTACTCCTCGGTCCTGGAATACGAGAAGGCCCGCGCGGCCGGGGCCGCTCTCGCGCCGCTGCCCTCGCTCTTCGTCGTCGTCGACGAGTTCTCCGAACTGCTGGCAGCGCACCGCGAGTTCATGGACCTCTTCGTGATGATCGGCCGGCTCGGCCGCTCCCTGGGCGTCCACCTCCTGCTCGCCTCCCAGCGGCTGGAGGAAGGGCGCATGCACCAGCTGGAGAGCCACCTCTCCTACCGCATCGGCCTGCGCACCTTCTCCGCCATCGAGAGCCGCGGCGTCCTCGGCGTCCCCGACGCCTACCACCTGCCCCCCACCCCCGGCAGTGGCTACCTCAAGAGCGGCGTCGAATCCCTCACCCGGTTCCGCGCCGCCTACGTCTCAGGCGCGTACACCCCCAAGCGGGGCAGCGTCCAGCAGGCCCGGATCGCCCGCCAGGTCGTGCCCTGGGGCACCGGCTGGGTGGTGCCCCGGACCCTGCCCGCCGCGCCCGACCCGGAACCGGCCGCCACCGGGCCCGGAACCGGCGAGTCCCTGCTCGCGCTGGCCATCGGGCGGCTGGCGGACAGCGGCCCGCCCGCCCACCAGGTATGGCTCCCGCCACTCGACTCCCCGCCCGCCCTGGACGCCCTGCTGCCCCCGGTGGTCCCCGACCCGGAGCTCGGCCTCACCTGCGCCGGCTCGCCCGAGCGGGGGACGCTGCGGGTGCCCGTCGGCATCGTGGACAAGCCCTTCGAGCAGATACGCGACCTGCTCACCCTCGACCTCTCCGGCGCGGGCGGCCACTTCGCCGTCGCGGGCGGACCGCAGAGCGGCAAGAGCACCGTCCTGCGCACCCTCGTCACCGCGCTCGCCCTCACCCACACCCCACGCGAAGTGCAGTTCTACTGCCTGGACTTCGGCGGTGGCGCCCTGCAGGCCCTGGCCGGGCTGCCGCACGTCGGCGGTGTCGCCGGCCGCCTCGACACCGAGCGGGTCTCCCGCACCCTGGCGGAGGTCACCTCCCTGCTCAACCGGCGCGAGGTCTTCTTCCAGGAGCACGGCATCGACTCCATGGCCACCTACCGCAAGCGGCGGGCGGCCGGGGACTACGCGGACGAGCCGTTCGGAGACGTCTTCCTCGTCGTCGACGGCTGGTCCACGGTCCGCAACGACATGTTCGACGACGTCGCCGCCTTCAACGGCCTGGCCACCCGCGGCCTCAACTACGGCATCCACCTGATGATCAGCACCGCCCGCTGGGTGGAGCTCTCCGCCGCTCTGCGCGACCAGGTGGGCAACCGCCTGGAACTGCGCATGGGCGACCCGATGGACTCCGGCATCGACATCCGCAAGGCGGGCACCGTCCCCGCCGTGCCGGGCCGCGGCCTGAGCCCCGACAAGCTGCACTTCCTCGCCGCCCTGCCCCGCATCGACGGCGGCGAGGGCGCGGACGACCTCCCCGAGGCCCTTGCCGACCTCGTCGAAGCCGTCGCGGAGCACTGGGACGCGCCCCCGGCCCCGCCGGTCCGCATGCTGCCCACCCGGCTCGCCGCCACTTCGCTCCCGGCGGTCGCGGCCGACCGCCCGCTACGCATCCCGCTCGGCCTCGACGAGTCCGAACTCGCCCCGGTGTGGCACGACTTCGAGCAGAGCCCGCACCTGGTGGCGGTCGGGGACACAGAGAGCGGCAAGACCAGCGCGCTGCGCCTGATCGCCCGGCAGATCACCGCCGCCCACACCCCGGACCAGGCCCGCATCCTCGTGGTCGACTACCGCCGCGAACTCGTCGAAGCGGTCCCCGAGGCCTACCGGCTCGGCCACGCCGTCGCCGCCGACCCACTGCGCGAACTCGTCGACGGGGTGGCCCGCGCCATGGCCGTCCGCGCACCCGGCGAGGACATCTCACCCGCCCGGATGCGCCGGGCCGACTGGTGGACGGGGCCGCGCCTGTTCGTCCTGGTCGACGACTACGAGATGGTCGGCTCCGCCTTCAACGGCCCCTTCGAACCGCTCCTGCCGCACCTGCCCCTGGGGTACGAGGTCGGCCTCCACCTCGTCGTGGCCAGGGCGGCGACGGGCGCCTCCCGGATGGACCCCCTGATGCGCAAGCTCCAGGAGGTCAACTCCCCGGCCCTCCAGCTCTCCTGCCCGCCTTCCGAGGGGTACGTCTTCGACAGCGTGAAGCCACGCAGCCTGCCGCCGGGGCGCGCCCTGCGCATCGCGCGCCGCAAGGCGGCCCTGATGCAACTGGCCCTGCCGGACGAGGAGCCGGAGGGTCGGGCCGGGTGATCCCGGCGGTCAGTCCGCCGGCCGTCCCGGACGCCACTTCCGGGCCCTGCCGCGCGGCAGGATCGCCGCCACGAACGCCACGAGCAGCACCGTCCCCACCGCGCCCCCGGTGACCAGCAGCGCCGTGGTGCGGGCGCCCTGCGTGTCCTGGGCGGCGGGAAGGCGTACCGGATCGGCGGACGCGGCCGCCGTCGGGGCCGCGCTCGCCGTGACGCCCGCCACCGCACCGTATGGGTCGAGCGCCGGCAGGTCCCCGGGGTACGCGGTCCGCAGCAGCCGCTCCCGCACCTCGGCCGCCGTCAGCTCCGGCCGGTAGGAGCGCACCAGGGCCGCGGTGCCCGCCGTCACCGCCGCGGCCAGCGAGGCGCCCGATCCCGTCCACTTGCCGTCGCCCACGGGGCCCGGGCCCACCAGTGCGTCGCCCGGCGCCGTGAGGTCGGCGCGGGTGAAGGCCGGAGCGGGGTCCGGGCGGTCGCCCCGCGGTCCGGTGTCGAGGACCGCCAGCGCGCTCGCGGGCGGCGCGGGAGCGGGCGGGGGCGTCGCACCGGAAGACCCCGGCGCAGCGCTGTCCGCCGCCGCCGGCACCACCACCAGCGCGTCGGCGCGGGCGGCGGCCCCGAGCGCCGCCCGTACCGCCTTGTCGCGGCTGTCCAGCGGGGCCGTCACCATGATGACGCCCGCCCCCGCCTCCGCGGCCCGCCGCACCCCGGCCGCCAGCCGGGCCGGGTCCGGTTCGCCGCGCCCGCCCGTGCCCCGCACCGCGAGGATCCGGGCCTGGGGCGCGACGCCCGCGAAACCCTGGCCCGCCGTCACGGCACCGGCGATCAGCCCTGCCTGGAACGTGCCCCGGCCCACACAGTCACGGTCCGCGTCGCCCAGCGCCTCGACCCGGCCCGCGAGCACGGCGGACGCGTCACTCACCCCCGTACCGACCACCGCGACGGTCACCCCCCGGCCCCGGGACAGTGCCCACACCTGGTCCAGGGCGAGCGCGCCGCGCGTCCAGGGGGCGTCCGGCGCGGCCCGCCCCCTGAAGGAGGTGCACTTCTGCTGCGTGGACAGCCGCTCGGGGATGACCGGCAGGACCACCTCGGCCCCGCCCCCGTCATCGGCCGACGCGGGCGGGCAGGACAGGGCGGTGAGAGCCGCGGCGAGCAGCAGCGCGGTGGCGGGTCGGCGCATCGGGCCGTTCCTCGATTCGGTACGGGATGAGAGGTGCCGGGCCGGACGGGCCCGGGGCGCGCCACGTCAGCGCACGGCCGGCAGGTCCTCCGGCAGCAGCAGCCGCAGGTCGTCCAGGCTCGGGGCGGCGAGCGCGCTCAGCCGCCCGGCCTGGCGGGTCATCATCTGCTCCAGCGTCTGCCGGGCCAGGCGGGCGTTGCCGAACGCACGGCCCCGGGGCAGTCCCTCGAAGTGCGCGCGCAACGCGGCCGCCGCCCCCGGCGCGCACTCGTAGCCGTTGTCGACGGCGTGCCGGCGCACGATGGTGACCAGTTCGTCCGAGGTGTAGTCGGGGAACTCGACGTGGCGCGCGAAGCGGGAGGCGAGGCCCGGGTTCGAACCGAGGAAGCGCTCCATCTCCTCGGTGTAGCCCGCCACGATCACCACCACCTCGTCGCGGTGGTCCTCCATCAGCTTCAGCAGGGTGTCCACCGCCTCCTGCCCGAAGTCCGAGGAACCGGATCCCCCCGCCGGGGTGAGCGTGTACGCCTCGTCGATGAACAGCACGCCGCCCAGGGCGCGTTCGAAGACCTCCCGGGTGAGCTGCGCCGTATGGCCGACCCAGCGTCCCACCAGGTCCGCCCGTGACGCCTCGACCAGCTGGCCGCGCGGCAGGACCCCCAGGGAGCCCAGCAGCTCCCCGTAGAGCCGGGCGACGGTGGTCTTGCCGGTGCCGGGCGGGCCCGCGAAGACGAGGTGGTTGCTGATGCGGGGCACGGGCAGTCCCGCCTCGCTGCGGCGGCGCGCGGCGGCCAGCAGATTGACCAGGTCGCCCACCTCGCGCTTGACCGCCGCGAGCCCCACGAGGGCGTCCAGGCGCAGGAGAGGATCGTCGCCCGTTCCGGGCGCGGGCGCCGCCGGAACCCCCAGGTCCTCGGCGGTGAGCACCGCGAGATCCCGCTCGTTCACCTCCGGCAGGGCCGCGAGCCGGGACGCCTGGCGGTCCACCATCTCCTCGAAGACCTTGCGCGCGGTGCGCCCGTTGCCGAAGCCCGCGTCGCGCGGAACGGCGTCGAAGTGCGCGCCCAGCGCGGTCCGGGCCGCCGGCTCCAGCTCGTAGCGGTGTGCCGTGCACATCCGCTCGACGATGGTGACCAGCTCGTCCGACGTGTAGTCGGTGAACTCCACGGTACGGGTGAAGCGGGAGGTCAGCCCCGGGTTGGAGGCGAGGAAGGCGGTCATCTCCTTCGGGTAGCCGGCCGCGACCACCACCACCTCGTCCCGGTGGTCCTCCATGAGCTTGACCAGCGTGTCGACGGCCTCCCGGCCGAAGTCGGCGCCCGAACCACCGCCGTCGGAGAGCAGCGTGTACGCCTCGTCCACGAACAGCACCCCGCCCAGGGCCCTGTTGAACGCCTCGGTGGTCTTGATCGCGGTGCCGCCGACGACCTGCGCCACCAGGTCCGCCCGCGACACCTCCACCAGGTGCCCGGACCGCAGCACCCCGAGCGACGCCAGGATCGCCCCGTACAGCCGGGCCACCGTCGTCTTGCCGGTGCCGGGCGGCCCCGCGAAGACGAGATGGCGGCTCATCGGCGGGGCGGGCATCCCGAGACTGGCGCGCCGCTGCGCCAGCCGGTTCAGGTTGATCAGTGTCAGGACCTGCTGCTTCACCTCGTCGAGCCCGATCAGCGATTGCAGTTCCGCCACCGGCCCGGTCTCCTGATCCGGCTCGGCCGCCCGGGGCACCGCGCCACCGGGCAGCCGCCCGTCGCCCGCCGCCTCGGCGCCCGCCGCGCTGCCCCAGGCGTCGGGCGCGCCGTTGCCCGCACTGGTCAGCCGGTCCACGGCCAGCCGGTCGCCCGGCACCGCCTGCCGCAGCCCGCTGCCCCGGTTGTCCCGGAGGTCGCACCCGGTCAGTGATACGGGATCGGCGCCCTCCACCCGGACCCCGTCACCGCCGGACCCGGTCACCTCGCACGCGTTCAGCGAGGCCCGCGCACCCGCCGCGACCAGCACCCCGTGCTCGCCGGCACCGGTGATCCGCGCCCGGGCGGCGGACAGGTCGCCCTCGGCCTCCACCAGGACACCGGACCCGGTCGCGCCGTCCACGCGGGTGTCGCGCAGGGTGAGCGTGCCGAGCGCGCCCACGTGGACGCCGGCGGCGCCCGTGGTGCGCAGGGTGCCGCCGCCGACGTACAGGTTGCCGTGCCCGTGCACATGGACGGCCGACCCGCCCGAGCCCTCGACGACGCACTCCTCCAGGCGTCCCCGGCCGTCCTTCAGGACCTCGACGCCGTGCGCCGCGGACCGGGCGACGGCGGCGCGCCGCAGCAGCGGATTGGCGCCGCGCCGCACCACGATCCCGGACGCGCCCGAGTCCCGTACCTCCAGCCGGTCGAACTCGGCGGCGGAGTCCTCGTCGAGCAGCACCCCCACGCCGCGCGCGTCCTGCACCACGGCACCGGTCAGCACCGGCGACGAGAAGCCGTTCACCCGGACCGCCGCGTCCTGGGCGGTGGCGAACACGCAGTCCGCGAAGGTGCCCCGGCTGCGCTCGGTCACGAGCAGCCCGTGCCCCGCGGTCCGTTCCGTGCGGCACCCGGTCAGCGTGGGAGAGCTGCCCGCCCCCACGACGAGCCCGTGGCCGGTCGTGTCGCTGACCGTGACCTCCTCCAGTACGGACGGGCCGGTGGAGCTGATGTGGACGCCGACCAGGGCCTCGCGGACCGTGCCGCGCACCATGCGCGCGGTGCCGTCCTCCTCCACGGCGAGGCCGGGCTTGTCGGTGGCGGATATCGCGCAGTCCTCCAGAAGCACCTGGGCCTGGCCGTTGGCCAGGAGGCCGTTGCCCCGCGCGTCGCGCAGCCGGCTGCGGCGTACGGTGATCCGCCCGCGCTCCCCGGCGACCACCGCGGAGGTGCCCAGATGCTCGACGAGGCAGTCCTCCAGGAAGCTCTCGTTCCCGGAGGTCGACACCAGGCCCGCTCCCGCCGGGTTGCCCACCCGGCACGAGCGCAGGGCCAGGGAGCCGTTGCCCCGTGCGAACAGGGCGGCCCAGGAGGAGCCGTGCACCTCGCAGCGGTCCAGGGCGATCTGCCCGCGTGGCACGTCGACCACGGGCAACTCGTCGTCGTGTCCGCGCAGGACGAGGTCACTGACCATCAGGGCGTCGCCGGTGAGCGTCAGGGCGGTCCCGCGCCGCGGCGCCAACTCCGCCGTGCCCGGTCCTTCGGCCGCGGTCAGGGTGATCGCGGCGGTGACGGTGAGCGCCTCCTCGTACCGGCCGGGCCGGAGGGTGACGATGGCTCCGGTGCGGGCCCGGGCGACGGCCTCCGCGACGGTGCGGAAGTCGCCCGAACCGTCCGCTGCGACGGTGAGCACCTGACGTGACACGTATCCGACCTCCCGGCCCCCGGCCCGTCGGGGCGGCGGGGACTCGCGGCAACTGGTGAATCTACTGGAACGGGCGTTCCTATCATGCCTGTTGCCGCAGGTCGGCCGCCATGGAGGTCGGCGGGCGTCACGCCGGAGCGGAGGTCCGGCCCAGCAGCGCGCTCACGTCGTACGACTCGGCCGGTGACGGCGTGGTCCTCGGCACCGGTTCGTCGAAGCCCGAGAGGTTCACCACCGCGTTCCCGCCGTCACCGCCCTGCAGGGAGAGCCGCAGCGGATAGGGCTTGCCGGTCGCCGCCACGTCCACGGTCAGCGTCATGTCGCCGCGCATCCGGGTCAGCGGGATCACGGAGTTCTCACCGACGGTGGTCTTCGAGCCCTTGTTGAGGGTGCCCGTGTCGTCGTTCGCGTTGTCGCTGACCAGCTTCTGGAAGGTGTTGAGGTCGCACGTCTTCGTCAGGGCGCGCAGCCGCGGGCTGTCGGCGGGGGCCTTCAGATAACGGTCGCCCAGGATCGCCGCGAAGGCCGAACCGCCGTTCGGCACCTGGTTCTTCCAGAAGTCCGCGTCCGGCTTGAGCCACACGTCGTCGCCGCGCTTGACGATCAGCACCGAGCCCTGGCTCCGGCCCAGGTCCACCGAGCCGTTGCAGTTGCCGTCCCGGTCCACGGTGAGGTCCAGGGACATGGGCGGGCTGCCCTTGCCCAGGTCGCCGCGCGAGGAGACGTGCACCGCGTTCGCGCCGAGCAGCGCGTCGCGGGAGCGGTCGGCTATCTGCTGGGCGGTGAGGTTGTCGATGTCCTCCGCATGGGCCACGCCGCCGAGGGCGCCGGTGCCGGCGGCGCCGATCAGGAACGCGGCGGCCCATACGGCCGGGCGGGTGCCGAGAGGGGAACCGGTCACGTCGCCTCCTCGGGGCGAAGGGTCGTGGGGGACTGCCGGACGACTGCTCTCCGGTCCAGTCGAGCGTACGCCGGGGGAGTGAACGCCGCCCGTTCGGCGTACGGCTCCCCGGGCGCTCCGCCCCGGTGGCGTCTACACAGCGTGACGTTTTCCGGCGTTCCCGGTTAGGCAGACCGCGGGCGGTCCGCTCCGATCCCCGCCCGCGCCAGAGCCGAACGCGACCGGTCACGGACCGCCACGGCGGTCACGAGCGGTCACCACCGAAAGGGCACCATGAAGAAGACCCTGAGGAGCCTGTCCCGCGCCGCGCTGCGCGGCGTCGCCGTCACCGGCCTGACCACGGCCCTCGCCGTGGCGGGCGGGCTCGCCACCGCGGCCCCGGCCGCCGCGACACCGCCCGGCCTGTCCTGCGAGACCGGCAAGCACGCCATCGACGACCACACCGGCTACGCGCTGTGCCGGAACAACGGCTCCACGACCCGGACCTTCTGGGTGCACCTGGTCTGCGGCTGGTCGCCGGACGTGGACGGCGAGCACGTCACCCTCGCCCCGGGCCAGTCCGGCCAGTCCACCGCGCACTGCGCCGGCCTCGGCACGGGGATCGGCGAGATCAGCGTCCGCCCGTAGCGGGACCGGGCCGAACGGTTGAGGGGCCCGCCCCCACTCGTTACCCTCCAGTAAGTCCGTTCGCGCGGACAGGTGTACGTACACACCTGACGGTACGAGGAGGCGAGCCGCCCATGTCCTCAGCCCACACCACCCGAACGGCCGAAGACCCGGCGCCGGACCCGGCCGGCGAGGACGCCCCGGCCCCGGACACCGCCCCGCGGGGGCTCGCCGACGGCGTGCGGGCCCTCGCGGACGGCCGGGTCACCTCCGTCGAGCTCGTCACCGCCGCGCTGGCCCGGAGCGAGGCGACCCGGGCCACCCTCAACGCCTTCCGGCACCTGCGCGCCGAGGCCGCGCTCGCCGAGGCGGCCGAGGCCGACCGCAGGCTCGCGGCGGGGGAGCGGCTGCCGCTGCTCGGGGTGCCCGTCGCGGTCAAGGACGACACCGACGTCGCCGGGATGCCCACCCACTTCGGATGCGCCGGCGACCGGGCCGCGGCGACCGCCGACAGCGAGGCCGTACGCAGGCTGCGCGCGGCCGGAGCCGTGATCGTCGGCAAGACCAACTCCTGCGAACTGGGCCAGTGGCCGTTCACCGAGGGCGCCGCGTTCGGCGCCACCCGCAACCCGTGGCACACCGGCCACACCCCGGGCGGCTCGTCCGGCGGTTCGGCCGCCGCCGTCGCCGCCGGTCTGGTGCCCGCCGCCCTCGGCTCGGACGGGGCCGGCTCCGTCCGCATCCCCGCCGCCTGGACCCACCTCGTCGGCATCAAGCCGCAGCGCGGCCGGATCTCCACGCACCCGCACAGCGACGCGTTCCAGGGCCTCACCGTCAACGGCCCGCTGGCCAGGACCGTCGCGGACGCCGCCCTCCTGCTGGACGCGGTCGCCGGGCCGCACCCGGAGGACCCGCACCGCCCGCCGGCCGTCGACGCGTCGGCCGCCGCCCGCCGCGACCCGGGCCGGCTGCGCATCGCACTCGCCTGGCGGCCCCCGCTCACCCTCACCGGCACGGCTCCCCACCCGGAGGTGCGCCGCGCGGTCGCCGGGATCGCGGAGGCGCTGGCCCGGCTCGGCCACCATGTCGAGGAGGCCCGGCCGCGCTACGGGCTGATCGGCCTCGGCTTCGTGCCCCGTGCCACCGCGGGCATCGCCGAACTCGCGGCCCTGCACCCCGAGCCGGCGCTCCTGGACGCGCGCACCCGCAGCGCCCTGCGCACCGGCACCCGGCTCGGCGGCCGGGTGGTGCGGGCGGCCCGGGCGCGCGAGGTGCACCAGCACCGGCGGATCGGCGCGCTGTTCCACCGGGGGCGCGGCGGGGCCGGGTTCGACGTGCTGCTCACGCCGACGACCGCGCTGCCGCCGCCCCGCATCGGCCGGTTCGACGGGCTGAGCGCCTGGCAGACCGATGTGGCGATCACCGAGGCGTGCCCGTACGCCTGGCCGTGGAACGTGCTCGGCTGGCCGGGCGTCAATGTCCCGGCGGGCTTCACCCGGGACGGCCTCCCGGTCGGTGCCCAGCTCCTCGGCCCGTCCCGCAGCGAGGAACGGCTCGTCTCGCTGGCCGCCCAGCTGGAGGCGGACCGCCGCTGGCACGACCACCGGCCGGTCCTCTAGGGCACTCGGGCGGTCCACTCGTCGTGGGAGAACTTCGTACGGACCAGCTCCTCCGCCCTGGCCAGTTCCTCGGGCGTCACATCGCCCCGGGTCAGCCCGTGCCGGTTGCGGAAGGAGTCGATCATCCGCTCGATGACAGCCTGGCGCGGCAGACCGGTCTGCCGGCGCAACGGGTCGACGCGCTTCTTGGCGCTCTTCGTGCCCTTGTCCGACATCTTCTCCTTGCCGATGCGCAGCACGTCCAGCATCTTGTCGGCGTCGATGTCGTACGACATCGTCACGTGGTGCAGCACCGCGCCGGGGCCCCCGTCCGGGCCGACCACCCGCTTCTGCGCCGCCCCCGCGATCTTGCCGACCTCGGTGGCGATGTCGTTGAGCGGCTGGTACCACGCCTTGATGCCCATGTCGCCCAGCGCTTCGAGCACCCAGTCGTCCAGATACGCGTAGCTGTCGGCGAAGGAGAGCCCGGAGACCAGGGACTGGGGCACCGCGAGCGAGTACGTGATGGTGCTGCTGGGCTCCGCGAACATCGCGCCGCCCCCGGAGATCCGCCGGACGACCGTGACGCCGTGGCGGTCGACGCCCTCGGGGTCGACCTCGTTGCGCAGGGACTGGAAGCTGCCGATGATCACCGCGGGGGAGTCCCACTCCCACACCCGCAGGGTCGGCGGACGCCGGCCGGCCGCGACCTCCGCCGTGATGACCTCGTCGAGCGCCATGTGCAGGGCCGGGGACTGCGGGGCGTCGTGGATGAGCTGCCAGTCGTAGTCGCTCCACTCCGTGGCGTGCGCCAGCGCCCGGCGCACGGCGACGGCGACGCCCTCCGAGGTGAGGCCGAGCATCACCGTCGAATCCGGGAGCGCCGCGTCGATCCTGGCCGCCAGGGCGGCCGTGTCGGTGGTCGCCGGGGCGCCCTCCAGCGCCGCGTCGATCGTGAGGATCGCCTCGTCCGGCTCCAGGAAGAAGTCACCGGCCACCCGGACGCCGCGCAGTACGCCGCCCTCCACCTCCAGGTCCACCACGACCAGCTTGCCGCCGGGGATCTTGTACTCACCATGCACGGTCCTGCCTCCACTTCCGCCCGGCCCGCTCACCTGCGTACGGGTTCCGGCCAGGCACAACGCCACCGTCGCACGGATTAGTCCGCCGGTCGCGCTCGGGCCGGCCCGTAACACGGCAACGAGCGATCACGTACAAATCATGATCTGTCCGGGCCGTTTGCTAAGGCCGTATTGCGAGGTCGTGGCGGGACCCGCCCGGACCTGGTGCCGGCGTCCGGGCCCGCATCAGACTGACGCTCGCACGTCTGTGCAACGTTTCCCCGACCTCCAGAAGGCACCACCGCGCATGCATACGCCCCCCAGACCCGGCGCCCCGGCGGCGCACCCCATGTGCGCGGTGAGGAGGTGCCACCCGTGCTGCGCCATGTGACGCGCAAGGCGGCGGGCTGGCTCCTGATGATCGTGGTCGCGACCAACGCCACCTACTTCCTGGCCAGTTGGTTCCTCGACCCGCGGTCGAACTTCAAGGAACTGCGGCCCGTGCGCACCGAGGCCCAGATCGACCGGGCCCTCGCGCCCTACAACCTCGACCCGTCGGTGCCGCTCGTCCAGCGGTGGTGGGACTGGCTCACCTCCGTCGTGACCCACTTCGACTGGGGCATGTCGCCCACCGGAGTATCCGTCAACGGCGAGATCGGCTACCGCTCGCTCGTCAGCGCCGAACTGGTCGTCATGGCGACGTTCCTCTCCGTCGTCATCGGCGTCACGCTGGGCGTGTACACGGCGTCCCGGCAGTACGGCTGGGCGGACCGGGTCACGCAAGCGGTGTCCATCGCGGTGTTCAACGTACCCACCTCGGTCGCGGCGCTCGCCGTGGTCTTCGTCGCGATCTGGCTCAACCAGCACGCCGGCCTGCACTTCCTCTACGTCGCCGGCGAGAACTCGCCGAACGTCGAGGGGCTCCTGCCCACCATCGGCGACCGCCTGCTCCACCTGATCCTGCCGACCCTCACCCTCACCCTGATGGGGTACGTCGGCTACCACCTGACGCAGCGCTCGCTGCTCCTCGACACCCTCGACGCCGACTACGTCCGCACCGCGCGGGCCACCGGACTCACCCGCACCCGGGCGATCCGCCGGCACGCCCTGCGCGCCGCGCTCATCCCGACGGCGACCTCCGTGGCGTTCAGCATCCCGGCCGTCTTCACCGGCGCCGTGATCACCGAGACGATCTTCGGCTGGAACGGCATGGGCCGCTACTTCATCCAGACCATCAGCAAGAACGACATCCACGGCACGGTCGCCACGGCCGCCTTCGCCGCCGCCCTGACCGCAGTCGGCGCGATCCTCGCGGACATCGCCACCGTCTTCCTCGACCCGCGCGTGAGGGTGAGCTGACATGGCCGTGGAAGCGACGGACCTCATCGGGCCCGCCCCGGCGGCCGTGCCCCGGCACGGCTCCGGTCTCGCCCGGCTCTACGCGCGGCGATTCCGGCGCAACCGGCTCGCCGTCGCCGGTGTGGCGATCTTCGTCCTGCTGGTGCTGTTCAGCCTGTTCGGCGGCCTGTTCACCCCGTACGCGTACTCCGACACCGACTTCGCCGCGCTCACCCGGCCGCCGAGCCCCGCCCACTGGTTCGGGACCAACCAGGGCGGCAACGACATCTACGCCTCGGCGGTGCACGGCCTGCGGCGCTCACTGGCCATCGCGGTCAGCGTCTCCGTGCTGACCGTCGTCGTCGCCGCGGTCATCGGCTCCAGCGCCGCGTACTTCGGCGGCCGGGCGGAGAAGGCGACGCTCGCCGTCATCCACTTCCTGCTGGTCGTCCCCTCCTTCCTCATCCTCGCCCTGGTCTCCCACCGGCTCGCCGGTGACTGGCGGGTCCTCATCGTCGTCCTGACGGTCTTCGGCTGGATGTCCACCGCGCGGGTCATCTGGTCCGTCTCGACCTCCCTGCGGGAGCGCGACTACATCACGATCGCCGAATTCATGGGGGTGACCCCGGCGCGCATCATCCTGCGCCACCTCATCCCCAACCTGGGCTCCCTGCTCATCGTCAACCTGACCCTGGGCGTCGTCTCCACGGTGCTCAGCGAGACCGCCCTGTCGTTCCTCGGCTTCGGCGTCCAGACCCCGGACGTCTCGCTCGGCACGATGCTCGCCGACGGTGCGGGGACCGTCACCAGCGCCCCCTGGCTGTTCGCCTTCCCGGCGGGCCTGGTCGTCCTGCTCACCGTGTCGATGACCTTCGTCGGCGACGGGCTGCGCGACGCCCTCGACCCCACATCCACGACCGGCGCGGCAGGAGGCCGACGATGACCCTCGCGACGACCCTGCCCCACGCGCAGCCGCCCGGCGATGCCGTCACCCCGGTCCTCTCGGTGCGGGACCTGCACATCACCTACCCGTCCGAGTCGGGACCCGTCGAGGCGGTGCGCGGCATCGGCTTCGACCTGCTGCCCGGTCGTACCCTCGGCATCGTCGGCGAGTCCGGCTCCGGCAAGTCCGCCACCGCCATGGGCATCATGGGCCTCCTCCCGCCCACCGCCGCGACGAGCGGCCGGGTGCTGCTCGGCGGCCGGGACCTGGTGGGCCTCGGCGACAAGGAACTCTCCGCGATACGCGGCAACGAGATCGGCATGGTCTTCCAGGACCCGCTCTCCGCGCTCACCCCCCTCTTCACCGTGGGCCGGCTGCTCTCCGACGCCCTACGCGTCCACCAGGACCTGACGAAGCGGGCCGCCTGGGAACAGGCCGTCGAACTGCTCGGCCTCGTCGGCATCCCCGACCCCCGCGAGCGGGCCGCCGCCTTCCCGCACGAGTTCTCCGGCGGCATGCGCCAGCGCGTCGTCATCGCCATGGCCATCGCCAACAAGCCGTCCGTCCTCGTCGCGGACGAGCCCACCACCGCGCTCGACGTCACCGTGCAGGCGCAGATCCTCGACGTCCTGCGCCTCGCCCAGAAGGAGACCGGCGCCGGACTCGTCCTCATCACCCACGACCTCGGAGTGGTCGCGGGCCACGCGGACGAGGTCGCTGTCATGTACGCGGGCCGGTTCGTGGAGCGCGCGGGCGTCGACGAACTCTTCGCGCGCCCCGTCATGCCGTACACCGCCCGCCTGCTCGCCGCCGTGCCCACGGTGGACAGCGGGGTACGCCGGCCCCTCGTCCCGATCGGCGGCGAACCGCCCGCCCTGGTGGACCTCCCGGCCGGCTGCCCCTTCGCGAGCCGCTGCGCCGTGGCGCTCGACGCCTGCCGCACGGACGAGCCCGCCCTGCGCGCGGTCACCGGGCACGGGGACGTGGCCTGCCTGCGTGCCGATGAGATCGCCGCCGGGTCCCTCGACCCGGCGGGCGGCGCCGAACCGGCCGAGGCCGCGCATCCGGCGGACACCACCGGGGCCGCCCGAGCCGCCGACCAGCCCGAGCGGGACACCCCCGCCGGTGAGGTGGTCCTCCGGGTCGAGGACCTGGTGAAGACGTTCCCGGTCACCAAGGGGGCCGTCCTCAAGCGCCGCGTGGGTACGTTGCGGGCGGTCAACGGGGCCGGCTTCGAGCTGCGGTCCGGGGAGACCCTGGGCCTGGTGGGGGAGTCGGGCAGCGGCAAGACCACCACCCTGTTGGAGATCATGCGGCTGCGACGGCCCGAGGGCGGCCGGATCGAACTCACCGGCATCGAGCTGGGGACCGCCGAATCCGCGACCCGGTCGCGGGAGTTGCGCCGGGACGTCCAGATCGTGATGCAGGACCCGATGGGGGCGCTCGACCCGCGGCTGCCGGTCTTCGAGCTGCTCGCCGAACCCCTGCGCGCCATCGGCCGGGACCGGGCGTCGATCCGGGCCCGCGTCCGCGAACTGCTCGCGCTGGTCGGCCTGGACGAGGCGATGAGCGACCGTTTCCCGGCCGCCCTCTCCGGTGGCCAGCGCCAGCGCGTCGGGATCGCCCGGGCCCTCGCGACGGAGCCGAAGCTGCTCGTGCTCGACGAACCGCTCTCCGCCCTGGACGTGTCCGTGCAGGCGGGCGTGATCAACCTGCTGTCCCGGCTCAAGCGCGAACTCGGCCTCGCCTACCTGGTGGTGGCTCACGACCTGGCCGTCGTCCGGTACGTCTCCGACCGCATCGCCGTGATGTACCTGGGCCACATCGTCGAGACCGGTGACACCGAGTCGCTGTTCGCCGCGCCCCAGCACCCGTACACCAAGGCGCTGCTGTCCGCGATTCCGGTCCCGGACCCGAAGCGCGAACGCGCACGCGAACGCCTCGTGCTGGAGGGCGAGCAGCCGAGCGCCGCCCGGCTGCCGGCGGGCTGCGTCTTCGTCGACCGATGCCCCCTGTACCGGCTGGCAGGCGAGGACGTGCGGGAGCGCTGTCGTACGGAACGGCCCGAGGCATCCCC
Source organism: Streptomyces sp. NPDC019224 (assembly GCF_040632605.1). NCBI lineage: Bacteria > Bacillati > Actinomycetota > Actinomycetes > Kitasatosporales > Streptomycetaceae > Streptomyces > Streptomyces sp. NPDC019224. The sequence continues at coordinate 41,332 of NZ_JBEYCF010000031.1, read as the reverse complement.
GGTGGCCGGGCAGCCCGGCCACACGTACGCCTGTCACGCCGTCTGAGGCGTCACCGCCCCGTCCTCTCCACCCCTCCCATCAGAAGGAACACTCCGCCATGCGCGCAAGACCGGCCATGCCCGTCGCCCTGATCGTCGCTGTCTCCGTCGCCGCCACCGCGTGCCAGTCCTCCGGCGGGAGCGACGGCTCCGACGGGGTGGGGAAGGACGCGCCCAAGGCCGCGTCGGCCGCCGTCGACTACAACCCGCAGCCGTACGAGAACATCAAGGACGGCGGCACGTACACCACCGTCGGCACCTTCGACGACCAGGGCAACCCGTTCAACGTCAACGCCACACTGACCGCCTCCCGGGTCTGGGGCTGGTACAACGCCGACGCGATCACGTACTCGCCGACCGGCGACGTGCAGTACAACAAGGACTACTACAGCGACGTGAAGGTCAGCGTCGAGGGCGGCGACCAGAAGGTCGTCCTGACGATCAACCCGAAGGCCGCCTTCAACGACGGCACCCCCATCGACTGGCGGGCCATCGAGGCCACGTGGAAGGCCAACAACGGCTCCGACAAGGGCTTCGCCACCTCTTCCACGGACGGCTACGACCAGATCACCTCGGTCGAGAAGGGCGAGGACGCCAAGCAGGCCGTCATCTCCTTCAAGGGCGTCAACGCCTCCTGGTCCACCCTGTTCACCACCTTCCTGCACCCGAAGGCGGCGACGGTCGAGAACTTCAACAAGGCGTACGTGAAGAAGGCCCACCCCGAGTGGGGCGCGGGCCCCTACACGGTCGGCAAGTGGGACACCCACTCCGGCAACATCACCTTCGTCCGCAACCCCAAGTGGTGGGGCAGGAAGGGCAAGCTCGACAAGCGGGTGTACGTCAACCTGGAATCCACAGCGGCCGTCAACGCCTTCAGGAACGGGCAGCTCGACTACACCTCCGCCGTCGACGCCGAGAGCCTGAAGCAGGTCAAGGGGCTGAAGGGCACGGAGATCCGCAGCGGCGGCAGCCCCTTCGAGTACTCCCTCTACTTCAACACCAAGTCGGCGGTCCTCTCCGAGAAGGCCGTCCGCAAGGCGATCCAGCAGAGCGTCGACCGCGCGCAGATCGCGAAGATCCAGTTCCAGGGGCTCGACTACAAGGAGCCGCTGCCCGGTTCGGCGGTGCTCTACAGTTTCCAGAAGGGGTACGAGGACAATGTGTCGGCCGTCCTGAAGTACGACCCGGCCGAGGCGAAGAAGACGCTCGACGCGGCCGGCTGGAAGGCCGGGACCGACGGAGTCCGCGTCAAGAACGGCAAGAAGCTCGAAGTGGGGTACACCCTCCTGGGCGACGACCCGTTGGGCAAGGCCACCGCCGGCGCGCTCGCCGCGATGCTGAAGCCGGCCGGTATCCACCTCGTCATCAGGAAGGGCGACGACGCGGACTTCGCCAAGACCATCAGCGAGCGCAGGTTCGACCTCTTCCTGTCGGGCAACCGCTCCATGGACCCGTTCGGCGCGCGCTACCTGTGCGACTTCTACTGCTCGGACCGCGACTCCAACATCACCGGCTCCGGCACCCAGGCGCTGGACAAGGAGATCCGCGCGACCACCGAGATCGCCGACCTCGACGAGCAGACCGCGGCGGTCAACAAGGTGGAGCGTGAGGCGCTCCAGGAATACGCCTTCCTGCCGCTGTTCAGCGGACCCTCCACGTACGGGGTGAAGAAGGGCCTCGCCAACGTCGGCGCGACCATCTTCCACACCCCGCTCCCGGAGACGGTGGGCTGGCAGAAGTAGAGGCCGCCCCCGCACGGCACCGAACCGACGGTCCGCGGGCATGTCGCCCATGCCCGCGGACCGTCGGTGTGTCCGGAGCCGCCGTCGCTTCGACTCCTGTGGTCCGTACCAAAGTCTTGACAGGGCCTTCCTTCACTTCTTAAATCACGTAGCGAACCAAGTGCCCCGTGCTCGCTCCATCGCGTCTGCTCCACCGTGTCTGCTCTATCTGTCATGCACATGACTTTCGTGTGTGCGGCAGGGTTCCCCTTCCCTCCCCCCATACGCACCGGAAGGGAGAGTCATGGACTCCCCACGCCTTTCGCGACGCCTGCTGCGCTCCGTACTCCCGGCCCTCGCTCTCGCCCTGGCCACGGCCGGCCTGGCCGGCACCGGCGGTCCCGCCCCGGCGGACACCACCCCGATGTCGCAGGCCGCGGCGACCGCCACGACGACGTTCTCCGACGAGTTCGACGGCGCGGCCGGTTCGGCCGTGGACAGCGGCAAGTGGCAGACCGAGACCGGCGACAACGTCGACAACCACGAGCGGCAGTACTACACCTCCGGCACCAAGAACGCCGCGCTGGACGGTCAGGGCCATCTGGTCATCACCGCACGCAAGGAGAACCCGTCCAACTACCAGTGCTGGTACGGCACCTGTCAGTACACCTCGGCCCGGCTGAACACCTCGGGCAAGTTCAGCCAGGCGTACGGACACGTCGAGGCCCGGATGAAGATCCCGCGCGGCCAGGGCATGTGGCCCGCCTTCTGGATGCTCGGCAGCGACATCGGACAGGTCGGCTGGCCCAACTCGGGTGAGATCGACATCATGGAGAACGTCGGCTTCGAGCCCTCCACTGTCCACGGCACGCTCCACGGCCCCGGCTACTCCGGCTCCGGCGGCATCGGCGCCGGCTACACCCTGCCGAACGGCCAGGCGTTCGCGGACGCCTTCCACACCTTCGCCGTCGACTGGGCCCCCGACTCCCTCACCTGGTCCGTGGACGGCAACGTCTACCAGCGCCGCACCCCCGCCGACACCGGCGGCAACCCCTGGGTCTTCAACAAGCCGTTCTTCGTCATCCTCAACCTGGCGGTCGGCGGCTACTGGCCCGGCGACCCCGACGGCAGCACCGCCTTCCCCAACCAGCTCGTCGTCGACCACGTCCGCGTCACCACCAGTGACAGCCAGCCGGGCACGGGCGGGCGGATCACCGGACTCGCCGGCAAGTGCGTGGACGTCGCCGCCGCCGGCACCGCCAACGGCACCCCGGTCCAGCTCTACGACTGCAACGGCACCAACGCCCAGAAGTGGACCGTGGGCGCCGACGGCACGATCCGGGCCCTGGGCAAGTGCCTCGACGTGGCCTCCGGCGGCACGGCGGACGGCACCAGGGTCCAGCTCTGGGACTGCAACGGCTCGGCAGCGCAGAAGTGGGCGGTCAGCGGCGCCCGCGACATCGTCAACCCCCAGGCGGACAAGTGCCTGGACGTCACGGGCAACAACTCCGCGAACGGCACCCCGCTGCAGATCTGGACCTGCGCGGGCACGGCCAACCAGAAGTGGACGGTGAACGGCTGACCGGCACGGCTCTCCGCCGCCCGAGGCGCCGGGGAGCCGACCGGGCCACCGGCGCTCCCGGCGCGCATGATTGGCTGGGGGCATGATCGATGACTTCCTCGCCGGTGACCTGACCGAGATCGAGGCGGCGGTCCGCGCGGCGGCCGCTGCCGAGATCATGCCCCGCTACCGACAGCTCGCCGCCGACGAGATCGTCGAGAAGAACGGCCCGCACGACCTCGTGACCGTCGCGGACCGGCGCGCCGAGGAACACCTCACCGCCTCGCTCGGCCGGCTCCTGCCCGGCTCCGTGGTCGTCGGCGAGGAGGCCGTCCACGCCGACCCGAAGGTGTACGAGGCCCTGCGCGGCGACGCCCCCGTGTGGATCGTCGACCCGGTCGACGGCACCCGCCAGTTCGTACGCGGCGAGCCCGGCTTCTGCACCCTGGTCGCCCTCGCCCACCGGGGCGAGCTGCTGGCCTCCTGGACGTACGCCCCCGCCCTCGACGAGATGGCCGTCGCCGTCCGCGGACGGGGCGCGAAGGTCGACGGCACCGCGATACGAGCCGGCTCGCCCGCCCCCGGCGCCGTGCTGCGCGTCGCGATGTCGCACCCCGACTACACCACCGACGCGCAGAAGCACGCCCTGCTCGGCCTGCGCGCCGAGGGCTTCGCCGCCCGCCCCTGCGGTTCCGCGGGCCTCGAATACCTCGCCGTCGCCCGGGGTGAGATCGACGCCGTGGCCTTCAGCTGGGAGTTCGCGTGGGATCACGCGGCGGGGCTCCTCCTGGTCGCCGAGGCGGGCGGCACGCACTCCACGCTGTCCGGTGAGCCGTTCCGTATCGCCGGCGGCAACAGCCTGCCCTTCACCGCCGCCCGCGACCGGGCGACGGCCGACCGCGTCCTGGCGGCGCTGCGCACGGGCGCCTGACGGCGGGCGCGCCGCTCGGAGGCCCAGCACCCCGGTCAGCCCGTCGCCGTCGCCAGCACCTCGCGCACCTCCCGCACCACCTCCGCGGCCGTCTCCACCGCCGCCGTGTCCAGCCCCCGCAGGGCCGCGTCCACCCGGTCCGCGAAGCCCGCGGGAGTGTCCGGCAGGGCGGCGGCCGCGGCCAGCGCGCCCTTCTCGTTGAGGCACCACGTGCGGTGGTGGGCGTGGAGCGACTGGGCGAGGATGCCGAAGGCGCGGGACAGGCAGAGGGAGACGTACAGCCGGTCGCCCGCCGGGGCCGCCTTGCGGGCACCCGTGACGGAGAACTCCGCCTCCCAGGCCGCGTCGGCCAGCGCCGCGCGCAGCGGCTCCGGATAGACCGACATGCGCTCCTTCAGGGCCGTCAACTCCCCTCCGGGGTCGGACAGTACGCGCCCGAGGGCGACCTCGCCCGGGTACGCGGACGACCAGAAGCCCAGCGGATGGCCCGGCTGGACGCCCACCTCGTAGCGGCCCTCCCGGCAGTCCGCCCAGACCCGCTCGACCCGGTCCAGGTCCCGCAGGATCCAGTCGACCGGGACGCCGTCCACGCGCAGCCAGCCACCGGCGTTCACCCAGGGGCCCCATCCGCCGGGACCGGTCACCTCGACCGGGGAGCCCTGGAACGCGGCGGCCAGCGCGGACAGGGCGGCGGTGTCCGGCGTACCGCGGTAGTACACGCCCAGGTCCCAGTCGGAGTCCGGGCGGTGCGTTCCCCGGGCCCGGCTGCCGCCGAGCAGGACCGCCCGGACGCCGGGCACTTCGGTGAGCCGTGCGGCCATCTCGGCGATCCGGCCGGGCATGCCGGAGCCCGCGGTCCGGGCGAAGTCGTCTGCGGTCATCGGTCGGGGAGACTACCCGCCCCCCGGGTGACGGTGCCTGCGAATATCCTGGGGGCTCCGACCGTCGGCTGACATAAGGAGTCCGAAGGTGCCGTCGATGCTCGATGCGGTCGTGGTGGGCGCGGGCCCCAACGGACTGACCGCCGCAGTCGAACTGGCCCGCCGGGGCTTCGCCGTCGAGGTCTTCGAGGCCGGTCCCGCGGTCGGCGGCGGGGCGCGTACGGAGGAGCTGACGCTCCCCGGATTCCGGCACGACCCCTGCTCGGCGGTGCACCCCCTGGCCATAGGCTCGCCGGCCTTCCGGGCGATGCCGCTCGCCCGGCACGGCCTCGAGTGGCTCCAGCCGGATCTCGCCCTCGCCCACCCCTTCCCCGACGGCACCGCCGCCGTGCTCGCCACCTCGGTGGGGGAGACCGCCATGGCGCTCGGCCCCCAGGACGCGGGCGCCTACCGCCGGCTCCTCGCCCCCTACCTCGGCCACTGGGACACCCTCGCCCGGGACTTCCTGCGCACCCCGTGGGACGGGCTGCCCCGCGACCCGTACCGCTGGGCGCGCTTCGGGCTCGACGCGATCCAGCCCGCCACGCTGCTCTCCCGCCGCTTCCGGAGCGAGAAGGCGCGCGGCCTGATCGCCGGCCTCGCGGCGCACGCCATCGCGCCCACCAACGGCCTCGCGACCGGCGGCATCGCCCTGCTCTTCGCGCTGGCCGCGCACGAGCGGGGCTGGCCCGTGCCGCGCGGCGGCTCCCAGGCCATCTCCGACGCCCTCGCCTCGTACCTGCGGGAGCTCGGCGGCACCATCAGGACCGGTACGGAGGTCAAGCGCCTCGACGAACTGCCGCCCGCCCGCGCCTACGTCTTCGACACCTCGCCCACCGCGCTCGCCCGGATCGCCGGCCTCGGCCGCGCCTACCAGGGGTACCGCTACGGCGCCTCCTGCTTCAAGATCGACTACGCGCTCTCCGGCCCGGTGCCCTGGACCGCCGAGGAGGCCCGCCGGGCCGGCACCGTGCACATCGGCTCCACCGCCGGCGAGATCGACGACGCGCTGCACCGGGCGGTCGACGGCCGCGACCCCCGCGCCCCCTTCCTGATCACCGCGCAGCCCGGCCTCGTCGACCCCTCCCGCGCCCCCGAGGGCAAGCACGTCTTCTGGGTGTACGGGCACGTCCCGGCCGGCTGGCAGGGCGATGCCACCGACGTCATCGAACGACAGCTGGAGCGGTTCGCCCCCGGCTTCCGCGACCTCGTGCTCGCCCGCGCGGTCGCGGGCCCGCCCGGCATCGCGCGGCGCAACGCGAACTACGTGGACGGGGACATCGCCTGCGGCGCCTTCGCGGGCCTGCAGACCGTCATCCGGCCCAGGCTCGCCCGCGTCCCGTACACCACCGCGCACCCGGCGGTCTTCCTCTGCTCATCGGCGACCCCGCCGGGGCCGGGCGTGCACGGCATGTCCGGACACCACGCGGCGAAGGCGGTGTGGCGGCGGCTGGTGGAGGCGGGCGCCCCGGGCCGCCGCTGACCCGGGCGGGACGCGGACGGCGTTCAGCTGTGCCCGGCCTTGCGCACCGTGCAGGTGTCGGTGTCGGCCGGGCACCAGTGCGTACGCCCGCCGACCAGGCGCAGTTCGAGGTCGGCGTCCCGCATGCCGTGGTCGTCGAGCGCCTGGCGCAGCGCGGTCGGCGCGGGCTGCGGCGGCAGGCCGAGCACGCCGATGACGATGAGGCCGTTGCGCGCCTCCACGGACGAGATCTGCCACTTCCCGGTGGCCGCCCACCGCTCCGCGACCGGCCGGGCGTCGGCGGCCAGCGCACGGTCCCGGGCGACTCTGATCGTGCCGGCGGTGAGCGGGGCGGCGACGAGCACCACGACACAGGCCACCGCCACGAGCGTCCAGCCCCGGAACTTCCCGACCCGCATCCGCGCCCGCACGGCCCCCGCCCGCACGCCGTAGCAGAGGAAGACCACCGTCCCGGTCGCCACGATCGCGGCCACGTTGGTGGCGAACAGCAGCGCCGACTCGCCGGCGTCGTGGTAGCGGTGGACCGTCAGCAGGAGCCCGGTCACCGCCAGCGGCGGCACCAGCGAGATGGCGATGGCGACGCCGGGCAGGGTGTCGGAGATGTCGGCGCGCACCAGGGCGAAGGCGCCGACCGTTCCGGTGGCCAGTGCCGCGAGGAGGTCGATGAGGCGGGGGCTGATCCGCGAGGAGACCTGGCTGTTGGAGGCGAACGCGTCGGGCGGGGAGACGATCCAGCCGAGCAGCATCCCGATCGCCACCACCGCCAGGGCGCCCCCGGTCACCAGCAGCAGACAGCGCACCACCTGCCGGCGGCGGGCCAGCACGAGGGCCAGCGCACAGCCGAGGATCGGGGTCATCAGCGGGGCGACGATCATCGCGCCGATCACCGTGGCCGTCGAGTCGCCGACCACTCCGGCGCTCGCGATCACGGCGGCCAGCACGAGCAGCCCCCAGAACCGGGTGGAGCTCGGACTGCGCAGTCCGCGCTCGATGAACAGCGCGTCCGTCATCCGCCGGACGGCGTCCGCATCGACCACTGTCATCGTCTCGCTCCTCTCTGTCGGTGCCCGGCCCCGGTCAGACGGCCGTGGCGGCCGGTTCCCGGTCCGTGGCACGCGGTCCGGCCGCCAGGAACTCCACCACGGCCAGCAGGAACAGCAGGCACAGCGCGATCCCGACGACGACCCACCCGGTCGGGTGCGCCCACAGCAGGTACACCACGAGCGCGGCGGCCACCAGCAGCCAGGTGATCCAGGCACGGAACCGGCGTACGAACGGGCCGACGGGACCGGTCCGCAGCCCGGCCCCGTCGGCGGTGGCGCGCACCGCCCCGATGCCGGAGGTCCACAGCCCCCTGACGGTCGCGGCGTGGCGGCCCGGCCCGGTGAGCCAGGCCGACAGCGCGACGACGACCCCGAGCGCCACCACCATCCGCACCGCGGTCCCCAGGAACCGGGTCATCGCGTCGTAGACCGCGCCCGCCGCCCCCGGCGACACGCCGGCCGGCAGGGCGTCCAGGTAGACCGCCCGGAAGACCCGCAGCCCGATGCCGAGCACTCCGACGGCGAACGCGACGCCCAGGACCCCGGCGACCAGGGCGCGGCGCCGCCGCACCGACAGGAGCACGCCCCCGGCGGTCAGGAGCACCGCGATCACCGGGAGCCAGCCGCCCAGGAACTGAAGGACGCGCAGATACGTCCTGACCTCGCCGATCTCCTCGGACCTGATGAGCGTGATGTCGGTGTGGATCTCGGGGATGCGTTCGGCGACCGTCAGGCCCCGGTCCACCAGCTGCTGCTTGACCCGGTCGACGACGGGCGCGAGATCGAGCGTCGCCGCGTCGTCGGTCAGCTCGACCGCCCCGCCGCCCTTGCCGGTCAGCGCCTTGTCGACGGCCCGGTGGGCCCGCCGGTTGGCCTCGGTCCACAGCGTCTCGAAGGCGTCCGAAGCGGCGACCGCGCGCGCCCGGTCATGGACGAGACCGCGGACCGCGTCCTCCAGCGAACCGCCGAGGCGCCCGAGCGCCTTCTCCAGCCGGGGCCGGTCCTCGGGCGCGACGCCGGCCAGCAGGGCGGACAGGTCGATCCGGGTCATGAGCGCATCGGTCACCCTGCCTGCCACGGCGTCCTGGACGGCCGGGTCGGAGGCCAGCGGGGCGACCGTGTCCACGTAGCGGTCGGTGTCCGCGACCTGGTCGGACGCCCAGGAGGCGACGACGGAGAGCGGGGCGAGCAGGCAGCCGAGGACGATCAGGAGGGCGGCGAGGAACGACCGGCCGCGGTGCCGGGGCGGCCGGGCACGCGCCTGTTCGAGGGCGGTCACACGTTCCCGGAGGGCCCGCAGCCCGGCAGGTGAGGAACCGTCGTCCGCCGCGCCGTCGTCAGCCACGGTGCCTCCCGCCCGGTCCGCTTTTTTCCCTGGAACTGCCAGGCAACGTTTATCGGCGGGCGCGCGCGAGCAGGGATAGGCCGAACGGAGACCGCCGCGCGTGACGGCCCTGAAACAGGGGCCCGCGCGAGTGCTCCGTAAGACAGCGTGTAACACGGCTCTGACCTGCGTAAACGATGGTTTACGTGGTTTGTAATGCCGGAGTAACGCCGCCCTCCTAACGTCCGGGCTCCCCCCGTACCGTTCCTGGAGGAGCATCTTGATGCACCTGTCCCGATCGCCCCGGCGGAGAACCGCCGCTTGGGCGGCAGCAGCGCTCACCGTTACGGGCCTGCTGATCGGCCCCCCGTCCGCGGCCGCTGCCACCGGCCCGACCACCCCGGTCGACTCCGCTCTGCTCAAGGCCGTGGAGAAGGGCGGCGAGAGCTCGTTCTTCGTCGTCCTCAAGGACAAGGCCGACCTCACCTCCGCCAAGCGGCAGCGCGGTCACGCCGCCCGCGCGAAGTCGGCGTTCAACGAGCTGAAGACGAAGGCCCACGAGAGCCAGCAGTCGCTCAACACCTTCCTCGACAAGAAGAAGGTCGGCCACCAGGACTTCTGGATCGCCAACGCGGTCAAGGTCACGGGCGACCAGGACCTCGTCGAGCAGCTCGCGAAGCGCTCGGACGTCGCCCGGATCGTCAAGGAGCAGCACTACAAGCTCGACGACATCGTGACGCAGCCCACCGAGGCCCAGACGAAGGCAGCCGTCAAGGCCGCCACCGTTGCCGAGGAGGCGGAGGCCGGCACCTCCGAGTGGGGCGTCAAGGACATCAAGGCCGACCGGGTCTGGGACGACTACCAGGACCGTGGCGAGGGCATCGTCATCGCCAACGTCGACTCGGGCGTCCAGTTCGACCACCCGGACCTGGTCGAGACCTACCGGGGCAACAACGGCGACGGCTCGTTCACCCACTCCTACAACTGGTACGACGCCAGCGGTGAGTGCCCGACCGACGCGCCCTGCGACAACAACGGCCACGGCACCCACACCATGGGCACCATGGTCGGCAAGAACGGCATCGGCGTCGCCCCGAACGCGAAGTGGATCGCCGCCAAGGGCTGCGAGTCCGACCTGTGCTCGGACAGCAACCTGCTCAAGGCGGGCGAGTGGATCCTCGCGCCGACCGATGAGAACGGCCAGAACCCGCGCCCGGACCTCGCCCCGAACATCGTCAACAACTCCTGGGGCGGGGACGGCACCTTCTACACGGACATCCTGAACGCCTGGAACTCCGCGGGCATCTTCGAGGCGTTCGCGGCCGGCAACGACGGCGACGGCGTCACCTGCTCGACGACCCACCCGCCGGGGGCGCAGGCCGAGTCCTACGGCGTCGGCGCCTACGACGTCAACGGCAAGATCGCCACTTTCTCCGGCTTCGGTCCCTCGCCGGTCGACGGCTCGGCCAAGCCGAACATCTCCGCCCCCGGCGTCGACGTCCGCTCCGCCTGGCCGGGCAACGGGTACAACACCATCTCCGGTACGTCGATGGCGACCCCGCACCTCGCCGGCGCGGTGGCCCTGCTGTGGTCCGCCGCCCCCTCGCTCATCGGTGACGTCGACGCCACCCGCGCGCTGCTCAACGAGGGCGCGATCGACGTGGACGACACCCACTGCGGCGGCACCGCCGGCATGAACAACGTCTGGGGCGAGGGCAAGCTCGACATCCTCGCCTCCATCGACAAGGCCCCGCACACGGCCGCGACGATGACCGGCAAGGTCACCAACAAGGCCACCGGCGCCGCCCTGTCCGGCATCACCATCGAGGCCACCGGCGCCACCGGCACCCGTGAGGTCAGCACCCACGCCGACGGCACCTACCGGTTCACGCTCGCGCCGGGCACGTACTCCTTCAAGCTGAGCGGCTACGGCTTCGCCCCGGCCACCCTCGCCGACGTCACGGTCACCGCCGGCCAGGTCCTCGGTAAGGACTTCGCGCTCGACGCGGTCCCCGGCCACAAGGTCTCCGGCAAGGTCCTCGACGTCCAGGGCCGCCCGCTCGCCAAGGCGACCGTCCAGGTCACCGGCTCCCCGGTGCCCGCGGTCACCACCGGCACCGACGGCACGTACACCCTGCCGTCCGTCTCCGAGGGCAGCTACGCCCTGACCGTGACGCCCGCCGCCCCGGTTCTGTGCAACGGCATCTCCCGCGAGACCCTGAAGGTCGACGGGGAGAAGACGGTGAACGTCAAGCTTCCGAACCGCACCGACCTCTACGGCAACACCTGCACCCCGGCCACGTACTCCTGGATCAAGGGCTCCACCAAGGTGGCGCTCACCGGTGACGAGGACGCCAAGACGGTCTCGCTGCCCTTCCCGGTCAAGCTGTACGGCGTCTCCTACACCAGCGCCTCCGTCTCCACGAACGGCCTGATCAACTTCCTGGAGCCGCGCATCGGGGACTACGCCAACGTGGCGCTGCCCTCGGCCTACCGGCCCAACGGCACCGTCGCCGTCCTCTGGGACGACCTGGTCCTCGACAAGAAGTCCAGCGTGCAGACCGCGGTCACCGGCTCGAAGGGCAACCGCTCCTTCGCGATCGTCTGGAACAACGCCGCCTACGCGGACGGTTCCGGCAACCGCGCCACCTTCGAGGCCGTCTTCGACGAGGCCACCGGCTCGGTCACCCTCCAGTACCAGTCCGTCGCGGACCGCGGCGCGGGCGCGACGGTCGGCATCGAGAACCAGACCGGTGACGACGCCCTCCAGTACTCCTTCAACCAGCCGGTTCTGAGCGCCGGTTCGGCCGTCCACCTCGCGCAGGAAGACAAGTGATGAGAGCCCACAACTCCCGGCGCGCCCTGCGGCTCGCCTCCGGACTGGTCGCGGCCGGCCTGGCCCTGACCGCCGCCCCGCACGCCCTCGCCGCCGACAGCGGTGACGACGCCCAGGGCATGCGCCTCACCAGCGCGCAGGCCAAGAAGCTGACGGACCGCCTCCAGGTCGACCTGTACGGCCAGGACACGACCGGCACCGACAAGAGCGACCCGGCGAAGGTCGTCGGCACCGCCGACGGCTCGCAGTCGGACGCGTCCGCCGGGGCCGCCGCGCCCCAGGCCGCGACCACCGACGCCGCCACCAACGTCACCATGACGCCCACCTCGTCCATCGAGGGCGTGAAGGGCTTCGGCGTCACCATGCCGGCCGACAGCAAGAAGGGTGACTACTTCACCCTGCACAGCCTCGGCCACGTCGCGCGCGCCGCCGCCGACGGCACCGAGCAGTGGACCCGGAGCACCACGTCGCTCTACGCGGACTGGGGCGTCAAGCCGCTCCGCGTGTGGGACACCGAGCTGTACCCGCCGCTCGTCCAGATGGGCTACAACGCGGTCAGCCCCTTCACCCCCACGTCCGACCAGGGCTACGGCAGCGGTGACCTGTCCGGTGACGGTGTGCCCGACGTGGTCTTCTCCGCCAGCGTGGGCGAGAACCCGCCCACCGGCGTCCGGATTCCGGGCACGACGATGACCTCCGGCACGATCGTCACCGTCCTGGACGGCACGACCGGGAAGACCGTCTGGTCGAAGTTCTACTCCTACGCGACCACGGTCCAGGTCGTCGACGGTGCCCTGCTCGTCGGCAACGTCCCGCGCCTGAACGACCGCGCCTCGCTGTCCGAGACGGCGCAGCTGACCGGCACGCGCTTCTCGTACGCCGACGGCAAGCTGTCGGAGTCCAGCACCTGGACGTACGACACCGAGGAGATCCAGCCGGCCACCTGGGGCGCGATCCAGGACCTCGGCAACGGCAAGGTCGCCGTCTCCTGGGACCTGCGCAAGACGGAGGGCACGGCCGCGCGCGGCCGGACCCTCGTCCTCGACACCAACGACGGCTCCGTCGTCTGGCAGACGGACAGCGCGCTCTACAGCCGCCAGATGCGCCTGGACGCCGGACGCAACCAGATCGTCGCGGTGGAGCAGGCGGACACCGCCGACGAACTCCGTTACGAGGTGGCCGCCTACGACCTGGCCGACGGCCGCCGCACCACCCTGGACAGCCGCGTCAACGTGCTGCCCACCGCGTTCGCGGTCGGCGACCTGACCGGGAACACCAAGGCCGAGTACGCCGTCAGCGAGTCCTCCCTCGATCCCACGATGTTCGTGGGATCCAGCACCGTCCGGGTCCTGGACGGCTCGGACCCGGAGACCGCGCTGTGGCAGCACACCACGAAGCGTGGCCCCGGCAACACGAGTGACGCCCCCGTCACCTGGCGGCTCGACGTCGTCAACAAGAAGCTGGTCGCCGCCGCCCAGGACGACACCGAGATCGGGACCGCCGCCAACGCGGGCGGCCGGTACGCGTCGCTGACCGTCTTCTCGGGCAAGGGGAAGGTGAGCTGGCAGACCAAGGGCGTCACCGCGTCCCCCATGTTCCAGGACATCTTCAGCGACAAGAGCGGCCGGCACATCCGCGTCGTCGACGGCGACCAGAACGTCCGCACGTACGCCTTCAAGGACGGCAAGGAGCAGCACCTCACGCCGCTCCAGGGCGCCATGGCGTACGCGAAGGGCATCGATGTCGACGGTGACAAGAAGGACGACCTCGTCGGCGGCGGTGAGGCACACGGCCTCTGGGCCTACTCCGGCACCTCGCTGCTGAACGGCACGCCGAAGAAGCTGTGGCAGGCCACCCTGCCGGGTTCGGTGCACCGCATCGAGACCGCGGACGTGACCGGGGACGAGCGGCCGGAGATCGTCGTCGCCGCCGACAGCGCCGTCGTGGTCCTCGACCCGCGGACCGGAGCGGTCCTGAAGACGATCGACGGTGGGGGGCAGTTCGTCCGGTCCGTCACGCTCACCGACGTCAACGGTGACAAGAAGGCCGACATCCTCGTCCCGACCGACGCCCTGCGCGCCTACACGGGCGACGGCGAGGCGCTGTGGAGCTACACCGCGCCCGAGAGCGCCGGCGACGTGCTCTTCTCCGACGCGTCGACGGGTGACGGCAAGGTGTACGTGCAGTACACCAGCGCCGAGTCCATCGACATCGACGCCCCCGTGATGCGGGCCGTGCAGCTCGACGCGAAGACCGGGGCGGAGGGCTGGTCCATCGAGCCGAAGGCCCCCGCCTCGGCCGTGGACGGCAAGCTCCGCACCGGTCTCCTCGACCGTGCGGTGTTCGCCTCGCCCGAGATCCCCTACGCGGACGGCCACGCGGTCGTCTACACCTGGGTCGCGTGGGCGCCCGTCAACGCCAACGGCTCCGACACCCTCATCCCGTACAACGTCATGGAGATCCGCGACGGCCGTACGGGAGAGATGCTGCACCGCACCTACACCGGCGGGCTGTGGACGCACGGCAACTACTTCGAGGGCGACGGCACGCTCATGGAGGCGGGCGCGGCGACCCTCCGGACGTTCCTGGCCGACGGCGACGACCGCTCGCTGAACCTGGTGCCGGACTCCCGGAGCGGGGGCTGGCTGACCGCCCCCGGCGGCCAGAAGGTGCTCGTCACCGGTGTCCAGGGCGGTGTCTACCTCTGGGACCCGAGCCTGCTGGACGCTGATCACGCGTACCCGGACGCGCTGGGGAAGTCGCCCAGCTACTCCGCGGCCCGCAACTACGCCGCCGCCGACTTCGACGGTGACGGGGTCGACGAGGTCGTCTCGCTCAACTTCGACGACCGGGGCGTGGACACGGCGGCCGACCTGATCGGTGGCCGCTACCTGATCTCGAACAAGTCGACGCCCAACATGGTGACGCTCAAGCTCTCCTGAACCCGTCCCACCGCATGAACCGAGGACCCTCCGGGCACCGCCCGGAGGGTCCTCGGCGCGTCCGGTTACAGTGGCGCCCTCATGAACGCGCGCCAGACAGCGGGCATCGCCCCGCCCGCACCACTGCTCCGTATACGCCTTTTCGGTGGATTCCAGGTCACTCGTGACGGCGGGCCCGAACCCGCTGCCCGGTGGCCGAGACTGACCGCGCAGGCGCTGGTGAAGCTGCTCGCCGTCGTACCCGGGCACCGCCTCCACCGCGAGCAGGTGATGGACGTCTGCTGGCCGGACACCGATCCCCAGGCCGCCCAGGGCAGCCTGCGCGTCGCCCTCCACGCCGCCCGCCGGGCCCTGGAACCCGAACTCGCCTCGCGCGCCGCGTCCTCCTACCTCGTCTCGGACGGGCCCCTGCTCTACCTCGACCCCCGCACGGTGTGGGTCGACGCCGACCACGCGCAGAACGCCGCGCGCGCCGCCCTCGCCACCGGCGACGCGGACGCGATCGTGCGGGCCCTGGAGCTGTTCTCCGGAGAACTGCTGCCGGACGACCGCTACGCCGACTGGGCCGAGGGCCGGCGCTTCGAACTCGTGGAACTGAAGGAGAAGCTCCTCCTTGGGCTCGCCTCCGCCCGCCTGGAGGCGGGCGCCGCCGACGAGGCGGTGACCGTCGCCGAGCAGGTGCTCGCGGTGAACCCGGCCGAGGAGCAGGCGCACCAGGTGCTCATCGACGCGTTCATCCGGCAGGGGCTGCGGCGGCGCGCGGTGCGGCAGTACCACGCCTGCCGCGCCGCCCTGGACGCCGAGCTGGGCGTACGGCCGGGCCCGGAGACCGAGCGCCTGCACCGGGCCGCGCTGGCGGCGGCCCCGCCCGCCCGGCTCCCGTCCACGCCCTCGCTCCCCGCCTCCCTGCGGGCCCCGGCCGCCACCCCGCTGCGCGGCCGCGACGCCGAGCTGAGCCGGCTGCTCGCGGCGGACGGCCTCCCGGTCGTCCGGGTGCTCACCGGTGAGGCCGGGGTCGGCAAGACCCGGCTGGTCGGCGAGGTGGCCCGGCGGGCGGCGGCCTCCGGCGCGGCCGTCCTGTGGGGCGGCGGGCACGACGCGGAGGGGCACACCCCGTACGGGGCGTTCGCCGAGGCGCTGGACGGCTGGCTGGCCGAACGCGACGAGGCGGAGCGCGCCCGCGTCGGCGGCGAGTACCCCGAACTGGCCGCGTTCCTGCCCGCCCTGGGCCGGGTGCGCGCGGACTCCGAGCGCAGCCCCGAGGAGGAGCGCGACCGGCTGTTCCGCGCCACCTCCGGCCTGCTCGGCGAGCTGGCGTCCGTACAGCCGCTGCTCCTCGTGCTCGACGACCTGCACGCGGCGGACCTGGGCTCCTTCCAGCTGCTGAGCCACCTGGCCAGGCGGGCGGCGCAGACGGACGGCTGGCGGTTCCTCGTGACGTACCGGGAGGAGGAGCTGCCCGAGGGCGACCCGCGGCGCACCGGCCTGTCGGCCCTGGTCCGCCAGGGCCTGGCCACCCGCGAGGAGGTGCCGCGCCTGGACCAGGAGGCGTGCCTCGCGGTCGTACGCGACACGGTCGAGCTCACCTTCGGGCACGTTTCGGGGACGGCCGACCGGGTCTGGGAACTCTCCCTGGGCAACCCGCTGTTCGCCGTCGAGCTGGCGCACGGGCTGGCCGAGGGGGCGGGGACAGCCGCCCCGGACGGAGTGCGGCAGCTCGTCGCGGAGCGGCTGGGCCGGCTCGACCACGACACCCGGAGAATCGTCGAGGCGCTCTCCGTGGCAGGCCCCGAGACATCGTTGTCGGAACTGCTCGACGTCGCCAGGCACGGGCTGGACCCGGCCGTCACCGGCGGGGCCGCCACCGACGCGCTGGAACGGGCCATGGCCGCCTCGCTCATCGAGGAGCGGGACATCGTGGTCGGCGGACAGCACGAGGCGGGGCTGACCTTCCGCCACCCCCTGGTCCGCCTCACCTGCTACGAGAAACTGTCCGCGATCCGCCGCAGACAACTGCACGGCGCCTTCGCGCAGGCGGTGCTCCGCCGCCGCCCCGACGCCGTCGACACCCTCGCCACCCACTTCGCGCGCGCCGACGACCCGCGCGCCGCCGAATACCTGCGCCGGGCCGCCGCCCGGGCCGCCGCCCTCTTCGCCAACGACACCGCCGACCGCTACTACCGCGACCTGGTCGCCCGGCTCGACGTGGACGCCGCCCGCGCCCGCCTCGCCCACAGCCAGGTGCTGCGCCGCATGGGGAACTTCGCCCAGGCGGCCGAGGTGCTGAGCCTCGCGCTGGACGAGTTCGTCCGGCGCGGCGACCACGAGGAGGTCGTGCTCGCCGCCGCGTGGCTGGCCGACACCCTCGGGCGCACCGGCCTGCCCGACGCCGGCCGGCAGGTGCTCGCCGCGCACCCGGTGACGGCGGACACCGCACCGGAACCGGCCGCCGGCCACTACCTCGCCGAGGCGGTGCTGTGCCGTATCCAGGGGCGGTACGAGGACGGGGACCACGCCGCCCGGCAGGCCCTGGCCGCCGCGCTGCGGGTGCCCGGAAAGCCGGGGGAAGGGCTGATGGCCCGGGTGCACTCGCAGCGGGCCGGCATCTTCGGGCTGAGCGGGCGGCTGGACGAGGCCCGCGAGGCGGCCGACCTGGCGCTGGCCCCGGCCGAGGCGTACGGGGACCCGACCCTCCTCGGTTCGGTGCTCTCGACGCTGCGGGAGAACGAGCGCCGCAGCGGACAACTGCGCGAGGCCGTCGCCACCGGGCAGCGGGCCCTCGACCTCGTCGAGCAGTCGGGCGATCTGGCCGGAGCCGCCTTCGAACGGGCCAACCTCGCCGAACTGTGGCTGCTGCTCCGGAAGTTCGACACCGCGCGGACGCTGGCGGAGGCCGCGGTGGCCGGCGCCGAGCAGAACGAGGCCTGGTGCCTTCCGTACACCCTGGCGGCCCTGTCCCTGGTCCGGATGCGTACGGGGGACGCGCAGGACGCCGCCGTCCTGCTGGACCGGGCGCGGTCGTCGCCGGGGCTCGTGGACCGGCAGGCGGGCGACGGCGTACGGGCGGCCCGCGCCGAACTCGCCCTGCGCGACGGGCTCCCGGGCCACGCCCGGCGTGCCCTGGAGGGCCACGAGCGGGACATGCCCGTCCTCGCGGCCTGGGCGGAGCTGCACAGCGGCCGGCCGGAACCGGCGCGGCGGCTGGCCGCCGACGAGGTCGCCCGGGCCGCCCGGACGGGCGAGCGGATCGCGGAGGCGGACGCGCGGACGGTCCTCGCCCTGGCCCTGTTCCGGCTGGGCGAGGGCGACGCCGCCCACGAGGCCCTGCGCCGCGCCGATGCCCTGGCCGCCGCCCTGCCGTACCCGGCGGGGGTGGCCCATGTGGCCGGGGTGCGCCGGCTCATCGAGAGCGGCACTCCGTAAGGGCGGTCCGGCTCCGTGCGCGGGGTTCGCTTACGCGGGCAGCCGCTCCAGCAGGCCCGCGAAGTCGGTGCCCGCGGCGAGCGTGCCGAAGGCGAGTCCCCGGTCGCCGGCCAGCCGGGAGGCGCAGAACGCGTCCGCGACCGCCGTCGGCGCGTGCCGTACCAGCAGCGAGCCCTGGAGCACCAGCGCCGCGCGCTCGATGAGCCGCCGGGCCCGCAGCGGGGCGTCCTCGGTGAGGACCAGCTCGCCGCGCAGCTCCTGCCAGGCCGTGTCCAGCCGGCGGTCCGCCCCCGAGGCGGCCTCGACCTCGGCGCGGAAGGCCTCCAGCGACTCCGGCTCCCGGGCCAGCGCGCGCAGCAGGTCCAGCGCGTTCACATTGCCCGACCCCTCCCAGATGCCGTTGAGCGGTGCCTCCCGGTACATGCGCGGCATGCCCGATTCCTCCACGTAGCCGTTGCCGCCGAGGCATTCCAGCGCCTCGGCGACGGCGACGGGCTGCCGCTTGCACACCCAGTACTTGGACACCGCCGTGGCCAGCCGCAGGAACGCCCGCTCCCCGGCGTCGCCCCGCTGGGCCCGGTCGGCGGCGCCGGCCAGCCGCAGCCCGAGCGTGGTGGCCGCCTCGGACTCGACCGCGAGGTCACCGATCACATTGCGCATCAGCGGCTGGTCGATCAGTTTGGCGCCGAAGACCGAGCGGTGGCGCACGTGGTGGGCGGCCTGGGCGAGTGCGGCGCGGATGCCGGCCGCCGAGCCGATGACGCAGTCCAGGCGGGTCATCGTCACCATGTCGATGATGGTGCGCACCCCCTTGCCCTCCGGGCCCACGAGCCAGGCGACCGTGTCGTCGAACTCGGGCTCGCTGCTGGCGTTGGACCGGTTGCCGAGCTTGTCCTTGAGCCGCTGGATGCGGAAGGTGTTGCGGCTGCCGTCCGGGAGCACCCGCGGCACCAGGAAGCACGAGAGGCCGCCCGGCGCCTGGGCGAGCACCAGGAACAGGTCGTTCATCGGGGCGCTGGTGAACCACTTGTGCCCGCGCAGCCGCCAGGTCCCGTCACCCGCCTCGGTGGCCGTGGTGGTGTTGGCGCGCACATCGGTGCCGCCCTGCTTCTCCGTCATGCCCATCCCGGCGAGCAGCCCCGGCTTCTCGCCGGGGGTGCGCAGTCCGGCCTCGTACACCCGGCTGGTGAGCAGCGGTTCGTACGTCTTGGCCAGGTCCGGCGCGTGCCGCAGGGCCGGGACGACGGCGTACGTCATGGAGACGGGGCACAGGTGGCCCGCCTCCAGCGTCGACATCACCATGAAGCCCGCCGCCCGCGCGACGTGGGCGCCGGGGCGCTCGTCGGCCCAGGCGGCACCGGCGAGGCCCGCGCTCACCGAGGCGTCCATCAGGTGGTGGTAGGCGGGGTGGAAGTCGACCTCGTCGACGCGGTGGCCGTAGCGGTCGTGGGTGCGCAGCACGGGTTCGTTGGCGTTGGCCTGCTCGGCCCACTCCTGGGCCTGCTCGCCGCCGACGAGCCGGCCGAGCCGGTGCAGCTCCTCGGCGTGCCACTCGGCCCCCTCGCGGCGCAGCCCCTCCAGGAGCACCGCGTCGTCGGCGACGTCGTGCCCGGTCAACGGCGGCGGCTGGTTGGTCACTTCGTGGGTCGTGGCGCCGGGGTTGCTGCGGGGGACGGCGGTCGTGGACACGGGAGCCTCCTGGGGGAAGGGGTATACGGATCGGTCAGGGGCGCGCGGCGGACGGGGCGCCCGCGCAGCGCAGGGCCATGGCGACGAGTTCGGTCAGCAGCGTCTCGGTGGTCTCCCCGTCCCGGGCGCCGAGCGGGTCGACCAGGACCTCGCCGACCGCGCCGGTGAGCGCGGCGGCGGTGATCCCGCCGTTCTGCGCGGGCAGCAGCCCGGCCTCGATGCCCTCGTGGACGACCTCCGCGAACAGCGCCCGGTAGCGGCGGCGGAAATCCAGCCGTTCGGCGCCGACCGCCGGATCGGCGGGGGCGGCGAGCAGCGCGTAGGCCAGTCCGCGGTTCTCCAGCGCCCGGCGGGCGAAGACCTCGACGCCGCGGGCGAGCCGCTCGACCGGCGTGCCCGGCTCGTGCAGCACCTCGCCCAGGACCTCCACCTCGCGTCCGGCGGCGCGCCGGAACACCTCGACGGCCAGGGCCGCCTTGGACGCGAAGTGCTGGTAGACGGAGCCGGCCGCGATGCCGGCCGAGTCGGCGACGGCGGTGACCGACGCCTGCGCCCAGCCCACCTCGGTGACCACCGAGGTGGCGCAGGCGACGAGGTGTTCCCTGGCTGCTTCGAGCCGACTGATTTCGGCTGGGGTCTTGCGGTAGGCCATGAAAGAAGTGAACCATCATTCAGAGTTTCCCGCCACGGTCCGTGTGAACGGGCCGGCTCGTCAGGAGAACGTGATGCACCTCAGTACCCTGCTGGACAGCGCCGTCCGCTCGGCGGGCGACCACGAAGCGGTCGTCTACCGGGAGCAGCGGTGGTCCTACCGGGAGTTCGCCGACGCGGCCCGCCGTGCCGCCACCGTGCTGCGGGAGGCCGGGCTGCGACCGGGCGACCGCCTCGCCGTGATGACGTACAACACCCCGGCGTTCCTGTTCGCGGCGTTCGGCGCCTGGTACGCGGGCGCCACCCTGGTCCCCGTGAACCACAAGCTCCAGACGGCCGAGGTGGAGCGGCAGCTGCGGCACTGCGGGGCAAGGATCGCCGTCGTCGACGCGGAGATCGGGGCGCGCGCCACCGCCGCCGACGTCGAGGTGACCTGGCTGGTCAGCCACCCCGACACCGAGGCCGCCGAGCTGCCCGCCGACGCGTTCGAGGCACGGGTGGCGGCGGCCGTGCCGTGGGCGGGGGAAGCGGGCCCGGACGGCGAGGTCGCGCAGATCCTGTACACCTCGGGCACCTCCGGCACCCCCAAGGGCTGCGTCCACACCCACCGGACGATCACCCTGACGGCCGCGTACACCGCCGCCGCCATCCCGCTGCGCCGCGACGAGCGGTTCCTGATCTGCATGCCCGTCTGGCACGCGTCCCCGCTCAACAACTGGGTGATGGGCACGCTCCTGACGCGCGGCACGGTGGTGCTCCAGCGCGAGTACGACCCCCGGGGCATGCTGGAGACCGTCCAGCGCGAACGCGTCACCGCCATGTTCGGCGCCCCGATCGCCCTGATCGCCCCGACGCAGGCGGTCGCCGACTTCGCCTCGTACGACCTCTCGTCCGTGCGCGCCTGGATCTACGGCGCCGGACCGCTCGACGCGGACACCGCGCGCCGCCTCATGAAGGCGTACGGCTCCGACGACTTCCACCAGGTGTACGGGATGAGCGAGACCGGCCCCGTGGGCGCCTCGCTCTCGCCCGCCGAGCAGCTCACGAAGGCCGGGGCGATCGGCCGGGGCGGCATGCCCGGGGTCGACCTGCGGGTCGTGCGCCAGGACGGCACGGACGCGGGCGTGGGGGAGACCGGGGAGATCTGGCTGCGCTCCGACACCCGCATGGCCGGCTACCTCGACGACGAGAAGGCCACCGCCGAGGCGTTCGCCGGCGACTGGTACCGCAGCGGCGACCTCGGCCGGGTCGACGAGGACGGGTTCGTCACGGTCGTCGACCGGATGAAGGACGTGATCATCACCGGCGGCGAGAACGTCGCCTCGCAGGAGGTGGAGGGCGCCCTGCGCGGCCACCCGGACGTCCTGGACGTCGCCGTCGTCGGGCGGCCCCATCCGCAGTGGGGCGAGACCGTGGTGGCCGTGGTCGTCCCGCGCGAGGGCGCCTCGCTCGACCTGGAGGGCGTGCGCGCCTGGCTGGAGACCCGGATCGCCCGCTACAAGGTGCCCCGCGAGCTCGTCCTGCGCCCCGACCTGCCCCGTACGCCCTCCGGGAAGATCACCAAGCACGTCCTGCGCGACGAGCTGAACGGGACCGCCGCACGGTGAGCCCCGGCCCGGACCCGTACCCCTGCCGCCGCCGGCGGGTCCGGCCCGCGTAGGGTCGGCGCATGGCCGACGAACAGGTGACCAAGGCGCGGCGGGGCCCCGGCAGACCCCGCGAGGAGCGCGTCACCCGGGCCGTACTCGACGCCGTCGTCGAGCTGGTGACGGAGAACGGCATGGGCGCCCTGACGATGGACGCCGTGGCCGCCCGCGCCGGGGTGAGCAAGCCGGCCATGTACCGGCGCTGGGCCACCAAGCAGGACCTCGTCCTGGCCGCCGCCGAGTCCCGGATCGGGCCGCTGACCGTCCCCGACATGGGCGACTTCCGGGCCGAGCTGCGCGCCGTGCTGACGGCGCGCATGGAGGCGTACCGGCGGCCGGGCGTCTCCCGCCTGCTGGCCGGGGTGATCGGCTCGGCGTCGGAGGCGGGCGCCGAACCGGGCGCGTACCGCGCCTACACGGCCCGCGTGATGAGCGAGACCCGGCACCTGCTGGAGCGCGGTGTGGCGCGCGGCGACGTGCGGGCGGACATCGACATGGCCGCCGCCGCGACGCTCGTCGCGGCCTCGCTGGTCTTCCGCATGGTCGGCGAACAACGCCTGCCGGACGAGCGGCTGGTGGACTCCGTGGTGGACCTCATCGGTCGGGCGGTGGCCGCTCCGGCGTAGGCCAGAACCCCGTCACCCGGCCGCGCCGCCGGGCGCTTTTGCCTGCCCGCGAGCGCCTCGGACCGGTCGCGGAATCCACCGGCAAATCGAGCCGTCACACCTCTTGCCCCGCCGCATCCTCATATCGATACTGCTGGTTACGTAATTAGCCCGCCGTCGGGAGGAACCCCATGCAGACCGCTGTGACGAACCCGGTCGAGAACCCGAGGCCGGTCCTGGACAAGCCCCTCATGCACTACGGGAGCCGCACCCTCGAACGGCTCGCTCCCGGCGCGGAGCCGACCGCCTACCGGCACGTCGAGATCAGCCCGCTCACCCCGCACTTCGGCGCCGTGCTCGGCGGCGTCGACCTGACTCGCCCGATCACCGGCGAACTCGCCGAGGAACTGCGCCAGGCCCTGCTGGAGTGGAAGGTGGTCTTCTTCCGCAAGCAGACCGGCTTCACCGCCGAGCACCAGCTCGCCCTGTCCGGCATCTGGGGCCCGCCGGAGCCCAACCCGTTCTTCCCGAAGACCGGGACGGCCGGCGTCTCGCGCCTCGCCAAGGACGCCAAGGCGGCCGGCAACAAGAACATCTGGCACAGCGACCACTCGTTCATGGTCAACCCGGCGCTCGGCTCGGTGCTGCGCGCCGTGGAGGTGCCGGAGGCGGGCGGCGACACCATGTGGGCGGACATGGCCGCCGCCTACGACAACCTGCCCGACGACCTGAAGGAGCGGATCGGGGAACTCACCGCCGTCCACGACTGGGCACCCAGCTGGGGCGCCCTCATGAACGACGAGCAGAAGGCCGAGTTCCGCAAGTCCTGGCCCCAGGTCGAGCACCCCGTCGTGGTCCGCCACCCGCGCAGCGGCCGCAGGACCCTGTACGTCAACGAGCCGTTCACCACCCGGATCAACGGCCTGTCCGACGCCGAGAGCCGCGAACTGCTCGACATCCTGGTGCTCCAGGCCCGCATCCCCGAGTACCAGGTCCGCTTCCACTGGGAGGCCGACTCGATCGCCATCTGGGACAACATCGCCACCCAGCACTACGCGATCAACGACTACTTCCCGCAGCGCCGGGTCATGGAGCGCATCGCCATCGCCGGCGTCCCGCTGTCCTGACCCCCAGGGGGTGTCCTGCCGATCGCGGCCGGATCCGCGGCGCCTGGCACGGCACCTCGCAAGGCCCCCTCCCGGCTCGCACCGCCCGCCGATCGCGGTGCGAGCCGGCCCGCGCCCTTCACAGCCGGCCCGCGCCCTTCACAGCCGGCCCGCGCCCTTTACGGCCACCCCGCGCCCTTCACGGCCGCCCCGCGCCCTTCACGGCCGCACCCCGCCGACCCTGCTCCTCAGGAGATCCCATGACCGCGGCACCGATCGAACGGCCCCCACACCCCACCCACACGGGGGAACCCGCCGGCACCCCCACCCGGGCCTGGACGGTGACCGTGCTCCTCGTGGTCTTCATGATGGTCAACTTCGCCGACAAGTCCGTGCTCGGCCTGGCCGCCGACGAGATCCGCGCGGACCTGCACCTGAGCGCCACTCAGTTCGGCCTCGTCAACGGCGCGTTCTTCCTGCTCTTCTCCGTCGCCGCCGTGGTGGTCGGCCTCGCCGCCGACCGGGTCTCGCCCAAGATCCTGCTGCTGCTCATGGCCCTGCTGTGGTCCGTGGCCCAGGTGCCCGCCGCGATCGGCGGCGGCCTCGCCGTCCTCGTCGCCTCCCGGGTCTTCCTCGGCGCGGCGGAGGGCCCGGCCTTCCCGGTGGCGCAGCAGGCCACGCTCGCCTGGTTCCCCAACGACCGGCGCAACCTGCCGGGCGCCCTGATCACGCTCGGCGTCACGCTCGGCGTGATCACCTCCGCACCCGGCCTGTCCTGGCTGATCCAGCACCACGGCTGGCGCACGGCCCTGTGGGTGCTGGCGGCGATCGGCCTGGTGTGGGCCGCGGTCTGGACGGCACTGGGCGCCGACGGCGGCCACCGCGTCGAGACCGCCCGTACGCCCGTACGCGAACAGGCCCCGGCCGACCGGGTCCCGTACCGCGAAATCCTCACCAGCCGCACCTGGATCGGGGCCACCTTCGCCTACTTCACCAGCTACTGGACCGTCGCCCTCATGCTGGTCTGGCTGCCGTCCTACCTGCGCAACGCGCTCGGCTACACGGCCGGCGAGGCGGGCACCGTCGTCGTCGCCCCCTGGACCATCGGCGCCGTCGTCCTGCTCGCCCAGGCCGGCGTCACGGGGCGGCTGATGCGACGCGGCGTCAGCAGCCGCCGCGCCCGCGGCTGGGTCGGCGGCGCGCTGCTCGCGCTCGGCGCCCTGTGCTGCCTGGCCGTCCCGCTCGCGGACGGCTCCACGGCCAAGACCGTGCTGATCGCCCTCGGCTTCGGCTTCGGCGGTTCGTACGCGGCCGTCGCGGCCACCACCATCAGCGAACTCGCCCCGCCCACCCGGCGCGGCGGCGCCCTGGGCGTCATGAACGCGCTGGTCACCATGGCCGGACTCGCCGCCCCGGCCGTCGTGGGCGCCCTGGTCGACGCCCAGGGCACGGACGGCTACCAGAACGCCGTCGTGCTCTCCGGTCTTCTCCTCGTCCTCGGGTCTGCGGCATCCTTCTGGTTCATCGACCCGGCCCGCGACGCGGCCCGCCCGACCCCCTGACCTCCCCCCACCGGAACCCTCCCAAGGAGCCCGCCCGTGAGCGCAGCCCCCGCACTCGACACCAGCTCGCTCGACCTCGCCGTCTCCGGCCTGCGCGAACACGCCGGCAGCTGGACCGCCACCCCGCCGGCGGAACGCGTCCGGCTGCTGGAGCGGATGCTCCCCCGCATCGCCGAAGCCGCGCCCGCCATGGTCGCCGACGCGGCCGCCGCCAAGGGGTACGAAGCCGACTCGGCCTGGGCCGCCGAGGACTGGGTCACCGCCCCCTGGGCCCTGGCCCAGACGGTGAGCGCCTATCTGCACGTGCTGCGCAGGCTGGCCGCCGGACAGGACCCGGTCGGCCCCGAGGCCGTCCGCGACCACGACGGCCGCGTCCTCGTCGACGTCTTCCCCGCCACCGCGGCGGACCGCCTCCTGCTCAACGGGTTCACCGCCGAGGTCTGGACGCTCCCCGGCACCACGCGCCGGGAGGCGCTGGCCGACGCGGCGGGGGAGTACCGGGGCCGCCCCGGCCGCCCGGCCGTCGCCCTGGTCCTGGGCGCCGGGAACGTCCCCGCGATCACCCCGCTCGACATCCTGCACAAGCTCTACGCGGAGGGCGAGGTCGTCCTCGCCAAGATGAACCCCGTCAACGCCTACCTCCGCCCGCACTTCGAGGAGGTGTTCGCCGAGTTCATCGAGCGGGGCTGGGTGCGCTTCGTGGACGGCGGAGCCGAGACCGGCGCCTACCTCACCACCCACGACGGCATCGACAGCATCCACGTCACCGGCAGCGAACGCACCCACGACGCCATCGTCTGGGGCACCGACGAGCAGGCCGAGCGGCGCAGGAACGAGGACACCTCGCTCAACGACAAGCCGTTCACCAGCGAACTGGGCGGCGTCAGCCCCTGCATCGTGACCCCCGGCCCGTGGAGCGCGGCCGACTTCCGCTTCCAGGCCGAGCACATCGTCACCAGCAAGATGAACAACTCCGGCCACAACTGCGTCGCCAGCCAGATCCTCGTCGTACCCCGCGACTGGGACGGCACCGAGCGGCTGCTCGCCGAGATCCGCCGGGTGCTGCGCGAACTGCCGCCCCGCGCCGACTACTACCCGGGCGCCGCCGACCGCCTCGACGCGGTCGTCCGCTCCCACCCGGACGCCGAGACCCACGGCGAGGGGGCCTGCCGCCTCCTGGTGCCGGACATCACGGACGAGGGCGACCCGATGCTGGACACCGAGGTGTTCGCCAGCGCCCTCGGAGTCGTACGCCTGCCGGGCGCCGACGCCCCGCAGTTCCTGCGCGCCGCAACGGAGTTCGCCAACGACCGGCTCCCCGGCACACTCGGTGCGACCCTGCTGGTCCACCCCCGCACCGAACGCGCCCACCGCCGCGCGGTCGACGAGGCGGTCGCCGGGCTGCGCTACGGCACCCTCGGCGTCAACTGCTGGTCGGCGTTCGGCTTCCTGCTCGGCTACACCCCGTGGGGCGCCTTCCCCGGGCACACCCGGCAGGACATCGGCAGCGGCATCGGCTTCGTGCACAACGCGTTCATGCTGGAGCACGTGGAGAAGACGGTCGTACGCGCCCCCTTCGCACCCGCCCCGCGCGGCCTGTTCACCGGCTCGCCGTCCCTGTCCCCGCGCCCTCCGTACTACGTCACCAACCGCACCGGCCGTACGACCATGGAACGGCTCACCGCCTACACCGCCGACCCCAGGGCGACCCGGCTGCCCGGCATCTTCGCCTCCGCCCTGCGCGGCTGAGCCGGAGCCGGCGAAGCCACGCCGGATACATGGCGTCGGGCAGCCCCAGGCAGCCCGACGCCCATGTCGGATTTCCGCCAGCCCGAGCCCCGCCCGTGGCCCATCCTTGAACCATGCACACCGACACCGAGCGCTGCGTCCGGGCGGTCCGGTCCAAGGACGCCCGCTTCGACGGCTGGTTCTTCACCGCCGTCCTGACCACCCGGATCTACTGCCGCCCGAGCTGCCCCGTCGTGCCGCCCAAGGCCGAGAACATGACGTTCTACCCGAGCGCGGCGGCCTGCCAGCAGGCCGGGTTCCGGGCCTGCAAGCGGTGCCGGCCCGACACCAGCCCCGGCTCGCCCGAGTGGAACGCGCGCGCCGACTCGGTGGCCCGCGCGATGCGCCTCATCCGGGACGGGGTCATCGACCGCGAAGGCGTACCCGGCCTCGCCGCCCGCCTCGGATACTCACCCCGGCAGATCGAACGCCAGCTGCTCGCCGAGCTGGGCGCCGGACCGCTCGCCCTGGCCCGTGCCCAGCGCGCCCAGACCGCGCGCGTGCTGATCGAGACCACCGCGCTGCCCATGACCGAGGTGGCCTTCGCGGCCGGGTTCTCCTCCGTCCGCACCTTCAACGACACCGTCCGCGAGGTCTTCGCCCTGGCCCCCGGCGAACTGCGCACCCGGGCCGCCCGCAGCGCACCGGCACCCGCCACCCCCGGCGTCATCGCGCTGCGCCTGCCGTACCGTGCCCCGCTCAACCCCGGCAACCTCTTCGGCCACCTCGCCGCCACCGCCGTCCCCGGCGTCGAGGAGTGGCGCGACGGGGCCTACCGGCGCACCCTCGCCCTGCCGCACGGCCACGGCATCGTCGCGCTCACCCCGCGCCCCGACCACATCGCCTGCCGGCTCTCCCTCACCGACCCGCGCGACCTGACCCTCGCCATCAGCCGGTGCCGCCGGCTGCTCGACCTCGACGCCGACCCGGTCGCCGTCGACGAGCAGCTGCGCGCCGACCCGCTGCTCGCCCCGCTGGTCGACGCGGCACCGGGCCGCCGGGTGCCGCGGACCGTCGACGGCGCGGAGTTCGCCGTCCGGGCCGTGCTCGGCCAGCAGGTGTCCACCGCCGCCGCCCGCACCCATGCCGCCCGCCTGGTCACCGCCCACGGCACCCCGGTCGACGACCCGGAGGGCGGGCTCACCCACCTCTTCCCCGACCCGGAGGCGCTGGCCGGCCTCGACCCCGAGCGGCTGGCCCTGCCGCGCAGCCGCCGCCGCACGCTCACCACCCTCGTCCACGCCCTGGCGGACGGCTCGCTGCGCCTCGGCCCCGACTCCGAGTGGGAACGGGCCCGGACCGAACTGGCCGCGCTGCCGGGCTTCGGCCCCTGGACCGTCGAGGTCATCGCCATGCGCGCCCTCGGCGACCCGGACGCCTTCCTCCCGACCGACCTCGGCATCCGCAGGGCCGCCCAGCACCTCGGCCTGCCCGTCACCCCGGCCGCCCTCACCGCCCGCGCGGCCGGCTGGCGCCCCTGGCGGGCGTACGCCGTCCAGTACCTCTGGACGGTCGACGACCATCCCATCAACCACCTCCCCCAAGCCGAAGGAAGCACCCCGTGACCCGGCAGCACACCGTCACCGACAGCCCCTACGGCCCGCTGACCCTCGTCGCCACCGACGGCGTCCTCGCCGGCCTCTACATGACCGGCCAGCGCCACCGGCCCCCCGAGGAGACCTTCGGAGAGCCCGACCCGCGCCCCTTCACCGAGGCGATCCGCCAGCTCGACGCCTACTTCGCCGGCGAACTGCGCGACTTCGACCTGCCGTTGCGTCTGGAGGGCACCCCGTTCCAGCGCAGCGTCTGGGAGCAGCTGCGGCTCATCCCGTACGGCGAGACCCGCTCGTACGGGGAACTCGCCGAGAACCTCGGCAAGCCCGGCGCCTCCCGGGCGGTGGGCCTGGCCAACGGCAAGAACCCGGTCGGCATCATCGTGCCCTGCCACCGGGTGATCGGGGCATCGGGCGGCCTCACCGGCTACGGCGGCGGCCTGGACCGCAAACAGCGCCTGCTGGCGTTCGAGAACGGTACGGAGCAGAGCGCGCCGGCGCTGTTCTGACGGATACGGCGAAGGGGCCCCGCACGAGCGTGTGCGGGGCCCCTTCGCCGTGGACCGTCCGTCCGGTGGGTCAGCCGGTGAAGATCTCGATCACCGTCCAGACCGCCAGGCCCAGCATGCACAGCCCGCCGATCCGCTGCACGGTCTTCAGCGGTACGCGCTTCGCGATGAACCGGCCGGCCAGCAGCGCCAGCGCCGACACGGACATCAGGGCGGCGGCGGAGCCGATCGCCGTGGACCAGGTGCCGTTGCTCGCCGCCAGGTTGGCGGTCGTGATCTGCGTGAGGTCGCCCCACTCGCTGATGAACACCGCCATGAACGCCGTCGAGTACACCGGCCAGAACCCGGTCACCGTCTTCGGGCCCGCCTCGTCGTCCTCGTCGTCCCCGCCCCCGCGCAGCAGCATGAAGGCGCCGAAGGCGAAGAGGAGGGCCGAGACGAGCTTGACGATCCAGTCGGGCAGCAGACCGAGCAGCCCGCCGGCGCCCACCGCGATGGCGACGTGCACGATGAACGCGGACGAGGTGCCGAACCAGACGTAGAGCGGGCGCATGCGCGTGCCCATGGCGAGCGACGCGAACATCGTCTTGTCCGGGAGTTCGGCGAGGAAGATCAGCCCGAAAGCGGTGATGATCGCCAGGGGGTCGAGATGCATTCCGGGTGGCTTTCTGTTACGAGCCGGGCCCGGGATCTCCGCGAAGTGCCGCTCGGGCGTTTCGGAGGACCACTCGGCCCGGCATGACGGCACCGCCCACGGGGCGTGGGTGTGTCATACCTGACCGAAGGTCTCGCCCGCCCGTGACACTCCACGAGCCCGGCCACCGGGAACCCGGAGGCTCCAGTATGTCGACGACCGGTTTGCAGGGCTACTCCCCTTCGCAGCCGTCCATATTACCGCATGGCCGCGGGGGAGCGTCGCGGGTCCCGTACGCGACCGGGCCCGTGCGGGGCCCCGTCCGCACGCGGCGGGCATCGCCGCTGCGGGACGGAGGCCCGTGCACGGAACCTCAGTAGATGTTGGCCTCCACCTCGGGGCCGTCCGCGCGCGCGGCGTTGATCTGCGCCCGCAGCGAGATCTCGTCGTAGACGCGCACCTCCTTGACGATGCGGCCCTCCTGGATCAGGAACTGCGATACGCCCAGCACCGTCACCGGCCGGCCGGTGAGCGGGCCGAAGGCGGGGACACCGCGGTAGGTGCCGTGCATGGTCCACAGGACGGCCACGCGCAGCCCCGCGTAGCGCGGGGAGTGGTTCGTCTGGATGTCACGGACGGCGAACCGGGCGTCGGGGAAGGGGCCGACCATGGCGAGCAGGTCGCTCTGGTAGCGCTCGGGGCGGATGACCGTCCGGTCGCCGATCGTGTGGAGGAACAGGTCGCGGTCCATGTAGTCGTGGACCTTGTTGAGCTGGCGCTGCGTCCAGACCTCGTCGATGAACCGCAGGACCATCTCGCACTCGGGGCGGAACTCGTCCGGGCGGGCGCCGCTGACGCCCTCCAGCAGGACGTCCCGCGGCGGTTCCTCCAGCATGGAGCCGCTGTACCCCTGGAAGGTCAGCTTGCTCGCCGCCTCGTCCGGGTCCTGGCCACTCTGCAGGCAGTCGGCCAGGTCGTCGCGCACGACCCACTCCTCGACCATCCGGCCGCGCCGGTACAGGCAGTTGGCCACCGTGCGCTTGCGGATGCGGATGTTGCGGCCGTCCACCAGGTGCTCGTCGGCGGAGAAGACCAGGTGGCTGCTGAGGAACGCGTCGTCCCCGCGCGCCTCCCACACCACGTCCTCGGCCTGACCGATGTGGCCCGGGGCGCTGCCCATGCGGATCGTGCTGCCCTCGATGACCCCGTCACGGCCGACGACGGTGCCGAGGCTGGTGTGCACGATGGAGTCGGGTTCGTAGTTGTCGACGATGTGCGCGATGTCGCGGTCGACCCAGATACGGTCGGTCACCTCGCGGATGAAGTCGTCCGGGTCCTTGTAGGGGAGGTACGCGACGGGGTCCAGGGTCATGGTGCTTCCGTTCCAGTGTGTGAATGCGTATGTAGAGGGATGTCAGGAGAGTAATCGCCCAGGGTGCGTCCCGGGTGGCTGGGGTGCGGCTTCCGGCCGCCGCGCAGCCATCATGGCGATGGGCTCGGAGTATGCCGTTCCACTCGTCCGTGTCGATCCTTGTCGAGGGGAGACGGGTCGGCGGCGGGAGTGGCGGCCGCTGCGGCGGACGCGGCCGCCCCGATGACACGGGAAGAGTAGTGCATACGTATGAACTTTTGGTGGCTCCGAAGGGTCGCGACGGGGCCCCGTCGCCCGGGCGGCGGCCCCCTCGCGGGTTGCCGCGACCTGTCAGGTGAAGTCCTGCGCGGCCCCTGTCGCCCGGGGCGCGGCAAGTGAGCGGAAGGTGTCCATCAGGACGTGGGTCATGTTGAAGAGGATCAACTGGTCCCCACGGCTTTCGGCGGCCACCCCGGCCTCGAGGCCCGGCACGATCGTCATCACCGCGCACTTCTCGGCCCGGGCGGCGTCATGGACCCGGGCGATCAGGCCGTCGACCGTCGCGGGCTCCGGGAAGCCGCAGTCGGCGGCGAGGTCGGCGGGGCCCACCAGGACCGCGTCCACCCCTTCGGTGGCGATGATGGAGTCGGCGGCGTCACAGGCGCGCCGCGTCTCGATCATCGCCACGACCAGGGTCTCGCGGGACGCCGCCACATGGTCCGCGGCCGTGACCGTGCCGAAGCGACCGGCTCGGCTGTAGGTGGCGAAGCCCCGCTCCCCCCACGGCGGATAGTGGCTGACGGAGACCGCCCTCCGGGCGTCCTGCGGACCGTCCACGTGCGGGTGGATCAGCCCGGCGGCACCGAGGTCGAGACAGCGCAGGGCGAACGCCGGCTCGTCCGAGCCCACGCGGACCAGGACGTCGAGCCCGTGCGCCGCCGCGGCCGTCAGATGCTGCTGGAGCAGGGCTGTGTCGGCAGGCCCGTGCTCGCAGTCGATGGCCACGTAGTCCAGGCCCGCGACCCCCGCCATTTCCACGAGCGTCTCCGAGGGGAGCCGTAGCAGGGCCCCCCGCAGCCGCTCGCCGGCCGCCAGGCGCTGCTTCAGGCTGCGCCGTGCCGGGGCGGGTGCCGTCATCGGGCCACCATCCCCGCGGAGAGGTCGATATCGGCCCCGCACAGACCGCGCATGCGCAGCATCGCGCTGACCGCCTCGCCCACCTCGTCCTCGGTGACCATGCGACCCAGGGCGGACCGACCCACGAACGCCTGCTCGGCCTGTGCGTACGTGCTGCCGGTGCGCTCGGCCTCCAGCCGGAAGTTGCGCTCCATCCGCGGCCCGGACACCGGCCCGGGAGAAAGGGAGTTGACGGTCACGCCCAGGGGGCCGACCTCGCCGGCCAGGGTCGTGGTGAGGCCGATGACCGCCATCTTCGACGCGCAGTACGGTGTGCGCCGCAGCAGCGGGCGCTTGCCGGACACCGAGGCGATGTTGATGATGTCGCCGGCGCCCCGCGCGGTCATGGCGGGCAGGAAGGCCCGGCACATCAGGAACACCCCGCGCACGTTCACGTCGAAGACCTCGTCCCAGTCGCGCGGATCGATCTCGGTGAGGGGGGCCACCGGGCCGGCGATGCCGGCGTTGTTGACCAGGATCGAGATCTCCTCGTCGGCCAGGCTCCGGGCGAGTCCGTCGACGTCGTCCGGGCGGGAGACGTCGCAGACGCGGTGCGTGACGCGCGGCCCGAAGCGCGCCGCGGTCTCCTTGAGCACCGTCTCGTCGCGGCCGGTGATCACCACCCGTGCCCCGTCGGCGAGCAGCGCCCCGGTCACGGCCCGGCCCAGGCCGCTGCCGCCGCCGGTGACGAGGGCGGTGCGGCCCTCCAGCGGAGAGGTGCGCCCGGTCATGCGACGTCCTCCTCGTTCCACGGCAGCGTGCCCTTGCCGTACTTGGCGGCCCGGACGTCACCGGAGCGGGCGTGCCCCTCGAAGAGCTCGACCCGGGCGGCCCGGCCGCACACCTCGCCGAGCAGGGCGGAGGAGGCGGTGTCGGTGACCTCCTGGTACGTCACCGTCTTGAGGTACTTGCCGACCCACAGTCCGCCGGTGTAGCGGGCGGCGCCACGGGTGGGCAGGACGTGGTTGGTGCCGATGACCTTGTCGCCGTAGGAGACGCAGGTGCCCTCGCCCAGGAAGAGCGCACCGTAGTCCCGCATCTTCTCCAGTGCCTGGCGCGGCTCCTCGGTCAGCACCTCCACGTGCTCGCTCGCGTAGGAGTCGGCGATCTCGAAGGCCTCGTCGAGGGTGTCGGCGACGACGATCTCACCGTGGTCGCGCCAGGCCGGCGCGGCGAAGTCACGGGTGGGCATGCCGGGCAGCAGACGCTCGATGTGCCGCTCGACCTCGCGGCCCAGCTCCTCGGACGTGGTGACGAGGACGGCGGGGGAGTCGGGGCCGTGCTCCGCCTGCGACAGCAGGTCGACGGCCACCACGAACGGGTCCGCGTGCTCGTCGGCGATCACCAGGATCTCGGTGGGACCGGCGAACAGGTCGATGCCGACCTCACCGAACAACTGCCGCTTGGCCTCGGCCACGTAGGCGTTGCCCGGACCCGCGAGCATCGGGACGCGGCTGATGGTCTCGGTCCCGAGGGCGAGCGCCGCGACGGCCTGGACCCCGCCCAGCAGATAGATCTCGTCGGCGCCCGCCATGTGCATCGCCGCGACCGTCGCGGCGGGGATCTCCCCGCGGATGGGAGGGGTGCACGCCGCGACGCGCGGGACGCCCGCCACCTTGGCGGTCACGACGGTCATGTGCGCGGAGGCGGTCAGCGGGTAGCGGCCACCGGGCACGTAGGCGCCGGCGCCGGAGACGGGGACGTGGCGGTGACCGAGCCGGACACCCGGCAGCGTCTCGATCTCGACGTCGGCGAGCGCGTCCCGCTGGGCCCGGGCGAACGTGCGGACCTGCTGCTGGACGAAGCGGATGTCGTCCAGGACGGTGTCGGGCACCTGGGACACGATCCGCCGGATCTCGTCCGGGTTCAGGCGGAACTCCGCGGGGCTCCAGTCGTCGAACTGCTCGGAGTACCGGCGGACCGCGTCGTCGCCGTGCGCACGGATGTCGTCGAGGATGGCGGCGACGCGTTCGCTGACGTCCGCTCGGGCCGCGGTCACCTGAGCGGCGGCGACGGGGGACTTGAGGTGTCGGGGCATGACGGCTCTCTTCCGGGTGGGCATGGGGGGGGACAGGTCGGGTGGTACTCAGGGGCGGGTGGCGGAGGGCCCCGCGACGGAGGCGGCCGCCACCAGGTCACGCAGTGCGGCCGTCACCGCGCCGGGCTGCTGCCAGGGCAGCAGGTGCCCGGCGTCGGGCAGCAGCGTCAGACGGGCTCCGGGCACGGCGTCGGCGACGCGGCGGTGGAAGGCCGGCGGGCAGAGGGTGTCGCGCGCCCCGGCCAGGACGACGGTGGGGCAGCGGGTCGCCCGCAGCACCTCGGCCGCGTCCGAGCGGGTCGCCTGTGCGGCGAGCTGGGCCCGGGCCGCGTCGGCGCCCACGGAGCGCGCCATCTCGCGGTAGCGTCGCGCCCCCTCGGGGGTGGGACTCCGGTCCGGGAACATGTCCGGCAGCGTCCGTTCGACGACGTCCGGGAACCGGCCGGCCGTGATCAGCTCGTCCAGCTCCCGCCAGGCCGTGTACTGCTCGGGGCGCGGCGCCGCCGCGTTCGTCGCCATGACGCACAGGCCGGCGACGCGTCCGGGCGCCCTGCGGAGCGCCTCGAACCCGACGATGGCACCCAGGCTGAGCCCCACGAGCACGAACGGGCCCTCCACGGCCGCCAGTACGTCCTCGGCGAGCGCGCCGACGTCCGGCCGGCGCAGGGCGACGTGGTGGACGTCATGACCCGCGGGGAAGGCCACCTCGCTCCACAGGTCCGCGTCGCACAGCATCCCGGGGACCACGACGAGGGGCAGCGGGCCCGCGGTGTCCTCGTTCGGCACGCCGGTCACCAGGAGCGCGCGGAACGGGGCAGCAGCGCGTACGGGGCGACGTACCCGTTGTGGTCGATGCCCAGCCCCGCGTCCGCGGCGCTCTTGAGCACTTCCTCGTCCCACTCCAGGCGGACACGGCCGTCACCGGAGTTGACCACCAGCAGGTCGCCCCGCTCGTCACCGACGTTGCGCACGGTGCGCCAGGCGTCCTGCGGCACGGAGATCATGTCGCGGGGACCGAGGCGCACCGAGACGGGATCGGTGCGGTTGAGGGTGACCTCCCACAGGCCGTCCTTCACGATCAGGGTCTGGGTCTCGTGCTGGCGGTGCGTCGAGACGCCCTGCCCGGGTTCGGCGCGCAGCCAGGCGACGTTGTGCCCGTGGGGGTTGAAGACACGCGGCTCCTGGTGCGGGTCCTCGGTCATGCCGTAGCCGATGACGCAGCTCAGCCGGGCGCCTCCGCCGGGCAGCGTGCTGTCGAGGAACGGACGGTCGGAGAAGACCAGCTCGTCCGCCGCGGCGATCCGGCGCTTCATCTCGTCCGGGGTGTAGCTGCGCAGCCGGTCGAGGTGCTCCTGCGCCAGGGGGGTGACGAGCTCGGACTCCGGCGGCACGGTGTCGCCCGCGACGGCGTCGACGAGTGTGTTGTCCGCGGTGAGGTACAGGCCGTGCTTCTGCGCCTCCCGCAGCACCGAGGGGCCCCAGATGATGCCGCCGGTGTCGTCCATGCCGAGCACGGTGAACATCCAGCCGTTGTCCGGGCCCGTGTTGGTGAACCCGCGGAAGATCCAGGTCGGGATGGAGGCGATGTCGCCGGCCCGGAGCAGGAGTTCGCCCTCGGTGCCGTCGGCGCCCCAGCGCAGCAGGTACTCGCCCTCGGTGCAGACGAAGACCTCGGCGGTGTAGTGCAGGTGCAGATTGTTGGTGATGCCGTGCGGCATCGCGGCGGCACCGATGTTGTAGCCGTGCGGCAGCCGGAGGTTCACGTGCTGACCGGCTGCCTGGGAGACCCCCGGCCCGATCATCGCGTAGTTCTCCTTGCGGTCCGACCCGGGGGTGCGGCAGTCGATGAAGGCCTGGTTGCAGGAGACGAAGTCGCTGCGGCGCACGGTACGGCGCGCCAGCTCGCTGGGGGTGACGACGGTCTCGGACATGGCCGCTCCTCATTCGTGTATACGTATGCATACCCATGACATGTGGCGGGCGGCGGGATGTCAAGGGGGGAAGGGTGATTCATTTTTTTCTTTGTTCTGCGCCCGGATTTTTCTTTGTTCTGCGCCCGGAACATGTCCGGCAGCCCGGACCTGGTGGTGTTTCCGGAGCGTTCGGCGGGCGCCCCGGATGCGGGTATGGCATACGTATACTGGTAAGGCGTGCGCCCTCGGACCGGCGCCGATTGCGACGAGGAGAGCGCCCATGGGGATCACCAGTCACGACGTGGCCAGGCTGGCCGGTGTCTCGCAGCCGACGGTCTCCCGCGCCCTGCGCGACGACCCCCGGGTCTCCCCGGCCACCCGGGAGAAGGTCAGACGGGCCGCCGAGGCCCTCGACTACGTGCCGAGCGAGGCCGGACGCACCCTGTCGACGCGTGCCACACGACGGGTCGGCGTGATCGTCACCGACCTGACGAACCCGTTCTACCCACACGTCATCGCCCCGCTTCACGATGAACTGGGGAGCCTCGGCTACCGGATGATGCTGATCACCGAGCGCTCCGACGAGGCGGTCGCCGAGGAGAAGCTCCTCGATCAGTCGATGGACGGCGTCGTCCTCGCCACCGCCACCACCGACTCCCGCCTGCCCGACCAGCTGGAGCGGCGCGGCATGCCCTATGTCTTTCTCAACCGCGACACCGGCCGGGCCGGTGACTTCGCCTCCGTCGTCGACAACGAGGGCGGCGGGCGGCTCGTCGCCCGGGAGCTCGTCGCCCTGGGACACCGGCGCGTCGCCGGCGTCTTCGGCGCTCCGAACACCACGACGGGCCGCGAGCGGGAACTGGGCTTTCGTCTGGCCCTCGCCGAGGCGGGGGTCGGGCTGCCGGAGGCCCGGGTGGTGCGTGGCGCGTTCGAGTACGAGACCGGCTACCGGGCGCTGCCCGCGCTGCTCGCGGCCGACCGGGCGCCGACGGCGGTGTTCTGCGGGAACGACGTCGTCGCCATCGGCGTCCTGAACGCGGCCATGGCAGCGGGCGTCAAGGTACCCGAGGACCTCACCGTGGTCGGCTTCGACGACCTTCCGATGGCCGCGTGGGAGGTGTTCCGGCTGACCACCGTCCGGCACGATCTGCGGGAGCTGTCGCGGCAGGCGGCCCGCCTGCTGGTCCGCCGGATCGCCAAGGACGTGGACCCCGCGGGCGAACGCGTGGTCCTGCCGACGGAGTTCGTCCCCCGGGCCACCCACGCCCGCGCCCGCTGAGCCCTCGCGCCTCCGGCGTGGCCGGCCGCGGACGACCGCCTGCGTGCCGCCGCACCCGTGGCGCGGCGGCACGCAGGAGGGTCAGAGCTGGTCGTGCAGAGCGGCCGGGATGCCGTCGAACGCGCCGGAGGTCCGGCCGATCCGGTCGATGCGGAGCGTCGCGGTGGCGCCGTGGGCCGCCAGTCCCTCGAACGCCGAGATGCGTTCGACGGCGGGGGCCAGGGACACCGTCCCCTCCTTCGACGCGCGCTGGTAGGTCAGCGGCTTCAGGAACCGGGAGACGGAGAGCCCCGCGTTGTAGCGGGCGGTCTTGCCGGTGGGCAGCACGTGGTTGGTGCCGGCGATGCCCTTGTCCGAGTAGGCGACCGTCGACCACGAGCCGATGAACAGCGAACCGTAGTTGGAGAGGTTCTGCAGGTAGTAGTCGTCGTCCTCGGTCTGCACCTCCAGGTGCTCGGGAGCGATGACGTCGGCGACGGCCACCGCGTCGGCCCGGTCGGCCACCACGATGACGGAGCCGAAGTCGCGCCAGGCCGGACCCGCGATGTCGCGCGTGGCCAGGGTCGCCAGCTGGCGCTCCATCTCCGCGATGACGGCCCGCCCCTGCCGCTCGGACGTGGTGATCAGGGCCGCGGGCGAGTTGGGGCCGTGCTCGGCCTGGCCCAGCAGGTCCGCCGCCACCCAGACCGGGTCGGCGCTGTCGTCGGCGATGACGGCGACCTCGGAGGGGCCGGCCAGCAGGTCGATGCCGACCCGGCCGAACAGCTGCCGCTTGGCCTCGGTGACGAACGCGTTGCCCGCT
This sequence comes from Streptomyces sp. NPDC019224, assembly GCF_040632605.1. Lineage (NCBI taxonomy): Bacteria > Bacillati > Actinomycetota > Actinomycetes > Kitasatosporales > Streptomycetaceae > Streptomyces > Streptomyces sp. NPDC019224. The sequence continues at coordinate 2,807 of NZ_JBEYCF010000031.1, read as the reverse complement.
CCGACCAGCATGTCGACCGGGGCCTCGCCGAGCAGGCCGAAGGCCAGGGCGCCGAGCGCCTGGACGCCGCCGAGGGCGAACACGCGGTCGGCACGGGACAGGTAGGCGCCGTACAGCACGGCGGGGTGCGCCCCGTGCTCACCGGAGGGGGGCGTACACGCCAGGACGGTGGGGACACCGGCGGTCTTCGCCACGTTCACCGTCATGAAGGCGCTGGCGAGGAGGGGGAAACGGCCGGCCGGAAGGTACGCGCCGACCCGTGAGACGGGTACGTAGCGCTGGCCGCCGGCCACGCCGGGAGCGACCTCGATCTCGAAGTCCGTCAGGTGCTCGCGCTGCGCGGCGGCGAATCGGTGGGTGCGTTCGTAGCCCATCTCCAGAGCGGTGCGGACGTCCGGCGGGAGGGCGTCGCCCGACTTCTTCAGTTCGGCGGCACCGATCTCCGGGTCGCCCGACCAGCCGTCCAGCTCCTCGGCGTAGGCGCGCACCGCGTCCATGCCCCTGCGCTCGATCTCCGTCAGCATCTGGGAGACGCGCTCGACCACCTTGGGGTCGCGCTGGGCGGGGGGACCGTCCACGGACGGCTTCTTGAGCCACTGGAAAGGCGGAAGGGTCTGTGCTTCGTCGTGCGTGATCTGCATGGCAGGAACGCTAGACGGCACGCTGCCACAGGACTAGAGGGTCTGATCCTGTCGCAACCACAGGGTTTCCCTGTCCCTGAGAGAACGGGTCACAGACCGAGGTCGGTCCGCAGTTCGCGCAGGGTGTCCTCGGCGATCCTGACGAGCTCTCTGGTGGCCCGGGACAGGGGATGCCCCTGCCGTCTGACCAGGGCGATGGTGTCGAAGAGCGGGGGCGCGAAGGGGGCGGTGCGCAGACCGGGCGGAAACGCCGGGCCGGCGACCACCGCCCGACTGGCGATGGTGTCTCCCACCCCCGCGGCCGTGAGCTTCAGTGCGGCCTCGACGTGTTCGAGTTCGATCAGCGGATCGATGCGGACCCCCGCGAGCTGGGCCCGCTCCGCCAGCTGGCGCCGGGTGGGGTCCTGCCACCCGTAATGGGCGTCGTAGAGCACCAGGGGCGCTCCGGCGAAGGCCTCCATGGTCACCGGCGTGCGGGTGCGCTCCTCGCTCGCGCTGACGTAGAGGACCTCGTCGCGCAGGAGAGGCCTCACCACCAGCCCTTCGTCGTCGATCGGCAGTACGACCAGGCCCGCCTCGATGCGTCCGGCGGCCACGGCCGACGCGGTCTCGGCCGAGTTCTGGCCCACCAGCCGCACCCGGACGGACGGATAGCGGGCGTGGAACAGCCGTACGAGATCGGACAGCAGGTAGTAGTCCGCGTTGCGGAGCACGCCGAGCGTGGCGGTCCCGCCGCCCAGCGACCCGAGCGAACGCACCGCCCGGGTGCCGCTCTCGGCGGCCTCCACCGCCTGCTGGGCGAACGGCAGCAGCTCCTGGCCGGCCGAGGTCAGGGTCAGGGTCCGGCTGCCGCGTGCGAACAGCTCGGCGTCCAGCTCCGTCTCGAGCCGGCGCACCAGTTCGGAGGCCGACGCCTGGGCGATGTCCATGGCCCGCGCCGCCGCGGTGAACGACCCGAGCCGCTCCGCCTCGACGAAGGCCCTCAGCTGGTTGAGGGTCATCCGATGCCTGTCCTGTCGAGTCGGTGGTCCGCGTCCGTGTCGCACGGCCGCGACGACCTCGTTCTACCACGGTGCCTTCGGGGGGAGGGCGGCGCGGGGGCGGGTGAAGCCGTCATCGATGTGCTGGTTCTTCCTGTGGATACCGCTGGGATGAGGGGGCTTGTCCCGTGGCCGACGCGGTGATTGGCTCGACCGTGTCCCCCGGATCCCACTCAGCGCGGAAGGCTGACCCAGCGATGACCACCCCCCTGTCGATCGGGCTCGTACAGACGGCCGCCCTGCACCATGCCGCGGATGATCCGGGCGCGTTCGCCGCGGACGTACGCCGCGTGGTCGCGGCGCACCCCGGTGTGCGGCTGCTCGCCTACCCGGAACTGCACCTGTGCGGTCACCGGCCGGACGAGGACCCCGAGGCCGTGATGCGCGCGGCGGCCGAACCCCTGGACGGGCCGCGTGGCACCGCGCTGGCCGCCCTCGCACGCGAACTGGGCATCTGGCTGGTTCCCGGCAGCGTGTACGAGCAGGGCGCGGACGGCCGGATCTACAACACGGCACCCGTCTACGCGCCCACGGGCGAACGGGTCGCGGAGTACCGCAAGATCTTTCCGTGGCGGCCGTACGAGACGACCGCGTCCGGCAGCGCTTTCGTGGTCTTCGACCTGCCGGGCCACGGGCGCGTGGGCCTGACGATCTGCTACGACGCCTGGTTCCCCGAGGTCACCCGCCACTTGGCGTGGCAGGGCGCCGACCTCGTACTGAACCTGGTGCGTACGCCCACCGTGGACCGGGCCCAGGAGGTCGTCCTCGCCCAGGCGAACTCGATCGTGAACCAGGTGTTCATGGCCAGCCTCAACGCGGCGGCGCCGGACGGTGTCGGGCGCAGCGTCGTCGTGGATCCCGAGGGGAACCTGCGTGCCGAGGCCGGGCCGGGCCCGGAGGAGATCCTGACGGACGTACTCGATCTGGGCGAGGCCCGCCGGGTGCGCGCGCGGGGAACCGTAGGTCTCACCCGGGTGTGGGATCCGTTCGAGGCCGGCCGGTCGCCGATCGATCTCCCCCTGTACGCGGGACGGATCGATCCGGAGAGCTGGCGGCGCGGTCCGGAAGGCTGAGCAGCCGGCCGGTGAACGGCGCCCCCGGGCCCCCAGGGCCCCCGGGGCGCCGG
>NZ_JBEYCF010000030.1:0-83200 GCF_040632605.1 Streptomyces sp. NPDC019224 | reverse complement strand
GTTCGCCCCGTCGCGACGCCATGCACGCACTCTCGCCGCACCGGCCGAAAACCCGAGTACGTCCAGTACGAGGGCTTCCGGCCGGCACGCCGAGAGCACGCACCTGACGCCGCTCCTTCCGGGCAAACCCTGGCTGCCGCGGCACTAGTGCCGCGGCAGCCAAGGTCTGCGCGACGGGGCGGGCCCCGGCTGCCGCGCCGCTAGAAGTCGTCGTCGAAGGCGACCGTGCCCTCGACGGCCACCTGGTAGGCCGAGGGGCGCCGCTCGAAGAAGTTCGTCAGCTCCTGGACCCCCTGGAGCTCCATGAACGAGAACGGATTCTGCGATCCGTACACCGCCGGGAAGCCCAGCCGGGTCAGCCGCTGGTCGGCGACGCACTCCAGGTACGCGCGCATCGACTCGGTGTTCATGCCGGGCAGCCCGTCGCCGCACAGGTCGCGGCCGAACTGCAGCTCCGCCTCGACGGCCTCCTTCAGCATGTCGGTGACCTGCTGCCGGAGGGCGTCGTCGAACAGGTCCGGCTCCTCCTTGCGGACCGTGTCCACGACCTCGAACGCGAAGTTCATGTGCATGGTCTCGTCCCGGAACACCCAGTTGGTCCCCGTGGCGAGGCCGTGCAGCAGACCGCGCGAACGGAACCAGTACACGTACGCGAAGGCGCCGTAGAAGAACAGCCCCTCGATGCACGCCGCGAAGCAGATCAGGTTCAGCAGGAAGCGGCGGCGGTCCGCCTTCGTCTCCAGCCGGTCGATCGACTCCACCGAGTCCATCCACCGGAAGCAGAACTGGGCCTTCTCGCGGATCGACGGGATGTTCTCCACCGCCGCGAACGCCGCCGTCCGGTCGTCCGGGTCGGGCAGGTAGGTGTCGAGGAGCGTCAGATAGAACTGGACGTGCACGGCCTCCTCGAACAGCTGCCGCGACAGATACAGCCGCGCCTCGGGGGAGTTGATGTGCTTGTACAGCGTCAGCACCAGGTTGTTGGCGACGATCGAGTCACCGGTCGCGAAGAACGCCACCAGCCGCCCGATCAGGTGCTGCTCGGCCGGCGTCATCTTCGCGAGGTCCGCCACGTCGGAGTGGAGGTCGACCTCCTCCACGTGCCAGGTGTTCTTGATCGCGTCCCGGTAGCGCTCGTAGAAGTCCGGGTAGCGCATGGGCCGCAGGGTCAGTTCGAAGCCCGGGTCCAGCAGGTTCTTCTCGGTGTTCGTGGTGGTCATTACTGGCAGGCCTCGCAGGACTCGGGGTTTTCCAGGGAGCAGGCGATCGCGTCCGCGTCGGGCGCGGGTGCCTGCTCCGGGATCGGAGCGGCGGACGCGGCACGGGCGATCCGGGTCGCCGGGCGGGAGCGCAGGTAGTACGTCGTCTTCAGGCCCTGCTTCCAGGCGTACGCGTACATCGAGGAGAGCTTGCCGATCGTCGGCGTCTCCAGGAACAGGTTCAGCGACTGGCTCTGGTCGAGGAACGGCGTACGGGCCGCCGCCATGTCGATCAGACCGCGCTGCGGGATCTCCCACGCGGTGCGGTACAGCGCCCGCACGTCCTCGGGGATCCACGCGAAGCCCTGCACCGAGCCGTTCGACTCGCGCAGCGCCTCACGCGTCCGCGCGTCCCACACGCCGAGCCGCTTCAGCTCGTCCACCAGATAACCGTTGACCTGGAGGAACTCACCGCTCAGCGTCTCGCGCTTGAAGAGGTTGGAGACCTGGGGCTCGACGCACTCGTAGACCCCCGCGATCGAGGCGATCGTCGCGGTCGGGGCGATCGCCAGCAGCAGCGAGTTGCGCATCCCGGTCCTCGCGATCCGGGCGCGCAGCGCCTCCCAGCGCTCCGGCCAGTTCAGCTCGGTGTCGTAGTGGTCCGGGTGCAGCACCCCGCGGGCGGCCCGCGTCTCGGACCAGGCGGGCAACGGGCCGAGGGGGGTCCCCCCTGCACCGGAGCCTGTCGAAGGTGCTTGGGGGCGTTCCGCGAGGTCGCAGGACGCCTCGTAGGCCGCCAGCATGATGCGCTCGGAGATCTTCGTCGACAGGGCGCGGGCCTCGGGGGAGTCGAACGGCAGCCGCAGCCGGAAGAAGACGTCCTGGAGGCCCATGGCGCCCAGCCCCACCGGCCGCCAGCGGGCGTTGGACCGGCCGGCCTGCTCGGTCGGGTAGAAGTTGATGTCCACGACCCGGTCGAGGAAGGTCACCGCGGTGCGCACGGTGGCGTCGAGGCGCTCCCAGTCGATCGAGCCGCCGTCGACGAACGCCCCGAGGTTGACCGAGCCGAGGTTGCAGACGGCCGTCTCGCCGTCGTCGGTGACCTCCAGGATCTCGGTGCACAGGTTCGAGGAGTGCACGACCCGGCCCGGTTCGGCGGTCTGGTTCGCGGTGCGGTTGGAGGCGTCCTTGAACGTCATCCAGCCCTGGCCGGTCTGCGCCAGGGTCCGCATCATCCGGCCGTACAGCTCGCGGGCCGGCAGGGTCCTGCGGGCCAGGCCCTTCGCCTCGGCCGCCCGGTACGCGGCGTCGAAGTCGTCGCCCCACAGGTCGACCAGTTCCGGTACGTCCGCCGGGGAGAACAGCGACCAGTCGGAGTCCGCCTCGACCCGGCGCATGAACTCGTCCGGGATCCAGTGCGCCAGGTTCAGGTTGTGCGTGCGCCGCTGGTCCTCGCCCGTGTTGTCGCGGAGCTCCAGGAACTCCTCGATGTCCGCGTGCCAGGTCTCCAGGTAGACGGCGGCGGCGCCCTTGCGCCGGCCGCCCTGGTTCACGGCGGCGACGGAGGCGTCCAGCGTCTTGAGGAACGGCACGATGCCGTTGGAGTGCCCGTTGGTGCCGCGGATCAGCGAACCCCGGGCCCGGATGCGGGAGTACGAGAGGCCGATGCCGCCCGCGTGCTTCGACAGGCGCGCCACCTGGTGGTAGCGGTCGTAGATCGAGTCGAGCTCGTCCAGCGGTGAGTCCAGCAGGTAGCAGGAGGACATCTGCGGGTGCCGGGTGCCGGAGTTGAAGAGGGTGGGCGAGGAGGGCAGGTAGTCCAGCCGGCTCATCAGCCCGTACAGCGCGGCGACCTCGTCCAGCGCCCGCTCGGAGGTGTCCTCGGCGAGCCCGGAGGCGACCCGGAGCATGAAGTGCTGGGGCGTCTCGATGACCTGACGGGTGTGCGGGTGGCGCAGCAGGTAGCGGCTGTGCAGGGTGCGCAGCCCGAAGTAGCCGAAGCGGTCGTCGGCGCCGTCCGCGAGCGAACGCTCCACCAGCGCGTCCAGCGCGGCGGCGTGCAGCGTCACGAACTCGGCGGTGCGGTCCGCGATCAGGCCCTCGCGGTGGCCGACGGCGACGGACGCGGAGAACGAGGTGGCACCCTGCCCGGCGGCCTCCTCCGCGATGGACCGGGTGAGCAGGCGGGCGGCGAGCCGGGAGTAGGCCGGGTCCTCGGCGATGAGGCCCGCCGCGGCCTCGGTGGCCAGCGAGTGCAGCTCCGCCTCGTCGGACCGGGCGCTGCGGCCGCGCAGGGCGGCGGCGGCGACCCGGCCGGGGTCGGTGTCGGGCAGGTCGGCGGTGAGGCCGGTCAGGGTCCGCAGCAGTGCGGTGCCGGGCCCGTCGCTCGCGGATCCGGTCGCTTCGGACTCGGCCGTCTTCGGCGCTGTGGCCGGATCGGCTGGCGCGATGGTCACGGGGTGCTCTCCCTCGCTCGGCTCTGGGCCGGCGGGGAGCGGGGCAGCCGGGCAGGAGCGGGCCCGGGCGGGTCGGCACTCCGTGCGGCGTCCACCGGCCCATCCCACGAGGCCCGGACGTCTGGGCACCCGGTTCGGTCGAGCCGGATGCGCTGTCGGCAGGTCCTCGGACTCGCCGGTGCGCGAAAGCGCACCGGACACACCGTTGCGGGACAGTTCCGGATTCGCACCGGATTCCCCTGCGACGACAGCGAGCATGAGCATACATGTGGGGGCTGCCCGATCGGGCAGCCCCCACATCTTGTGTCGCGAGCGTCAGGCGTGGGCGGTCAGTGGCAGCCCGGCGCCCCCGCCGTGGCCGGCGGCAGCTCCGCCTCGACGCCCGGGTCGCCCACGTCCGCGGTGTAGTCGTCCGGAGCGGTCTCGTCGACCCCGGCGGGTGCCTTGACGGCGTTCAGGACGAAGGTCAGGACCACGGTGACCACGACGTTCAGCACGAAGGCCGTCAGGCCGATGTAGCCGATCTCGCCGATGCCCGGGATCTCCTCGGAGGACCCGCCGAAGTGCTTCTGCGTCGGGCTCGCGACCCCGTACGCGGCGGCCGTTCCGTAGATCATGCCGACCGCCCAGCCGGCGAGCAGCGCCCAGCGGTGGAACCACCGGGTGAACAGGCCGCCGACCAGCGCCGGCATCGTCTGGAGGATCCAGATCCCGCCGAGCAGCTGGAAGTTGATCGCGACCGTCTTGTCCATGGTGAGGACGAAGGCGAGCGCGCCGACCTTGACCAGCAGCGAGACCAGCTTGGAGACCTTGGTCTCCTGCTCGGGCGTCGCGTCGGGCTTCAGGAAGTCCTTGTAGATGTTGCGGGTGAACAGGTTCGCCGCGGCGATGGACATGATCGCGGCCGGCACCAGCGCGCCGATGCCGATGGCGGCGAACGCGACTCCCGCGAACCAGTCGGGGAACATGTCCTCGAACAGCTGGGGGATCGCCAGCTGGCCGTTGTCGACCTTCACGCCGGCGGCGATCGCCATGAAGCCGAGCAGCGCGAGCAGCCCCAGCATCAGCGAGTACAGCGGCAGGATGGTCGTGTTGCGGCGGATCACCTCGCGGCTGCGGCTGGAGAGCGTCGCCGTGATGGAGTGCGGGTACATGAACAGCGCCAGCGCGGACCCGAGCGCCAGGGTGGCGTAGCCCCATTGTCCCGCCGCGGCTGGTGCCAGGCTGCCGTTGCCCGTTTCGGTGAACTTGTCCTGGGCGGAGGCGAAGATGTCGTCGAAGCCGCCGAGCTCGATCGGGATGTAGATGATCGCCACGGCGATGACCAGGTAGATCAGCCCGTCCTTGACGAACGCGATCAGCGCGGGTGCCCGCAGGCCCGAGGAGTAGGTGTACGCGGCGAGCACCGCGAACGCGATGAGCAGCGGCAGGTCCTTGACGAACCAGTTGGTGTCCTTGCCGCCGCCGACGCCCATCACGTCCAGCACGGCCTGGATGCCCACGAGTTGCAGTGCGATGTACGGCATCGTGGCGAGGATGCCGGTGACCGCGACCGCCAGCGAGAGCCCCTTCGAGCCGAAGCGCCCGCGGACGAAGTCCGAGGTGGTGACGTAGCCGTGCTTGTGCGAGACCGACCACAGGCGCGGCAGGAAGGTGAAGATCAGCGGGTACACCAGGATGGTGTACGGCACCGCGAAGAAGCCGGACGCGCCCGCCGCGTAGATCGCCGCGGGGACGGCGACGAAGGTGTACGCGGTGTAGAGGTCGCCGCCGAGCAGGAACCAGGTGACCCAGGTGCCGAACGACCGTCCGCCCAGGCCCCATTCGTCGAGGCTGGCCTCGTTCTCGGCCTTGCGCCAGCGGGCGGCCATGAAACCCATGACCGTGACGGCCAGGAAGAAGAAGACGAAGACGCCGAGCGCGACGCCGTTCACGCCGTCCTTCATGCCGACGCACCCCCCTTGCGGGCGCGCTGGTCACGCTGCCACAGCTTGTACGCGACCATGGTCAGCGCGGTGGAGATCAGCACCCAGAGCATCTGGTACCAGTAGAAGAACGGGATGCCGATGAAGGTCGGGTCGATCTTCGCGTACGAACTCACCCAGAGCATCGCCACGAACGGCGCGATGAGACAGAGGGCGATGACCACCCGCAACGGCGTGACGGTGGGCGGTTTTCCTTCGGGTTCTTCGGGCATGGCGGCGACTCCGTCCCCTCGCTGATCACCTGTAATGCGCAGGAAATCTAGGCGAGGGTTCCGGCCACCGTCACCCCCTGTCCGCATTGCGGTCCGGCAACGGTCGTCGCGGACCGGCTGGATGGCCCCAATGGCGGCAAACATCCGGGAGTTGGTCCAGTCCAAGTCGGTGCGCCAGGGGGTGCGGAACGCCGAACGGCCCCCGGGGCGAGCCCGGGAGCCGTTCGAAGGGCACATGTGTACGGGGGGTCAGTCCAGCGGCCGCTTCAGGCGCGCCACGAACTTGTAGCGGTCGCCGCGGTAGACCGAGCGCACCCACTCGACCGGTTCGCCCTGCTCGTCCAGCGAGTGGCGGGAGAGCATCAGCATCGGCAGGCCCACGTCCGTGCCGAGCAGTCCGGCCTCGCGCGGCGTGGCCAGGGAGGTCTCGATGGTCTCCTCGGCCTCGGCCAGCCGGACGTCGTACACCTCGGACAGCGCGGTGTAGAGCGAGGTGTACTTGACCAGCGAACGGCGCAGCGCCGGGAAGCGCTTGGCCGAAAGGTGCGTGGTCTCGATGGCCATCGGCTCGCCGCTCGCCAGGCGCAGGCGCTCGATGCGCAGGACGCGTCCGCCGGCGCTGATGTCGAGCAGCCCGGCCAGGGTGTCGTCGGCGGTGACGTAGCCGATGTCCAGGAGCTGCGAGGCCGGTTCGAGCCCCTGGGCGCGCATGTCCTCGGTGTACGAGGTGAGTTGCAGGGCCTGGGAGACCTTCGGCTTGGCCACGAAGGTGCCCTTGCCCTGGATGCGTTCCAGCCGGCCCTCGACGACCAGCTCCTGGAGCGCCTGGCGCACGGTGGTGCGCGAGGTGTCGAACTCGGCGGCCAGGGTCCGTTCCGGGGGTACGGGGGTCCCCGGCGGCATGGTGTCCGTCATGTCGAGGAGATGTCGCTTCAGCCGGTAGTACTTCGGGACGCGCGCGGTGCGCGTCCCGGCGCCCGTGCCCGTCCCGTTCTCCGAACTGCCCCCGTCGGCACCCATGGCCCGCCTTCCCGACTGCTGCGCTGCTGCCGTCACCGGCTCCTCCGTCTGTCGCGGCTCACATGGTGGCACGGTCCGGTCACGGCTCGTCGCCCTCCCTCAGGTGTCGGTCCTATAACGGACGCGAGTGCACTTCTTATACACCCTTGACACCCCTAAAGGTCTAGGCCAAGCTCCCGGTACTGGTCTAAACCATTAAAGACCAGGTCCCAGCCCCAGCAGTACTCGTCGACGTTTTTTGCGCGGTGGGGGGAGGGGGTTGCAGCATCCCTGAGGAGGGTGGCGTGAAGCGCAAGCTCATCGCGGCGATCGGCGTCGCGGGCATGTTGGTTTCCATCGCGGCGTGTGGTTCGGACGACAAGGCGTCCTCGAAGGACCCGAAGGACCGCAAGGAAGACCTGACTGTCTGGCTCATGGGCGAGGCCCAGTCGACCTGGCCCGAACTGGTCAAGGACGTCAACGCCCAGTTCAAGAAGAAGTACCCGAACGTCACGGTCAAGGTCCAGTACCAGGGCTGGGCGGACAAGGTCAAGAAGCTCGACACCTCCCTCGGTGGCGACAAGTTCCCGGACGTTGTCGAGCTCGGCAACACCGAGACCATGCAGTACATCCTCAACGGTGCGCTCGGTGAGATCGACACCTCGAAGTACGAGAACTCGGACACCTGGATCAAGGGTCTGAAGGACACCTGCTCCTACGAGGGCAAGATCTACTGCGTTCCTTACTACGCCAGTGCCCGACTGGCGGTCTACAACAAGGACATGCTGAAGGCCGGCACCGGCAGCGACACCCTTCCGCAGACCGAGGACGAGTTCCTCAAGGCCATGGACAAGGTCCAGGCCCAGCTCGCGAAGAAGGACAAGCGCGCCTCGTCCCTGTACTACCCGGGCCGTTACTGGTACGCCGCCATGTCCTACGTCGCGGCCGAGGGCGGCCGGATCGCCACGTACGACGAGGGCTCGAAGGAGTGGAAGGCCAGCCTCTCCACCCCCGAGGCGCAGAAGGGCATCCAGCACTTCGTCGACCTGGTCAAGAAGTACAACAAGGCCGACCAGACGAAGGACGAGCAGGACCACGCCAACGTCATGGCCAACGAGAAGGCCGCGGTCATCTACGGCCAGGCCTGGGAGGCCGGCAGCGTCACCACGGGTGAGAACGGCAACCCCAAGCTGGAGGGCAAGATCGCCACGGCCGGTATGCCCGGCCCGAACGGCAAGGCGCTCCCGTCCTTCATCGGCGGCTCCGACCTCGCCACCATCTCCAAGTCCAAGGTCCAGGACCTCGGCCAGGAGTGGATCTCCCTGTTCACCAACGCGAAGTCCATGGACGTCCTCGCGTCGAAGAACATCCTCCCGAACAACGAGAAGCAGCTTGAGCCGCTGAAGGCCAAGCCCGAGACGGCCGCCATCGCCAACGCGGTGCCGGACGCCTGGTTCACGCCGATCGCTCCGGGCTGGGCCTCCATCGAGAAGGAGGAGATCCTGGAGAACATGCTCCTGGAGATCCTCAAGGGCACGTCCGTCGCCGACGCCACCAAGAAGGCCGACGGCGAGATCGACGCACTGATCAACAAGAAGGCCTGAGCCTTCTGATCGCCAGGCGGGGGCCCGGCACTGCGCCGGGCCCCCGCTCCCCTTAGCTCAAGAACGCCGTGTTTTCCGGGGACTTCCTCGGACCCGCGATGGAAGGTCAGCCACGTGACTGCCGCCGATACCAAGGCCGCCGGGCCACCGGTCCCCGTACCACGTGATCCCGAGGCGGACGGGAGCCCGCTGTCCGATCAGGGCGGCAACGGTCCCCTCAAGCAGAAGAGGAAGCGGAAGAAGGGCGAGCTCCTGCCCTATCTCCTGATCCTCCCGGCGATCGTGGCGATCGCCGCCGTCTACCTCTACCCGCTCGCCAAGACCGTCATCATGTCCTTCCAGGACATGGGCCGGCGCGAACTGTGGACCGGCGATCCCGCGCCCTGGGTCGGCTTCGACCAGTTCACCAACATCCTCGGTGACTCCGAGTTCTGGTGGGTGACCTTCCGCACCGTCGTCTTCATGGCCGTCTGCGTGACGCTGACCATGGGCATCGGCCTGCTGATCTCCCTGCTGATGCGCCGGCTGTCCAACTGGGTGCGGCTCATCCTGACCTTCTGCCTGATCGCCGCCTGGGCGATGCCGCTGATGGTCGCCGCCTCCATCTTCCGGTTCATGGCCGACTCCGACTACGGCCTCATCAACACCCTCATCGCGAAGGTCGCCGGCGACGACTGGCTCGGCCACAACTGGTACCTGGACCCGGTCCAGGGCTTCGCGATCATCACCCTCCTGGTGGTCTGGGGCGCCATCCCCTTCGTCGTCGTCACGCTGTACGCCGCCCTCACCCAGGTCCCCCAGGAACTGGAGGAGGCCGCCTCGCTCGACGGCGCCAGCAGCTTCGGCATCTTCCGCTACGTGACCTGGCCGGTCATCAAGCCGGTGTTCAGCATGGTCTCCACGCTGTCGGTGATCTGGGACTTCAACGTCTTCGGCCAGATCTGGCTGCTGCGCGGCAGCAAGCCCGAGCCGGAGTACGAGACCCTCGGCCTCTACTCCTACTCGAAGGCGTTCGAGTCCACCTCCTTCAGCCAGGGCAGTGCGATCGCCCTGATCACGGTGATCCTGCTGTCCGCGGTGGCCGTGTACTACCTGCGCCAGCTCATGAAGACGGGAGAGGTCGAATGAGCACCACGACCGACACACCACAGGTCCTGCGCCCGGACCGCAAGAAGAGCCGGGCCGGTCTGAACATCCTCGGCCTCGCCATCGCCCTGGTCATGGTCTTCCCGGTCTACTGGCTGGTCATCAGCGCCCTGCGGCCCAGCCGCGAGATCCGCTCCTACGACCAGACCCTGTGGCCCTCGTCGATCACCTTCGACAACTTCGTCCGGGCCGTGGACCAGCCGAACTTCGGCACCGCGGTCCAGTCCAGCCTGATCGTCTCCATCACCGCCGTCGTCGGCGGCATGGTCATCGCCACCCTGGCGGCCCTCGCCATCGGCCGGTTCCGCTTCTTCGGCCGCAAGCCCCTGGTCCTCATCCTCATCCTGGTCCAGATGCTGCCGCCGACGGCGATGCTCATCCCGATCTACGCCCAGCTCAACGCCATGGGCGGCATCGACGAGTACTGGAGCCTGATCGTCGTCTACCTGGTCTCCACCCTGCCGTTCGCGACGATCATGATCCGCGGCTTCGTGGTGAACATCCCGGTGGAGCTGGAGGAGTCCGCCATGGTGGACGGCTGCACCCGCTTCGGCGCCTTCCGCCGTGTGATCCTGCCGCTGCTCGCCCCCGGCCTCGCCGCCGCGTCGATCTTCGCACTGGTGAACGCGTGGAACGAGTACCTCTTCGCCTACATCCTGATCAACGACAACTCCAAGTACACGCTCAACGTGTGGCTGATGACGTTCACCAGTGAGCGCGGTACGGACTATGGCGCCCTGATGGCGGCGTCGACCATGATCGCTCTTCCGGTCGTCATCTTCTTCATGTTCGTGCAGAAGAAGATGGCAGCGGGTCTCACTTCCGGCGCCGTGAAGGGATAACGCCGCCCCATGACCACCCTCACATCCACCACGGACACCGTCACCCGTGACGCCCTCGCCGTGCTGCAGCCCGGCTTCACCGGCACCACGGCGCCCCCGTGGCTGCTGCGCCGGGTCGGCGAAGGCCTGTCCTCCGTCGGCCTGTTCGGCCGCAACATCGAGACGCCCGAACAGCTCGCCGCGCTCACCGCCCAGCTCAGGGCCGAACGTGACGACGTGCTCGTCGCCATCGACGAGGAGGGCGGCGACGTCACCCGCCTCGAGGTGCGGCACGGCTCCTCCTTCCCCGGCAACCTGGCGCTCGGGGCGGTCGACGACCCCGAGCTGACCCGGGCCGTCGCCCACGAGCTGGGCCGCCGGCTCGCCGAGTGCGGGGTCAACCTCAACTGGGCCCCGTCCGCGGACGTCAACTCCAACCCGGGCAACCCGGTCATCGGCGTCCGCTCCTTCGGCGCCGACCCCCAGCTGGTCGCCCGGCACACCGCCGCCTACGTCGAGGGCCTCCAGGCCGCCGGCGTCGCCGCCTGCACCAAGCACTTCCCGGGGCACGGCGACACCGCGGTCGACTCGCACCACGCGCTGCCGCGCATCGACGTCGACCTGGAGACCCTGCACGCCCGGGAGCTCGTGCCGTTCCGGGCCGCCATCGCGGCGGGCTCCAAGTCGGTGATGAGCGCGCACATCCTGCTGCCCGCGCTCGACCCGCACCGCCCGGCGACGCTCAGCCCGCAGATCCTGACCGGTCTGCTGCGCGAGGAGCTGGGGTACGAGGGCCTCATCGTGACCGACGCCGTGGAGATGCAGGCCATCGCCTCGACGTACGGGATCGAACACGGCTCCGTCCTCGCCGTCGCGGCCGGTGCCGACGCGCTCTGCGTCGGCGGCGGGCTCGACGACGACAGCACCGTGCTGCGGCTGCGCGACGCGCTGGTCGCGGCGGTGCGCTCCGGTGAACTTCCCGAGGAGCGGCTCGCCGACGCCGCCGCACGGGTCCGGGCCCTCGCGTCCTGGACGCGGGAGACCAGGGGGGCCGTACGGGAGCCGGGCGCGGCAGCACAGGAGGGGACCGCGCCCGGCACCGCGCGGAGCACCGGCATCGCGTCGGACATCGGCCTGGTCGCCGCCCGCCGCGCGGTGAAGGTGACCGGCACGGCGCAGCCGCTCACCGGTCCGGCGTACGTGGCCGCCTTCACCCCGGTCGCGAACATCGCGGTCGGCGACGAGACGCCGTGGGGCGTCGCGGCCGAGCTGGCCCGGCTCGTCCCGGGGACCGGGACCGACACGTACGACGGCGCGTCCGAGGCCCCGGCCGAGGCCGCGCTGCGGGCCGCGGGGGAGCGGCGCATCGTCGCCGTGGTCCGCGACGCGCACCGTCACGCGTGGATGAGCGAGGCCCTGGACGCGCTGCTCGCGGCGCGCCCGGACACGATCGTGGTCGAGATGGGCGTTCCCCAGGCCGAGCCCCGGGGAGCCCTGCACATCGCCACCCACGGCGCCGCCCGCGTCTGCGGCCGGGCGGCGGCGGAGATCATCGCCGGGGGCTGACCCACGGAAGACGAGAGGGCCGGAACACCGCGGTGGTGTCCCGGCCCTCTCGCGCATGACGAAAGACTACAGCCCCTGCCAGGCCGGCTTCGCCGCGTACGTGGCGCGGAAGTAGTCCGCCAGCTTCAGCTTCGACGCCGCGGCCTCGTCGACCACCACCGTCGCGTGCGGGTGCAGCTGGAGCGCCGAGGCGGGCACGATCGAGGCGACCGGTCCCTCGACCGTCGCCGCCACCGCGTCCGCCTTGCCCTCGCCCGTCGCGAGCAGGATCGGGTGGCGGGCCTCCAGGATCGTGCCGATGCCCTGGGTGATGACGTGGTGCGGCACCTGGTCGATGTCGTCGTCGAAGAAGCGCGCGTTGTCGACCCGGGTCTGCTCGGTGAGCGTCTTGATCCGGGTACGGGAGGCGAGCGAGGAGCACGGCTCGTTGAAGCCGATGTGCCCGTCGGTGCCGATGCCGAGCAGCTGGAGGTCCACCCCGCCGGCCTCGGCGAGCGCCCTGTCGTACGCCTCGCAGGCTGCCTGGACGTCCTCGGCGGAGCCGTCGGGGCCCATGAACGCGGCCTCGGAGAGACCGAGCGGCTCGACGACCTCGCGCAGCACCACGGACCGGTACGACTCCGGGTGGCCCGCCGGCAGCCCCACGTACTCGTCGAGCTGGCAGATGCGGGCGCGCGAGGCGTCCACGGCACCGGAGCGGACCTTCTCCGCGAGGGCCTGGTAGATGGGCAGCGGGGTAGAGCCGGTGGCAACGCCGAGAAGGGCGTCGGGCTTGCGGCTCAGCAGGGCGCCGATGGCCCCCGCGATCAGTTCGCCGCCTGCCTTGGCGTCCGGGACGATGACAACTTCCACGCGGGGCCTGCCGATCCGATCGAAGGTGAGGTGTGTGGTATAGACCAATCGAGGTTCTAATCTAGCAGATTCGGCCCGCCCCGACCCGGTCCGTACCGGCATGGCCCGTACCAGCACTCGGACGCCCCGCCGGGCCCCGGCCGCCCCGCCCGGCGGCCGGCCCCTCCGCGCCCGTGCTCGACCCGGTCCCACGCGGCGCGACCCCCGGGAGGCGCCGGACGTGTCCGCCGGCGGCCCGGCCGTGTCGTGTCCGGCGAGACGGCCGAGCGGCCCGCGGTGCCCCACCGCCTCCCGGCACGCGGCGCGCCCGCCATGGTCGACGACGTCTCGCCGGCGAGCGCCGTGGTGACCGGGGGCCGGGGCGTCGCGGAGGATCTCCGGACGCCGGCGTACGAGGTGGCGATCGGCCGGGTCCGGGACCCGGCCGCGCCGCGCGCGCTCGCGGAAACGCGGTCCGCACCGCGCGCATCAGGCCTCCGGACTCGCCCGCGCCGTGCGCGCTCGCGGAAATCGCGACAGCGGCAGCCCGGGCAGCCCGCCCGGCAGGACGCGCCGCGCGCGTTCGCGAAGGTCGTCGAAACCCGCTGAGGGGCGGGCGGCCCCGGAGAAACCGGCGGGCCGCGGCGCCGGGCCGGGACCCTCGGCCCGGCCGGCGTCGCGGCCCGGAGTGGGGCCGCCCTCGCGGGCGGCCGATCCGGCCGGCGGTGTGCGGTGCCCCCGGCCGGGGGGAGGCGCCTGCGCAGTCAGGGCAGAGAGCGCGGCCGCCTCGGTCCGCTCTCCTGTGCGGGGAGAGCGGAGGCTCCTACAGGAAGCATTGTGGACTAGACCATTACTCCCTGTCCATCCACGGGACACGCCGATGCCGGTCCTTCTTCTCCGCACGTACGGACGGGGCTTCCGGTTCGGACCGGCACGCATCCACGGGTACGCTCGCACACGTGCCCTCCATGAACGACCTCGTACGCCAGCACACCGCCCTGAGCGACACCGACCTCGAGTGGCTGCATCTGCTGGTCTCGGAGTGGCAGTTGCTCTCCGACCTCTCCTTCGCCGACCTCGTGCTGTGGGTCCCCACCCGCGACGGCACCCGCTACGTCTCCGTCGCCCAGATGCGGCCCAACACCGGCCCCACCTCCTATCAGGACGACATGGTCGGCCACCTGGTCCCGCGCGGCCGCCGTCCGCTCCTGGACGCCGCCCTGGACGAGGGCCGGATCGTGCGCGAGGGCGACCCGGAGTGGCGCGAGGAGGTCCCCGTACGGGTCGAGTCGATCCCCGTGCGCAGGGAGGGCCGGGTGCTCGGCGTCATCGCGCGCAACACCAACCTCCTCACCGTCCGCACCCCCTCGCGCCTGGAGCTCACCTACCTCCAGTCCGCGTCCGACCTCGCCCAGATGATCGCCGCCGGAGCCTTCCCCTTCCCCGGCCAGCAGGTCGACATGGACGCCTCCCCGCGCGTCGGCGACGGTCTCGTCCGGCTCGACGCCGACGGCGTCGTCCAGTACGCCAGCCCCAACGGCCTCTCCGCCTACCACCGCCTCGGCCTCGCCTCCGACCTCGTGGGCCACCATCTCGGCCAGATCACCGCCGAACTCGCCCCGTCCCGGGGCCCGGTGGACGAGGCCCTGGTCAAACTGGCCAGCGGTTACGCGCCCCGTGAGTTCGAGGTGGAGTGCGCGGGCGGGGTGATCCAGCTGCGCGCCATCCCGCTCAAGCCCAAGGGCGTCCGTATCGGCTCCCTGGTCCTCCTGCGCGACGTGACCGAACTGCGCCGCCGGGAGCGCGAGTTGATCACCAAGGATGCCACCATCCGGGAGATCCACCACCGGGTGAAGAACAACCTCCAGACGGTGGCCGCCCTGTTGCGGCTCCAGGCCCGCCGGATGGACTCCCCGCAGGGCCGCGAGGCGCTCAACGAGGCGGTCCGGCGCGTCGGTTCGATCGCCATCGTGCATGAGACGCTGTCCCAGAATCTGGACGAGCGGGTGGAGTTCGACGACATCGCGGACCGGGTGATCGCCATGGTCGCGGAGATCTCGCCGGGCAAGGTCACCTGCCGCCGCACGGGACGCTTCGGTGTGCTCGACGCCGAGGTGGCCACCCCGCTGTCGATGGTCCTCACCGAGGTCCTGCAGAACGCCCTGGAGCACGCCTTCTCCGTCGCGGAGTCCGGCACGGTCGAGGTCTCCGCCGTCCGGGGCGGCTCGCCCACCGAGGGGCGGCTGCTCATCACCGTCCAGGACGACGGCTGCGGTCTTCCGGAGGGGTTCGACCCGCAGAAGGCCGGCAATCTGGGCCTCCAGATCGTCCGCACGCTGGTCGAGGGCGAGCTGGGCGGCTCCTTCGGCATGGTGCCGGCGCCGGAGCGCGGCACGCAGGTCGTCCTCGACATCCCGGTCCGCAACGAGAAGTAGCGGACCTCCGCACCCGCCGGTCCCCGGACACGGCAGAGAGCCCGGACCGTTGGTGAACGGTCCGGGCTCTCTGGTCAAGCATGCGCTTGGTGGGGTACTGCGCGCTGCGACTCGGGGGCGGGGTGGTACGTACGCGCTGTACGCGCCGCCTGGCTCAGGTTCGTAGCGGTGGCGTCGGTCAGGCGCTGGCGTTGCGCGCCCGGTTGCGAGCGGCGCGGCGCTTCATCGCGCGGCGCTCGTCCTCGCTGAGGCCACCCCAGACGCCGGAGTCCTGGCCGGACTCGAGCGCCCACTGCAGGCACTGCTCCATGACGGGGCAGCGACGGCAGACGGCCTTGGCTTCCTCGATCTGCAGCAGCGCAGGACCGGTGTTGCCGATGGGGAAGAACAGCTCCGGGTCTTCCTCACGACAAACGGCGTTGTGACGCCAGTCCATGGCTGCTACCTCTCCTTGGTATTACGTACTGTGGCTTGTGAATGTGAACGCTTTCACGAATCCCCCCGCAGATGTGGGGCCGACTCCCAGATGAACTGGTTGTGGTCCTGTGAAGTGAGGAGGGGTTCTGGCTCTCAGTGGAGGCCGTTGTTGCGGGCCGTCCCGATCGCCATGTAGAGATTCGCAAACCTCGGCGGCGGATACAACCCCTTCAGGAAAGTTTTTTTTGATTCCTCGGTGTCGGCTAGGTCACAGCCGTACTTCTAGAGGGTGGAAGCCAGTCCAAACGTTCGAGTTAAAGGACTTTAGTCCCTTCCACTCACACAATCACACGCAGTGCACGGCGTACGCCTGTGAACGTCACACTCGTACGCACCCCCAGGTGGTCACCGTCCATCTGGAAGGGCAGTGGGACCTTTGAATGCAAGGTGAAGTCCGTGAGGTCGTGCCGTGAAACCGCGTGCTTGCCCCGGGGCCCCTTCTCCGGGCTCGACATGAGCAGCTGGGTGGCATACCTGCTGACCGCCGCCGTGGAGAGTTTCCGCAGGCCCAGCACGTCCAGGGCGGTGTCGAAGGAGGCCTGGGGGGCCGCGTACACCGGCCGGTTCCCCAGGTACGTCCAGGGGGCCGTGTTGCAGATCACGGAGAGCGCGAGATCGGTGACCGGGTCCTCGCCCGGCACGTCGAGCGTTATCACGCCCTGTCTCCGGTGCGGCTCGTCCAGGAACTGCCGGAGCACCTGGCGCACGTACAGGGCATGGGTCGAACGCTTGCCGCGCTCGCGCTGCTGTTCGACCCGGCCGACCACTCCGGCGTCGAACCCGAGGCCGGCGCAGAAGGTGAACCAGCGCTCCGGCACCGCTTCGTCCTCCGTGCCCGGCGTGCCGGCCGCGAGGCCCAGGCCCACCGTGCGCTCGGTCCGGTTCGCCAGCGCGTCCAGGATGGCGCCGGTCGCCTCCACCGCGTCGTTGGGGAGGCCCAGCGCGCGCGCGAAGACGTTGGTGGAGCCGCCGGGCACCACGGCGAGCTTCGGCAGGTTGTCGAGATCCGGACCCCGGTGCAGCAGGCCGTTCACGACCTCGTTGACCGTGCCGTCGCCGCCGAGCGCCACCACGAGATCGATGTCGTCGCTGTCGGCGGCCCGCCGCCCCAGGTCGCGGGCGTGCCCGCGGTACTCCGTGGAGACGGCCTCCAGCTTCATCTCGCTCGCCAGCGCGTGGATCAGCACGTCACGGGTCCGCGCACTGGTGGTGGTGGCGGCTGGATTGACCACAAGAAGTGCGCGCATGACTGCCAGCCTACCTACCGCGAAGTACACGCCTGAAGTCCTCCCCACCGGTCCTCACGCTCGGTGACGAGGGGGGAGCGGGCGGCGGCGCGGCGACCCCGGCTTTCCTTTCCGCCGGCCGGGATGCCAACCTGCAAGGGTGAGTACTCAGCAGAACGCGCCCTCGCCTGCCCCCTCGGCGGACCCGGCGAAGCCCGCCAGGATCACACTGGTGGCCGGGCTGAACGCGTTCGAAGGCGCAGCCCTCGTCATCGGCGGGATCTACATGCTGGTGAGGGGGCTGCTGGGCCGCCCCGACAGCCCCGAGCAGGCCGAGATGGGCGGGCTCACCGTGATCGCGCTCGGTCTGATCCCGCTCTTCGCCGCACGCGGTCTGCTGCGCCGGCGCAGCTGGAGCCGGGGCCCCGCGCTCATCACGCAGATCATCGCGCTGCCGGTGGCGTGGACGCTGCTGCGGTCCCACGGCGTGCTGATCCCGGCCGGGATCGTGCTCGCGGCGGCGGCGCTGACCGCGCTCTACCAGCTGGTCAGGCCCGCCACCATCGAGGCCCTGGGCATCCGCAGGCCGGGCACGGCGCCCGAAGCGGACGCCACCGACGCCTGACACACGCCGGAGGCCGCCGGGGGCACCCCGGCGGCCTCCTCGCGTACCGCGCCGCCTACTCCTCGACGAGCAGCCGCTCGCGCAGCTGCGCCAGCGTGCGGGCCAGCAGCCGCGAGACGTGCATCTGCGAGATGCCGACCTCCTGCGCGATCTGCGACTGGGTCATGTTGCCGAAGAACCGGAGCAACAGGATTCGCTTCTCCCGCGGCGGCAGGTCCTCCAGCAGCGGCTTCAGCGACTCCCGGTACTCGACGCCCTCCAGCGCCTCGTCCTCGGAGCCCAGGGTGTCCGCCACGGCCGGCGACTCGTCGTCCGTGTCCGGCACGTCCAGCGAGAGCGTGCTGTACGCGTTGGCCGATTCCAGCCCCTCCAGGACCTCCTCCTCGGAGATCCCCAGCCGCTCCGCCAGCTCGTGCACCGTGGGCGACCGGCCGTGCAGCTGGGAGAGCTCCGCCGTCGCCGAGGTCAGCGACAGCCGCAGCTCCTGGAGGCGGCGCGGCACCCGCACCGCCCAGCCCTTGTCGCGGAAGTGGCGCTTGATCTCCCCGACGACCGTCGGCGTCGCGTACGTCGAGAACTCGACGCCCCGCTCCGGGTCGAACCGGTCGACGGACTTGATCAGTCCGATCGTGGCGACCTGGGTCAGGTCGTCCAGCGGCTCCCCGCGGTTGCGGAAGCGGCGGGCCAGGTGCTCCACCAGCGGCAGGTGCATCCGCACCAGCCGGTTGCGCAGCTCGGCACGCTCCGGCGAACCGTCGGGGAGCTCGCGCAGCTCGATGAACAACGCCCGCGCCCCGCTGCGGTCGTTTGGATCGTGGTGCCCGTGCTCGCTCATCTGGCCTGCCCGCTCCGCCTGCGACTGCTCCACCGCGACCGTAATGCCGGCGGGCCCGTCCGCCCCGTCCACCGCACGGGGCAGGTCCGCCCCGTCCACCGGATGAGGCAGGGCCTGCTGTTCCGGGATGCCTGCCGCACGCACCACCCCGGGTCGGATCGTCTCGTCCCGCACAGGACCGTCCCCGTTCCCGTTGCTCACGCCGGCCCGGGTCCCGCGCCGCGCTGTTTGTACAGGCTGATGCTGACCGTACGGTCGTCGGCGACCGAGGAGTCGACCTTCCCGGCCAGGGCGGAGAGCACCGTCCAGGCGAAGGTGTCGCGCTCCGGGGCGCGGCCGTCCGTGGTCGGGGCCGCGACCGTCACCTCGAGTGAATCGTCGATGAGGCGGAACACGCAGCTGAGGACGGAGCCGGGCACGGCCTGCTGGAGCAGGATCGCGCAGGCCTCGTCGACCGCGATGCGAAGGTCCTCGATCTCGTCGAGAGTGAAGTCCAAGCGTGCTGCGAGACCGGCCGTGGCCGTGCGCAGCACCGACAGGTAGGCACCCGCAGCGGGCAGCCGGACCTCTACGAAGTCCTGATTCCCGGGCTCGCCTGCGATCTGGGACACCCTCACCTCCAAGGTGGCACAAACTCATTCGAGGTTCCGGGAAGAACGCCCGGAGCCATGCGGTACGTCTTCGGTTCTCGGTCCGGCGACGCTATCGCGATCCATGATGCCGTGTCGCCGGAACCCCCTCCCGCTGCTGTCACTCATGGTAGGCCCATGAGTACACACAGTGGCTAGGGGTCTGCGTTGCTCAATTACGAACAACAGGCGCCGGTTTGACGTACCCGGACCTCAGACGATCGAACCGTCGACAAAGCACCAACGCCAGTTCTCGCCGGGCTCGAAGCTCCGCATCACCGGGTGCCCGGTCCGCTCGAAGTGCCCCGTCGCGTGCCGTCCGGGCGACGAATCGCAGCAGCCGACATGGCCGCAGTCCAGGCACAGGCGCAGCTGCACGGGGTGGGTGCCGGCCGCCAGGCACTCGGGACAGGTCTCACCGCGGGGCGCGGGCTCGGGGCGCGGCAGGTCCGGTACATGGGGGCACACACTCATGAGGGCCAGGTTACGACGGATGCGAGGATCATGAGATGGACGCATTGCCCCTGGTGGCGCTGATCGCGGGCAGTGCCGCGACGGCGGGCCTCGCGCGCCGGACCCCGGTGCCGGCCCCTCTTCTCCTCGTGGCCGTCGGGCTGCTGGCCTCGTACGTGCCCGGGGTGCCGACGTACACCCTGGACGCGCACGTCGTGCTCCCCCTGCTGCTGCCGCCGCTGCTCTACACGGCCGCCGTGGACAGTTCCTACCTCGATCTGCGGGCCAACCTGCGGCCCGTGGCGCTGCTGTCGGTCGGTTACGTGCTGTTCGCCACGGTCGCGGTGGGCTGGCTGGCGTATCTCCTGGTGCCCGATCTGCCGCTGACCGCCGCGCTGGTGCTCGGTGCCGTGATCGCCCCGCCGGACGCCGTCACCGCCGCGGCCATCGCGCGCCGGGTGGGGCTGCCCGCGCGCGTCACGACGATCCTGCAGGGCGAGTCCCTGGTCAACGACGCCACCGCGATCACCGCGTACAAGGTGGCGCTCGCCGCCGCCGTGGGCGAGGGCGTCAGCTGGGGCGCGGGGGTCCGGGAATTCCTGCTGGCCTCGGTCGGCGGCATCGCGGTCGGTCTGCTGCTCATGGGCCCGCTGCACTGGCTGCGCACCCGTCTGAAGGAGCCGCTGCTCCAGAACACCCTGTCGCTGCTCATCCCGTTCGTGGCGTACGCGGCGGCCGAGCGCGTGCACGCCTCAGGGGTGCTCGCCGTGGTCGTCGTCGCGCTGTACCTGGGCCACCGCTCCTGGCAGGTCGACTTCGCCACCCGGCTCCAGGAGGCCGCCGTCTGGAAGATGGTCGCCTTCGTCCTGGAGTCCGCCGTGTTCGCCCTCATCGGCCTCCAGTTGCCGTTCGTGCTCAAGGGGCTCGGCACGTACTCCGTGACGGACGCCTTCGGCTACGCGGTGCTGGTCTTCCTGGCCGTCGTCGTGGTCCGCTTCGTCTGGGTCTACCCGGCGACCTACCTGCCCCGGTGGCTGTCGCGGCGCATCAGGGAGCGGGAACCGGGCACGGACTGGACCTCGCCGCTCATCGTCGGCTGGGCCGGGATGCGCGGGGTCGTCTCGCTCGCCATCGCCTTCTCCGTCCCGCTCGTCACGGCCGACGGCACGGCCTTCCCGGCCCGCAACCTGGTGCTCTTCCTGACGTTCACCACCGTGATCGGCACCCTGGTCGTCCAGGGGCTCACGCTGCCGCTCCTGGTGCGGGTGCTGAAGCTCCCGGGCCGGGACCGGCAGACCGAGACCCTCGCCGAGGCGCAGGCCCAGAACGAGGCGTCCGCGGCCGCCGAGGCCCGCCTGGACGAGCTGCTCGCCGACGAGCGCAACCGGCTGCCCCAGCCGCTGGCCGACCGCCTGCGCACCGCGTTGGAGCGCCGCCGCAACGCCGTGTGGGAACGGCTCGGCGCGGCCAACCCGGTCACCGGCGAGTCGGCCGACGACACCTACCGGCGACTGGCCGGCGAGATGATCGAGGCGGAGCGTGAGGTCTTTGTACGGCTGCGGGACGAGCGCAGGATCGACGACGAGATGATGCGGACGCTGCTGCGCCGCCTGGACCTGGAGGAGGCGGCGGCCTACCGGGAGGACGCGGGCGGCTGATCGTCGTCCGGCTCGTCGGGGCGGCCGGTGATCACGGCCGCGACCGTACTGCCGGCGGGGAAGGCGCCCTCCTCGGCCAGCACGGTGAGCGCGTGCAGCATTTTGGCCACATACAGCCGCTCCACGGGCAGTCCGTGGCGGTCCTCGAAATCCTTTGCGAACGCGTGCAGGGCGGGTGTCGTACGGGCGTACCCGCCGAAGTGGAACCGTTCGTCCAGCCACCAGTCGCCGGCCGGACCGCCGAACGCCTCCCGCTGGAGCTCCCGCACCGCATCGCCCAGGAAGCCGCCGCGCAGGACCGGAACGCCGAGGGCGCGCTGCCCCGGCGCGAGGCCGGCGGCCAGCCCGGCCAGGGTGCCGCCGGTGCCGCAGGCCACCGCCGCCACGTCGGCCACGCCCCGCAGTTCGTGCCCGAGCGCGGCGCACCCCCGGGCCGCGAGGGCGTTGCTGCCGCCCTCCGGGACGACCTCGCAGTCCCCGTACAGGCTCAGCAGCCCGGCCAGGACCGCCGGATCGTTCTTGGTGCGGTAGGCCGCCCGGTCCACGAAGTGCAGCCGCATGCCGTCGGCCGCGCACCGGGCGAGCGAGGGGTTGAGGGGGCGGTGCGCCAGTTCCTCGCCGCGTACGACGCCGATCGTGCGGAATCCCAGCAGCCGGCCCGCGGCGGCGGTGGCCCGCAGGTGGTTGGAGTACGCGCCGCCGAAGGTCAGTACGGGACGCCCGGCGGCGGCCGCCAGATTGGGCGCGAGTTTGCGCCATTTGTTGCCCGGCAGGTCCGGGTGGATCAGGTCGTCGCGCTTGAGCAGCAGCGTCACGCCGTGCCGGGCGAAGCGCTCGTCCTCGGCCCGCTGCACGGGCGACGGGAGCACCGGGCGCAGCCGGGAGAGGCCGGGCGGGTCGGGAAGCGGGGCGGACATGCCCTCCATTGTGGGCGCACGCCCGGCGGGCTACTTGAGGCGGTCGTGGATA
Source organism: Streptomyces sp. NPDC019224 (assembly GCF_040632605.1). Classification (NCBI taxonomy): domain Bacteria; kingdom Bacillati; phylum Actinomycetota; class Actinomycetes; order Kitasatosporales; family Streptomycetaceae; genus Streptomyces; species Streptomyces sp. NPDC019224. The sequence continues at coordinate 61,074 of NZ_JBEYCF010000030.1, read as the reverse complement.
CGGGCCCGCATGTCGTCCATCTCGAAGCCGCGCGGGTCCACCTTGCCGGGCTGCCACTCGCGGTGGCCGATGACCGACCGGGCCGTCCAGCCGTGGTGCCGGCAGATGGCCGCCGAGACCTTCTCGATGGCTTCGAGCTGGACGTCGGGCCAGGGGTCCTCGCCGTCGCCGAGGTTCTCGCACTCGAAGCCGTAGAAGTGCCGGTTCCCGTCGGTGTTGGCCTCGTTGTCGTGGGGCAGGCGCTTCTTCTCCGCGACGACGGCGCGCAGGACGTCGTCGTCGCCCATGCCCGCGTGGTTGGTCCGTCCGTAGCCGACCAGGTGGATCCGGCCGTCCTTGGCGATGACGCCGTGGCACAGCGGCCCCGGCAGGCCGGGGTGGCCGTCGCGGCACATCCGCACGGTGGCGGCGGTCCCCCTGGTGACGGAGTGATGGATCATCACCCCGTTGACCGGGCCCCAGGGCCCCTTGTGATTGCGGTTGTGGCCGCGCCAGCCGCCGACCTCGACGACGGTGAGTCCTTCCTTCTTGAGGGCGGCGAGGAAAGCGCTCGCGGACATGGGTGAGGACATGGCCGGCTCCTTGGGTGCGTGGGGGAGGGTGTCCTTGGAGCGCTTCTACCCGGCCGGAAGGGCCCCGGACCAGTCGCGGAACGACTGCGGGGCCCTGTTCGGACGCTGTGCGAGCCGATTCGGCCAACTCGGCGCGTATGGGTGGATCAGGAGGCGAGCCACAGGTCGGGGCCGAACACCTCGTAGTGGATGTCGGACGCGGGGACGCCCTTGGCGAGCAGCTGGGTGCGCACCGACCGCATGAAGGGCAGCGGACCGCAGAGGTAGGCGTGCGTGCCCGGCGGGACGTCGAGGCCGCTCAGGTCGACGAGTCCGGTGCGGTCGGCGGGGTGGCCGTCGGCCGGGTTCTCGTACCAGAAGTGGGCCGCGGCGTCGGGGAGCTTGGCCGTGAGCGCCGTGTGGTCGGTGCGCAGCGCGTGGTCGGCGGGGGAGCGGTCGCCGTGCACCACGGTGACCGGGGCGCGGTGCCCGGTCTCGGCGAGGTGCTCCAGCATCGACAGGATCGGGGTGCAGCCGATGCCCGCGGAGGCGAGCAGCAGCGGGGCGTCGTCGGACTTCAGCACGAGGTCGCCGTACGGGGCGGAGACCCGGAGCCGGTCACCGGCGCGGACGTGGTCGTGCAGGTGGCGGGAGACCTCGCCGTCCGGGGTGTCGCCGCCGCGCACCCGCTTGACCGTGATCGAGCGGAGCGCCGAGCCCGGGGCGCCGGAGAGGCTGTACTGGCGTATCTGGCGGGCCCCGTCGGGGAGTTCGACCTGTACGGAGACGTACTGGCCGGGACGGAAGGCGGGGGCCGGCGAGCCGTCGGCCGGGCGGAGGTCGAACCGGGCGACGTCGTCGGTCTCCTCGGTGCGCGAGACGACCTCCCACTCGCGCCAGACGTCACCGGCGACGACGCCCTGCTCCGCGTACAGCCGCTCCTCGATGGCGATCAGGGCGTTGGCCATCAGCCAGTAGACCTCGTCCCAGGCGGCGGCGACCTCGGGGGTCACCGCGTCGCCGAGGACCTCGGCTATCGCGGCGAACAGGTGGGTGTGGACGACCTCGTACTGGGCCGGGGTGACACCGAGCGAGGCGTGCTTGTGCGCGATCCGGCCGAGCATCACGTCGGGGCGGGTGTCGGGCCGCTCGACCAACTGGGTCGCGAACGCGGCGATGGAGCCGGCGAGTGCCTGGCGCTGGGCGCCGGACGCCTGGTTGCCGCGGTTGAACAGGTCGCGCAGCAGCTCCGGGTGGGCGTCGAACAGCTTGCGGTAGAAGAGATCGGCGATGTCCCCGATGGCCGCGCCGACGGCGGGGAGGGTGGCGCGGACGGTGGCGGTGGACGACTCGGAGAGCATCGGTGACTCCTCGGATGTTGAATGGGTATCTGAGATGCGCATTTAAGGGCGGTGCGGGAACCGGGCCGGGGTCCGGTGCGGCGGGGGTCAGTCCGGGGGCGGCGGGCCGCTGCCGAGGCCGATCAGCAGGGGGCCGGTGGGCGCGGCGGTCAGCTCCGCGACGGTGACCCGGTCCAGCGAGGCGTAGAAGGCGTCCTGGGCCTCGCGCAGTGCCCCGCGCAGCCGGCAGGCCGCCCGCAGCGGGCACGGGGTGGACCCTTCGCAGTCGACGACGTCGCCGGGCTCCTCCAGCTCGCGGACGAGGGTGCCGACCGGGGTGGACCGGCCCGCCTCGGTGAGGGCGAGCCCGCCCCCGCGACCCCGCCGCGCCTCGACCAGGCCGAGGTGCTGGAGGCGGGCCACGACCTTGGCGGCGTGCGAGTACGGCACCTGCATGGTCGCCGCCACCTCGCGGGTGGTCGGCGGGTCCTCGTGCTTCACGACGGCGAGGCGCATCAGTACACGCAGCGCCACGTCGGTGAATCTGGTCAGCCGCATGACGGCCAGGCTAGGTTAATTGGCATCCCAGATGCAAATTAAAGCTCGGCCGGGCCGTCGCACAACGCAGTGCCCACCCCAAAGGCCGATTAGTCGCACTCTTTTGTGTAATGGCGTACCCCGTCCTCGTGCTGGAAGTGTTCTTCCCGCAGGTCAGCCGATAGATCGAGAGGACGACAGATGTCCGTTGGTGAAGAGGTTCAGAACGTGCAGGTGCCGCCGCAGCAGAGTCTCGGCACGGCGGCCGCGCGGAACCTCGCGACGACCACCAAGTCCGCTCCGCAGATGCAGGAGATCACCTCACGGTGGCTGCTGAAGATGCTGCCGTGGGTCCAGGTGCAGGGCGGCACGTACCGGGTGAACCGCCGGCTGAGCTACTCGGTCGGGGACGGCCGTGTGACGTTCGTACAGACCGGGGACCGGGTCGCGGTCATCCCCGCCGAACTGGGCGAGCTCCCCGCCCTGAGGGACTTCGGGGACGAGGAGGTGCTCGCCGAGCTGGCCCGGAGGTGCGAGCAGCGCGAGATCCCCGCCGGGCAGCTCCTGGCCACGGAGGGCGAGGCCGCGGACCGGGTCTACCTGCTGGCGCACGGCAAGGTCGAGAAGGTCGGCACCGGCCCCTACGGGGACGAGACGGTGCTCGGCGTCCACGCGGACGGGGCCTACTTCGGGGACCACTCCCTCATCGAGGGCGACGCCGTCTGGGAGTACACGGCCCGTGCCGTCACCACGTGCACGGTGCTGACGCTCCAGCGGGCGGACGTGCTCAACCTCGCCGAACGGGCCGATTCGCTGCGCAGCCATCTCGCCGGGCTGCTGTCCCTCCCGCAGCAGCGCACCAACAAGTACGGCGAGGCGGAGATCGACCTCTCCGCGGGCCACGTCGGTGAAGCCGTCGTCCCGCACACGTTCGTGGACTACGACGCCGCGCCACGCGAGTACGAACTGAGCGTCGCCCAGACCGTCCTGAAGGTCCACAGCCGCGTCGCGGACCTCTACAACCAGCCGATGAACCAGACCGAGCAGCAGTTGCGGCTCACGGTCGAGGCGCTGCGCGAGCGCCAGGAGCACGAGCTCATCAACAACCGCGAGTTCGGCCTGCTCAACAACTGCGACTACGGCCAGCGGCTCCAGCCGCACGACGGGGTGCCGGGCCCCGACGACATGGACGAACTGCTCTCGCGCCGGCGCGGCTCCAAGCTCTTCCTCGCCCACCCGCGCGCCATCGCCGCCTTCGGCCGCGAGTGCAACAAGCGCGGACTGGTGCCGGAGAGCGTCGACGTCGGCGGCCACCACGTGCCGGCCTGGCGCGGCGTCCCGATCTTCCCCTGCAACAAGATCCCGGTCAGCGACGCCCGCACCACGTCGATCATCTGCATGAGGACCGGCGAGTCCGAGCAGGGCGTCATCGGCCTCCAGCAGACGGGCATCCCGGACGAGATCGAACCCAGTCTCTCGGTCCGCTTCATGGGCATCGACGAGCAGGCGATCATCTCCTACCTCGTGACGGCCTACTACTCCGCGGCGGTCCTCGTCCCGGACGCCCTCGGCGTCCTGGAGAACGTCGAGGTCAGCCGCTGGCGGTGAGCCACGGGGCCCGGACCCTCCGCGGTCCGGGCCCCCGGCCGCCCGCCATCACAGCAACCACCCACGTCCCCGGCCCCCGCCGCGACAGCGGCCGAGGCGGGACGGCAACGACAGGGGTGACCGATTGACCATGACCCGAACAGACGCCGCGACCGAGGGCAACGAGGCCGCGGCGCTGCTGGAGTACACCCGGACCCTCGTCGACCCGCCCCTGCGGGCGGCGGTCGCCTCCCTGCCCGGATCGATCCGGCGGGTCGCGATGTACCACTTCGGCTGGCAGAACGCGGACGGCAGCCCGGCTACGGGCGGCGCGGGCAAGGCGATCAGACCGGCGCTCGTCCTGGCGGCCACCCGCGCGCTGGGCGGCGACCCCGAGCAGGCCGTACGGGCCGCCGTCGCCGTGGAGCTCGTCCACAACTTCACCCTGCTGCACGACGACGTCATCGACGAGGACCAGACCCGCCGCCACCGGGCCACCGCCTGGACGGTGTTCGGTGTCCCGGACGCCGTCATCGCCGGCGACGCCATGCTGGCCCTCGCCCAGCGGCTGCTGGCCGAGGACGACAGAGCGGTGTCGGCGCGCGCCTCGGCCAGACTCTCGACGTGTGTCATCGAGCTGTGCGCGGGCCAGCAGGCCGACTGCGCCTTCGAGGAGCGCGACCCGGACCAGGTCTCGCTCGACGAGTGCCTGACCATGGCGACGGCGAAGACGGGCGCGCTGCTCGGCTGTGCCTGTGCGTTGGGCGCGCTCTACGCGGGCGCCGACGAGCGGGCCGTCGGGGCCATGGACGGCTTCGGCCGGGAGGCCGGCCTCGCCTTCCAGCTGATCGACGACCTGATCGGCATCTGGGGGGACCCGGCCCAGACCGGGAAGCCGGTCGGCGCGGATCTCAGCGCCCACAAGAAGTCGCTGCCCGTGGTGGCCGCGCTCACCGCGGGCGGCCCGGCCGCGGCGGAGCTCGCCGCCCTGTACCGGGGCGCGTTGAACACCCGCGCCGAGGTGATCCGGGCCTCGGAGGCCGTGGACAGGGCCGGCGGCCGGGACTGGGCGCAGAGCTGCGCGGCGGACCGGATGGCGCGCGCCGTGCACCACCTGTCCCGGGCGGTCCCGGACCTGTCGGCGGCGGGCGACCTGCTCGCGCTGGCGGAATTCGTCACGCGCCGGACGCACTGAGGAGGAGGGCGGCAGAAGGGACGCCGGACCAAACGGAGGGCGGCACGGACCGTGTCGGAGGCAGGGGCTACAGTCCCTGCTCATGACAGATGAGTCGTGGGCAGGGTGGTACCGGGACCGGCAGGGCTCCGATGCCGTCATCCTCACCACCGACGGGCAGCAACTCCGCCTCCGGGTCCGGGGGGTGGACTTCGAGGGCGGCAGCTTCGACGCCCTGCGTCCGGTGGCGGCCGGGTCGGCGGAGAGCGGGATGTTCGCGCTGACGGACGGCGCGCTGGGCGACTGCGTCCTGGAGTGGGACCTGCCGTTCCCCGTCATGGCGGAGGGGGTGGAGCGGCAGGCGACCCTCAGCTGTCTCCTGTCGCTGCGCAGGCCCGACCCGTATCTCTACCTGGAACTCCGTTTCGGCGGGGCGGCCTTCGGTTCGCAGCGGGCCGAGAACGACTTCGGGTCCGCGCTGGCCACGATCCAGCGGGAGCTGCCGCCCGGGGTCAGCCTCCGGACCTGCATAGCCTGCGCCTTCTCCGACTACTTCCCGGCCCCGGACCCGGCCGGCCGCGGTCTCTCCGGCGGGCTCGCCTGCTTCCGGGGCGCCAAGGAGGAGTACCGGGACACGGCCGGCGAGCGGGACGTGCTCGGGCTGTGGGAACGGCGGACCGGATTCGTCCAGGAGGTCTGGAGCTGCCGGGAGTTCGAGCCCCGGCCGACGGAGGGCGCCGGTACGGGCCACCGGGGAGCGTTCCCGCTGGAAACGGCCTGACCGGCCGCCGTGGAGCCCCCGCCACGAGCCGTCCGGTCGGCTGCCGTGGGGCCTTCCCGCCACGAGCCGTTCGACCAGTTGCCGCGTAGCCTCCCCACCACGAGCCGTCCGACCGGCCCGGGGAATCGGGGTCCGGCCCGGTGGGTGGCCGGATACCACCCCTGGCCGCTGCGCCACCGCGGCCCGCTCGCCCGCCCCTGACGCGGGACGCGACCGGCCCGCGGGAGTTCCCCGTTCCGGCCGATTCAGCCGAGAGCGTGGACCGTTTCCCTTCCCCACGCCCCAGGGCAGAGTCACTGTCATGAGGCTTCTGATGCTGGGTGGTACGCAGTTCGTCGGCCGGGCCGTCACCGAGGCGGCCCTCGCGCGCGGCTGGGACGTCACGGTCTTCCACCGGGGCCACCACGCACCCCCGCCCGGAGCCGCCGGACTGACCGGCGACCGCACCGCCGAAGGCGGCCTGGCCGCGCTCGCCGCCACCGAAGCCCCGGACGGCGAGGGCCACACCTGGGACCTCGTCGTCGACACCTGGAGCGGCGCGCCCTCCGCGGTGCGCGACGCGGCCCGGCTGCTGTCCGCGCGGGCCGCCCGCTACACCTACATATCCAGCCGTTCCGTCTACGACTATCCCGCACCGGCGGGCCTCGCCGAGGACGGCCCGGTGGTGGCGGGCGCCTCACCGGACGCCGGTGACGACCAGTCGTACGCACTGGCCAAACGCGGCGGCGAACTGGCCGTGCTGGACGCCTTCGGAGACCGTGCCCTCCTGGCCCGGGCCGGCCTGATCCTCGGCCCCTGGGAGAACATCGGCCGGCTGCCCTGGTGGCTGAACCGGATCGCGCGCGGCGGCCCGGTCCTCGCCCCCGGCACCCCGGACACCGCCCTCCAGTACATCGACGTGCGAGACCTCGCCGACTGGGTGCTCGACGCGGCGGAACGGGACCTGCACGGCCCGTACAACCTGGTCAGCCGGCCGGGGCACACCACCATGGGCGGGCTGCTCGACGCCTGTGTGCGCGCCACCGGCTCCGACGCCGAACTGCGCTGGACCCCGGCGGACAAGATCCTCGCCGCGGGCGTCGAACCGTGGACAGACCTGCCGGTGTGGCTGCCGCCGGGGGAGCTGTACGACACCCTGCACCAGGGCGACGTCGGCCTCGCGCACGCGGCGGGGCTGCGCTGCCGCCCGGCGGAGGAGACCGTCGCCGACACCTGGACCTGGCTGCGTGAGCTGGGCGGTACGGCTCCGCAGCGCCCCGACCGCCCCACCGTGGGCCTCCACCCGGAGACGGAGGCGAAGCTGCTGGCGGGCTGAGGAGCCGGACCGCTCCGACGGACCTCACCTGCCCGGGAGGCGCCCGCGCACAGCGCATTTCCCGGGCACATGCACCCGGCCGGCCGCCGGGCCCGGTCCGGCGGACGCGCCGACGCGGTGAGGCGTTATCCGCGGGGGCGGGATCCGTGTCCGTCGCGGCGTTAGCCTCGGGCCATGGCCGAACTGCTGCACCTCACCGAAGGCCCGCTCTGGGAGGCGGCCCGCGGGATCGGGACGTACGAGATGTCCACCCGTGGCCGCACCCTGCACGAAGAGGGCTTCATCCACTGCTCGCTGCCCCACCAGCTCCCCGGTGTGGCCGAGATGCTGTACGGCGCGGGAAGCCGGGCCGGAGCCGTCGACCAGGACCTCGTGGTGCTCGTCATCGACCCCGGCAGGCTCCCGGCCCCCGTTCGGTACGAGGCCGCCGCGCCCGGCGGAGAGGAGTTCCCGCACATCTACGGCCCGCTCCCGGTCGACGCCGTCGTCGAGGTACGCCCCTGGCCGCCCGAGGAGGGCACCCCCGCATGAGCCCCACCACCGACCCCGCCTCCGCGTCCGACACCGTCACCAGTGGTCCCCTCACCGCCGTCACCGGGGCGAGCGGCGCACTCGGCGGCCGGGTCGCCACCCGGCTGGCCCGGGCCGGCGTCCCCGTCCGGCTGCTCGGCCGCGACCCCTCCCGGCTGCCCGCCCTCCCCGGCGCCGACCTCGCGCCGCCCGCCTCCTACGGCGACGGCGAGGCCATGCGCCGGGCCCTCGCCGGGGCACACACCCTGTTCCTCGTCTCGGCGCACGAGAGCCCGGACCGGGTGCGCGAGCACACGACGGCGGTGGACGCGGCCGTCGCGGCGGGCGTCGAACGGATCGTCTACGTCTCCTTCCAGGGTGCCGCCCCCGACGCCACGTTCACGTTCGCCCGCGACCACTGGCACACCGAGGCGCACATCCGGACCGCCGACCTCCGGTACACCTTCCTGCGCGACAGCTGGTATCTCGCCGGGCTCCCGGCCATGACCGGCACCGACGGCGTGCTGCGCGGCCCCGCCGGAGACGGCCGGGTGGCGGCGGTGGCGCACGAGGACATCGCCGACGCCGCGACCGCCGTGCTGCTCGCGGACACCGGTGCGACCGGCCCCTCCCACGACGGGCGCACCTACGACCTCACCGGCCCCGAGGCGTTCACCCTCGCCGAGGCGGCCGAGGAGCTGAGCCGGGTCACCGGAAGGACCGTCACCTACGTGCCGGAGACCCGCGAGGAGGCGTACGCCTCACGGTCGCACTACGGAGCCGAGGACTGGGAGGTGGCCGGCTGGGTCACCTCGTACGAGGCCATCGCGGCCGGGGAGATGGCCACGGTCTCGGACGCCGTGCCGGCCCTGACCGGCCGCCCCGCCACGGATCTGGCCGGCTATCTGCGCGAACACCCCGAGAGCTACCGCCACCTCCTCCGGACGGACTGACCACCCGTGCGTACGGAGACTCCCCGGACCCCCTGCTGACGCCGCACTTCCAGGAGGTCCTCGGGCACTCCACTCCCGCCGTTCAGGCGCTCAGAGGGTCAGCCAGCCGCGCAACGCCGCCTGTACGCCGGCCTGGAAGCGGGTCTCCGCCTTCAGTTCCTGCATCAGGCGGCTGATGCGCCGGCGGACCGTGTGGACGTGGATCTCCAGGCGGCGGGCTATCGCCTCGTCCTTCAGGCCCGAGGAGAGCATCGTCAGCAGCTCCCGGTCCTCGTCCGTGACCTGGTCGTCGGCGACCGAACCGATGGGCACGGCACGTTCCCAGACGGCCTCGAAGAGCGGGACGAGGGCGTTGCTCAGCAGGGCGTCGCTGACCACCAGGGCCGTGGCCGTGGGGTCGGCGGCGTCGGTCGGCGGCAGCAGGGTCATCCGCCGGTCGACCGTGATCAGCTTCGTGGGCAGGTCCATGCCGAGCCGGATCTGCACGCCCTGCGCGGCCAGCTCGTTCAGCCCGCGCGCCCGGCCCTGGAAGCTCAGGCCCTCCCGGTCGACGACGGCCCGCACCCGCACCCCGCGCCGTACCGGCTCGGCCATGTTGAGCGGGGCGGGCATGCCGTCCGGCTCGCTCGCGGCGTACGGGGGCCGGTCGAGCAGCGCCACCTCCTCGGTCGCCGACACCACCAGCGAGGTGACGCGCTCGGCGATCTCCGCACGGCCGCGCAGCGTCTCGATGCCGATGGTGCCGGCCGCGTGCGAGGTGGAGACGAGCTGCGCGGCGATCCGGTCGACCGAGCCGGTCAGCTCCTCCAGTTCGGCCTCGCGGCGCAGCAGCTCCGCCTGGCGCAGATGGATCAGGTTGCGCAGCGCGGTCGCGGGGGCGTCGGGGACCGGCAGCCCGGAGCTCCGGGCGGGCCGGGTGAAGCCGTGCCGGTCGAGGGATTCGAGGGCGCCGCGGAGCTGCCGGGGGGAGAGACCGAGGCGCTGGGCGAGAACTGCCCGGGTGCAGTCGGCGGGGGTGTCCAACAGGGCCTCGTACACCCGGAGTTCATCTGCTCCGAGGCCGAGGGCCTGCCATTGCGCGTCCAGATCAGCCCATGTCACGAGGCGATTTTCGCCGTTTCGCGTAGCCCACACAAGTGTGCACGTACAGAAGTCTGCAGGTGGAACGCATTGTTCACACAGTGCTGGCGGGTCTTCCATGTCGGCATCCGATATTCGTTCACGCATTCGTGGCATCCGGAGGAGCACCGTGCGGACTTCAGCACGCAGACGAGCAGTTGGTTCACAGGGCCGCCGTACCGGCGTCGTTGTCGGACAGGGCATAGCCGCGCTGCTGGCCACGGCGGGCCTGATGGCCACCGCCATGCCGGCAGCGCACGCCGACACCACGGCGGCCGCCCCCGCCGCGTCCGCCACCACGCCGGGCGGCGAGACCGACACCCCCTCGCTCGTCACCGGTCTGCATGAGGAGGTCGCCGCCTCCGGCAGCGCGGCCGACGCCGCCCGCGGCCACCTCAAGGCCAAGAAGGGCCGCTACCACATCGCCGACACCTCGGCCAAGGACCTGACCGCCGTCGGGACCACCACCGAGAAGGGCGGCAAGGAGACGGTCCGCCTCCAGCAGAAGTACAAGGGCGTCGAGGTCCTCGGCGGCCAGTACCTGGTCCGGATGACCAAGAAGGACGGCAAGCGCGCCGTCACCGGCACCTCGGGCAACTACTTCACCAAGCTGAAGCTCGACTCGGTCACCCCGAAGGTCTCCGAGAAGACCGCGATCGAGCGCGCCGTCGGCGCCGTCACCACCCAGTTCGGCGGCGGCCTCCTGCGCGCCCCGGCCAAGGGCGAGAAGCAGGCCGAGGCGGAGTTCACCGGCACGGCCGGCGACGTCACGATCCTCCCGCAGGGCACCGGCGTGCTGACCCGGCACATCACCGTCACGGGTGTCAACCCGGCCGACGGCTCGCCGGTCCAGCAGGAGGTGTACATCGACGCGCACTCCGGCTTCCCGGTCATGCAGTACAGCGGCATCAAGACCTTCGGTGCCACGGGCACGGGCGCCGGCGCGACGGAAGGCGTCGCGGCCCCCGCCGACGCCTCCACCGCGGCCGGCGACCAGCTCGTCGTCAAGGGCAGCGGCGTCCGCTACAACGGCCAGAAGGTCGACATCAATCTGTACAAGGACACCAAGGGTCTCCTGCAGATGATCGACTACAGCAAGCGGGACGCGGACGACTCCCCGTACGCGGGCCCCATGATCGCCACGTACGACGCCCGCGGCCGTGAGGCGGGCAGCGCCTCCGGTGTCTGGCCCGTCGGCATCAAGTACTTCCAGCCCGCCACCCCGGAGCTCGGCGAGGAGTACACCAACTCCGGCGCCGTGGACGCCCACTGGGCGGCCGGCAAGGTCTACGACTACTACAAGAACCACTTCGGCCGTGAGGGTCTCGACGGCAAGAACGGCTACATCTACTCCCTGGTCGGTGTCGTCCAGCGGGGCCAGCCGTACAACAACGCCTTCTGGGACGGCCAGAAGATGGTGTACGGCCAGGGCGGCGGCGACTTCCGCACCTTCTCCGCCGACACCGACGTCGTCGGCCACGAGATGACCCACGGCGTCGTCGAGCACACCGCGAACCTGGTCTACGTGGGCCAGTCCGGTGCCATGAACGAGGCCATCGCCGACTACTTCGGCAACGCCATCGACCTGGAGGCCAACGGCCAGTCGATGGACGACCCGAACGCCGGTCTCCTCGGCGAGGACCTGTGCACCACCGCGGGCCCCCGCGAGTGCGCCCTGCGCGACCTGAACGACGGCGCCACCACGTCGAAGAACTTCATCGGCGTCACCTACAGCGGTGACAACGGCGGCGTCCACCTCAACTCGACGATCTTCTCCGGCGCGCTGTGGGACCTGCGCGAGGACCTCGGCGCCGAGCTCGCCGACCAGATCGTCTACCGCGCCCTGTCCGCGTACATGACCCCCCTCGACGGCTTCACCGAGGGCCGCGCCGCGGTCATCGCCGCCGCGCAGGAGCTGGGCCTCTCCAAGGCCAAGCTGGCGATCGTCAAGCGGTCCTTCGACGCGCACGGCATCGTCCCCGGCTGGGAGAAGGCTCTCGGCGTCGACACCGACACGCTCGTCTCCAAGGTCAACATCGCCAGCACCGGCGTGGGCGCGGGCGGCGGCAAGTACGCCGTCTCCCGCTCCAACGAGGACGGCAGCGAGCCGTACTCGGTGTGGCTGGGCAACACCTCCGGCAAGGGCCAGCCGCAGCTGGTGAGCGCCAACAACGGCGACTACAACGTCTACGCCAACACCGACGGCAAGACGGTGGTGTGGGCCGACTACAGCAGCACGGGCATCAAGATCATGGCGCGCCCCGTCGCGGGCGGCCTCGCCAAGATGGTCGACGGCATCGGCAGCGACGTCAACGGCCTCGTGGTGGACGGTGACTGGGTCGCGTACACCGCCCTCAACCCGCAGTACGGCGTCACGAACGTCCGGTACGCCAACATGAAGACCGGCGAGACCGGCCTGGTCGACGGCGGCCGTCCGTACAACATCTCGGGCCTGGCCTCCATCAAGGACGGCAAGATCGCCTACGCCAAGGTGGCCCCCGACGCGAACGGCAACATGAAGGTCGGCGTCGAGGTCTTCGACACGGCGACCCACACCAAGACGACGATGCCCGCCTCGGACGACGCCATGGGCATCGGCCAGACCGCGATCACCGACGACGGTGTCTTCTGGATCGAGGACGACGACGCCACCGACACCGGCAAGGCCGCGGTGCGCCGCGCGAACCTCGACGGCTCCAACCCGGTCACCGTCACCCCGGAGGCGGGCGAAGGCTCCCTCTACGCCTACTCGCTGACGGCCTCGGACGACGCGGTCAGCATCTCGACCGTCCCGCCGGCCACCACGTGGGCCAACGACACGATGATGAAGCTGTACCAGATCGCCCCCGACGGCAAGGGCGGCGCGCAGCGCGTCTCCTGCAACCGCGGCGAGCAGACGTTCGGCGCGGCCGACGAGGGCCAGCGCGTCCTGTGGCTGGACGGCACCACCGGCTACACCAACCTGGTCAAGCGCGACCGCCCCGCGGGCAACTGCTGACCTGACCCCGTAACACCGCTGCGGCCGGGCCCTTCGGGGTCCGGCCGCTCGTGTTTCCGTGTTTCCCCGAACATCGAAGGGGTACGACCGCCGAGCGGTCGTACCCCTTCGGCACAGGGCCAGGAGAGCGCGGGCACGTAAGCAGAACTCCGCGAAGACCCAGGGCATACCCAAAACAGGGCACACCGCAATGAAAACCCAACTCCCGCTATTGTCAATGCTGTTGATGTACACTCAAGCGTTCTCGCGGGGGATTTCCGCCAATGCGGCCTTCAATCAATTCACCCCGTGATGCACACGCATGCCCACGATTCCAGGCGAGAGGTACAGCTATGAGTAAGTTCGGCACCCGTAATACTTGGAAGCGGATCGGTATGGTTGCTTCCATCGCGACCCTCCCGTTGGCCCTCGCAGGCCCCGCTTGGGCTGTCGTGAAGTACTCGTACATACAGGGTGGAGTCGCCGGCTTCACCTCGCATTATGTGACCGATGACGGAGGTACCGGCCCGAACAAGGTGGACTTCACCGGATGCCATACGGACTCGGGCTCGACTAGAAGTGTGACTGTTCAGCTGCGACGTGCTGTCGTCGGACCCGACACCGGATTCGACGAAAAGACCTACACGGCATGCTTCAACGGCGGAACATCCTCCGGCGAGTGGGGTGCCGGAAGCGAGGGCCACGACTACTACTTCCGCATTACCGAGGTCGGTGGAAGTTCGGTAGTCGGCCCGTCGATCAGCGTCGATCAGACCCGTATGTCGTTCTAAGGGCTGTCCCGCCAGGAATTGTGGGACATCCCTTAGACGACGCTGGATTCTGAATACCTGGGTGGAGACCTGAAACGCAGGTCTCCACCTGCCTCTTGTTGAAACAGACAGAGGTGCCCCCGCGCTGAAATGCCAAGGTGTCACATGCCCATTTCGATGTCCGAGTGTTCCTTCTCCTATCGGCGTAGACGCCCGGTGCTGCGTGATCTCAGCTATACGCTGCCGCCCGGGCGGACCGTGCTCCTGGGGCCGAACGGAGCAGGAAAGAGCACCCTGTTGGGCTTGTGCGCATCTGCGCTGCGCCCCGATTCCGGTTCCGTCACCTATGGCGACCTGAGCACCGGCCGGCGTCGCGCGCTGCCCGCGTTCCGTAGGCGTGTGGCATGGATGCCTCAGCAGGTGGAGCAGGTGCCGGGGCTCACGGCCCGGGATCAGGTCGCGTATTCCGGTTGGCTCAAGGGGATGGACCGGCGCGAGGCGTGGCGTGAAGCCCTCCAGGCCCTGGAACGCGTGGAGTTGGCCGATCGGGCGGATGACAAGGTCCAGGAACTCTCCGGGGGACAGCAGCGGCGCGTCGCAGTGGCCCAGGCGCTCGTGCATGACGCGGAGGTCCTTCTCCTTGATGAGCCGACAGCGGGCATGGATCCCCGCCAGCGGCAGGTCTTCCACCAGATTCTCGCCGATCTGTCGAAGGAGGTGCACATCGTTCTCTCCACCCATGACACCTCGGACATCGCCAACTCGTACGACTCGGTCGTGGTTCTGTTGGGTGGTCAGGTGCGCTTCTCGGGAACGGTGGTGGACTTCCTTTCCCACGCGAGCGCGACGGCGGCATCCGACGAGCAGCGGGCCACCTCCGCGTATCGGGCATTCACCGAGATCGATGGGGCGATCTCGTGGTGAACCGATTCCCCTTCGCTCGGCACTCGGCTGTCATCGGGCTCGGAGCCCCGACGGTGGCTCTTACCCTTTACTTCACCGCCTACCAGCCCAGGCCGTTGACCGGTGAGGATTCCATCGTCGTGGTGTCGGTGGCCCTGAGGATCGCCGCGCTGGGAATGGCCTTGGTCGCCGCCTGGGACGCAGGGAGGCTTCGCCAGGCCCGGATCACAGCCGCCCCGTCCAGCCGCCACCTGCTGCGCATATTTGTCGATGCGCTGGCCCCCACCCTGGCCCTGGTGATCATCAGCTGGGTGGCGTCCTTCCTGTTGGTGATCACCTATCTGGGAGGCCCCGTACCAGGGCTCCACGACACCGTCCCCGTGGTCCGGAGTCTTGCGGTCCCCTTCAGCGCAGTAGCAGTCGGCTTCCTCCTCGGGCTCTCCCTTCCGCCCGTCATCGCCCGCCCCCTTGCGGTGGTGATCACGGCGCTGTGGGTCTTCGTCGCCTATACGCTGGGTATCCCATGGCTGCGGGCGATATCCGGATTCGACATGAGCATTCCGACCTATACGGATGTCGTGGACCGCGCCTACCTCATGGCACCGGTGATCCTGGCTCTCGGGCTGCTGCTCGGTCTTGTCGCGCTCAGCCTGCTCTCACGTCCGGCGCTGCGCGCCGCCGCCGTGACCTGCTGCGTCCTCGCGGGCTTCGGGGCGTCGTATCCCCTGGTGAGTGGCGCCCCGCGCTACGCCGACCCCACCGTTCCCCGCACTTGGGCAACGACGTGTGAGCGAACCGCCCCGGTGATCTGTGTGCCCGGTGAGTTCGCCGACGACATCCCCGCACTGCACCGCTCCGCTCAACGCGCGCTGCCCCGCCTGCGAGAGGTCGGGTTCACCCCACCCCGGAAGCTGGCCTTCGTCTCGGAGGATCTACCGCTGGCACGCGACACCTGGCGAACCTACCTCCAGAAGCCGGTGACCCCCCACCGCAGCCGGGCCGTCTACGTCAGCGCCTTGGTTCCGTCAGGGCTCCACCACTGCCCGGACCTTCCCGATGACTACGTCTATCCGGGGCGCGGAGCCGCTTTCGCCTGGGTCGGCCTGACGGTCGGGATGTCGGAGGAAGAGGCCACCCGCAGTTACGGGCCCAGCGGTGTGTACCGGGCGCGCTGGGTGCGCAGCCTCCCCAAGGGGAAGCAGTACGCCTGGTACAAGCAGCAGTTGGGTTACCTCGAGTCCTGTGACGAGCAGGTCCACGAGAAGGCCCGGGCGGGGGCCAAGGCCGAGAGCGAGCGGGGCCGAGCGCTGGGCCCGCAGTTGGAGGATCCGGCGGACATGGCACCGGGGGTGGCTCGTTGACCCTCTGGGCGCGCGCACGAAGAATCTGGCTGCTGCCCGCGGCCCTGTTCGCCTGGACGCTCCTCCTCGTGCTCGTGCGCGACGACGTGGCGAAGGTTCCCCAGATCGCCGCTCAGGGCACCTTCTCGGTCAAGCTGATGAACTTCGTCCCGCTCATCCTGTGCATCCCCACGACGTACTGCATGAGCCGGCGCCTCGTCGCCACCGAAACCACGGCGGCGCGAGCGGTCGCCGTCGTCGACCGGCTGGCTCTCCTGCTTCTGGGGGTGAGCGCGGCGGGGCTGGGGTTTGCACTCGGGGAGTTCCTGGACATGCCGACAGCGGTGGCGGGCGGACGGAACACCGTCATGGTGCTGGGCCTCGCTCTCCTCGTACACAGCTGGTACGGGCCGATCGCCGGTGGCGCGGCGGCGACCATGTTCGTGATGGTCAGCATCGTCACCGGCCTGGCGGGAGACCAGAGGCCGTACCCGTGGGCGGTTCTCCTGATGGAGTCCACCAGCGTCGTGGCGGCAGTCGTGGCGGCGGTCGGTTTCGCTGCCGGTCTGATCACGATGTCGTGCCGCCGGCAGATACCGGGTTGACATGCCCCTTGGGCTGAAGCCCCGAGGAGTACCTGCACGGCTCGTTCGGCGCAGGTTCCTTCGGGGAACCACGCGCACCCGTGACCGGCGAAAACAAGACCGCACCCGGTCCGTCATGGACGCCACTCTCGGCGGCCGGCGGACCGGGTGCGGTCAGGTAGGCGATATGACCGGCGGAAGCGCAGGTCAGAATGCCCGACCAGGGATCAGGCCTTCTTGGTCTCCTAGTAATGGGCCGGGTCGGTGACCTGCAGGGATCTTCCCTGTGGGTCGCTGACCTGGCCTTTTGCTGATGGCTGGCGATGGGGTACGACGGTCCTGATTGGATGTCCTGCGGACTGTGTGCGGACTGTTTGACGCAAGTCGCCGCCCGTTGGAGGAGACCATCCTCCAAGTGTTGGCTGGAGAGTCTCTACGTGCAGTGACCCGGCCGCAGCCGGCGGTTGCCCGTCAGAGCAGTGCTTCTTTCACCGAGGCTCGACTTCGCTCGCCCATTCGCTCAGACCGGTCAGCATGGACAGAGCTGATGTGAAGAAAGTCTTGACGGCTGCTGGGCCCCGCAAGTCGCCGAAGACCTTTGTAAGTGTTTTCTCGTAGTCACTGCTCTTGCGGTGAGCCGTCGCCTTCGAACGGATCTCCTGGAGATTCCGCAAGAACTGCGTGTCCCGCTCGGCGTGCGGATAACCTTTCTGCTCCATCCAGCGCTTGAGCTTCGCGATGCCCTTTTCGTTATCAACGCGGTCCGGCAGGCGCTTCTGGATCTCCCGTTCATTGAGAGCGTCAACGAAGAGTTGCGTCATGATTCGAATGCTGGACTCGAATTCCGCCTGCGAATTATTCAACGGGAGGCGCAGCCGCTGTAGAAGTCCTGCATCAGCTTCCTCGGGCTTCCGGAAGAGCTCCCACCCGACGGCTTCCTCCCATGTGCGTCTGAACGTCACGTAGTTGGAGCGAACGAGCAGATCCTCGGAGGTCGGTTCGGCAGGCTGTCCCAGAAATGCTCGGCGAATCAGAGTCTCGCTAGGAGGCCCGTCTTCTGTAATGTTGAAACTCCGCCAGTAGTCTCGTTCCTGCCGAGGTAGATCGCGCCCAAGGTCTCCAAGGAAGACAACGATGTAATCCTGAGCGCTGTTATCCAGTCGCAGTCCCCATAGTGATGCGCAACTCAGATATCCGTCCGATACATTGTAGAGCTCGGGATTTTCGTAGTACTTATGTAGTACTTCCCGCCGGAAGTAGACTGGGGTGAGGTAGTGCGGAGCTTCGGGGTTTGCTCCGAAATAGTTGCTGAGAGAGTCGGGGTTGCAACTGTGCCGGATCTCATCCCCATCGGAGTCGGTTGCGATGATGAAATCAGGGAAGTGGGAGTCCTCCTCCTCGAATGGCCAGATCCCACTCTTCTCAATCGGTGGCGGTGGAACTACTCGGGTGCCGAGAAGGCGAGTGAACTTCCCAGTCCCAGCTCGATCTCCGGGGTAAAGAGAGATGCGGGCAGTTTCTGTGGTCAGGTCGAGAGCTTCAGGGAGTTCGTCACTCTTCTCGCCCATGCAAACAGAGTCGAGATAGAGGACAAGGTCAAGTCCTTGGGCTGCCTGGAATTGGCGTAGAAGTTTTGTGCGGACTTCGATCTTGGCCCCGGTCACCTTGACGGCGGCCGATGAAGTTCCGTCATCCAGGGGCTGCATGAACTGTGAACTGAGCTCATCCCAGTAGAGATTGTGGTATAGCCGAAAGTGTTCAGTCAGCTCTCGGGTTGACGGGACTGTGCCATGGTATTCGCGGCATAGAACCAGTGGCTCGATATCGTCGTCGATGCTGCTTCGGAAGTAGCTGGTTACGATTTCACCGTTCTCTCGATGCTGTGAGAAGCCGGGGCGAAAATCGCTCATGCTTACATCCCAGGTCGGGGACGTGAGGATTCTTGTGCGCATCGCGATCGGCGCGAAAGCGCAAAAGATTCCACCATTGCCTCCCCGCTCGCGCCAATCTTCGTACACGGTTGTCCACGAGCCCTGCTCCATGGAGGTGAAGTGCTCAAGCATCTCTTCTTGCCGCAAGTCCATTAACGCATATTAGGTGTGCCCGCAGGTTGCGGCAATAGGCTTACCTGGTGTCCGTTCTTTCGGTCTAGGGTCGCGATCTTGGTGTCGAGATCCGTTGGACCTGAATGGAGAGGGCGCCGAGGGCTTCCTTCTCGGGCCCGTAGATGGAGCGGACCTCTATTGCCAGCCGTCGAGGGAGACTTCCGGGCCGCCCGCGAGGTATCGGTGGAGGGCGCTTGAGGTGGTGTCCACGAAGTCCTCGGGGATGGAGTCGGCGTTGATCCAACGGACCTGGGAGTGCTTGTGAGGTTCGCGGTTTTCGGGTTCGCCGGTCCATTCGTGGGTTGCGAAGACGACCGTGAGGAAGCCATTGGGGGACTCAACGCCCCAGGCTCCGTGAATGATGTGCGCGACCTTGAGGGACTCGGGCTTCACCGTGAGGCCGGTCTCCTCGTAGAGCTCGCGGACCGCGGTTCCGGTGATGGGCTCGCCCGGTTCGCTCTTGCCGACGGGCAGGTCCCACATCCCCTGAGCGAACTTCGCGTTCTCGCTGCGCTGGAGGAGGACGACGCGGCTGGTGGCCTTGTCGTGGACGATGACGGCCGCGACGAGCAGCGTCATCGATTCGAGCGCCGGCTTGAGGGCTTGGGGGCGGTTGTCGGTCTGCTGGGCCACGGTGTTCCCTTCGGCGGGCGGGTTGTTGGGCATGTTAAGCGAGGGCCTCGCGGGCGCGGCGGGCGAGATCGGCGGCTCCAGGAACGCGGCGGCGCTGGTAGATCGCGAGCGTGGACCGGATCGAGGTGATCGCCTTCCGGGCGCGGTCGGAGGTCATGCCTTCCATGAGGACCAGGGCCTGGGTCCAGGCAGCGACTGCTTCGTCGGCACGGGCCTGGGCGGCGAGGCTGTCGCCGAGGTCGGCGTGAGTGAGGGCGTGGACGCGCTTGTACTTCTCCGGGTCCCAGCGGGTGAGTGCGTCGCGGTGCTGCTGTTCCGTACCGATGTGGTCGGCGAGGTCGGTCAGGGTGCGTGCGGTGTGGCTGGCCACGGTGCCGGCGGCGGGGCCGCTGACGCGGGAGAAGCTGGGCTGGGGACCGTCCTCGCGCAGGAGGGCGTCTTCGGCGGCGAGGAGAGCACGAGCGGCCAATGGGTTCTCGCCGACGGCTGCATAGGCGCGGGCGTGCGTGATGTGGAGGAGCGCTTCCGTCTGGCCGTCCACGTGGCCGAGGCCGCGGGAGAGGGCGCCTTTGACGAGGTCCACGCAGTGGTGGGGTTGCTTGAGGCTGAGGGACTGGTGGGCGAGGGCGCGCATCATCCATGCGGCGTGGCCGTGGGGGTCGGCTTCGCAGGCGAGCTGGTACCCGACCTGGTAGTAGCGCTGGGCAGCGCCTTCGTGGCCGAGGTCGTGGTGCTTCCACCCTGCGAGATAGGCGAGTTCGGCGACGGCGCCGAAGGCGGCCTGGCGTAAGGGTTCCGAGGGGAAGCGTCCACGGAGCATAGGTGCGGCTGTGTCGGCAAGGTACGCGGTGACCGTGGTCAGGCCATGGCCGCCGCCGAGCCTCTCGTCGGCGGCGCTGAAAGCTGCCGTGATCTGCCGTACGACGTCGATGTCGTCGCTGCCGACGAGGGAGCGTGCGGTGCGGGCACGAAGCATCCGCGAGGTGGCTTCGTGGTCGTGCAGGAGCGGCATGGCCACGCCGGCCGTGGTGAACGCGGCGATGGCGAGGAAGCGGCGGCGCTCGACGTCCGCGCGGCCGAGGTCGGTGACCGCGGTGACGGGGTCGGTTTCCGGTGGCGACTCCGTGTCGGGTGAGTGCAGGCCCAGCTCGGTTCGGGTGACGACCCGGCCCAACCGCCGGGAGAGGGCTTCGGCGAGGTACTGGCCTGCCTGGCCGGACGGCGTGCGGGCACCGCCCACCCAGTGAGAGATGGCCGACTTGTTGGTCTGGAGCAGTTCACCATTCTCGGCGGCGATGCGGCGTACGTCCTTGGCGAGCGCGTCGTACGTGCACCCGGCGGCGTTGATCGTGTCGCGCAGGCGAGAGTTGGCGCTGGTCGGTGCCGGCACGATCGCCTCCGCTCCGGATCCGTAAACCGCGTATACCGCTTGACCTCGGTCACACCGTACCCACTCTGCGTAGCGAGCGGTTCACTTATCGACAGCCGCCCCACTCACGGCATCGCGGGCCGGGCGGCCCCCAAGTTCCGTACGCCCCACCGGGCTCGGGCATTCCTGTGCCCCGGCCCGGACGATCAGAGACGGAGACACGGTGACCACCATCGACACCGCGACCATCACGGTCGAGCTGCCCGACGCCTTCGACCCGCGCTGGAACCGCCTGCCCGGCATCCAGGTGGACGGCCGGCGCATCACCATCAACCCGGCCGAGTACTTCTTCCGCTTCGAGTCCAGCACCTGGCTCGTCGCCGACTGGGACTTGGTGAAGGCCCAGCTCCTCGACGTGGACGAGACGACCGAGAGCGCGGTCGAGCAGCTCGCGCTCGGCTTCATCAAGAACCACGGCGAGTCCACCTCCGACGCGGCCCGCGTGCTGGCGACGGCGTACGGGGTGTACTCGTACCTCTTCCGCGAGGAGCACCTGGCCGGCCTCGGCCTCCCGCAGATCACCGCCGACCACCTGCGGATGCTGCGCGAGGCGGCCACGCTGATGGCGCTCAACAAGGTTGAGCTGGACGGGCACATCTCCAACGTCGGCCCGTGCTGGTTCTTCCCCGCGGCCACGTCCGTCGTCTTCGACCTGGACGACGCGACGGGCGGAATGCTGGACGAGATCTACCACGGCGGCTGGTTCAACGAGCACCGCCGCATCGAGTCCATCAAGGCCCACTCCGCGCTCGGCGGCCGGCTCGTGCACGGCTGCCAGTCCGTGCCGGACCAGTCCGGCGGCGTCGTCGCGCCCTACGGTGCCTCGATGACCAACTTCCGTGACGACCTGGCCGAGTTCAAGGCGGGCTGGATCGAGCAGGTCTACGCCCACCGCGTGCCCGCAGCCGAGTAACCCCACCCCAGTACGGCTCCGGGGCGGGCCAGCTCGCGCGCCCGCCCCGGAGCCCACCAGTCCCCTGGAGACCTCCATGGATCAGAGCCTGTCCGCCACCCTGCTGAACGACCTGTGCACTCTCGTCGGCAAGCCTCTCCCCGAACGTACCGAGATTCGCGTCTGGTGCATGTCCGGCGTCGAACGCGTCACCTTCCCCGACGGCACCACGGCCGTTTTCAAGTACGCCAAGGAGCCCTTCGACCGCGAGGCCCAGGCCCTGCGGATGGCATACCAGCGCGGGCTCCCGGTCCCCGCGCTCCACGCCACCGCGATGCAGGACAAGTGGCTCGGGATGCTCATGGACGACCTCGGCACTCCCGTACGGGACGCCGACGACCTCGACGGCGTCGCCGCCGCCGTGACGCTCCATGCCGCCCGCCCGGCCAGCGGTCTGCCCCTCCTCGACGGTGCCAGCCTCGCAGCCCTGCCCGGCCGAGCCCTCGATCACCTCCAGCGGCTGCGGAAAGCCGACCGATGGACGGACTGCGACGACATCGAGACCGCGCTGAGGAAGATCTCCGCCGCGGCCGAGACCCGCGTCCAGGGGGCAACGCTCGACCCGTTCGGCTGGGTCCACTCCGAGTTCCACCCCACGAGCGTCCACATCGGGGAGAACGGCTGGCACCTCCTCGACTTCGCCCGCGCCTTCACCGGACCCGGCCTGATCGACCTCGCCTCGTACCACGGCACCACCGACGTGCCGAGCCCCTTCCGAATGCGGGTGCTCCTGGAGCAGTACGTCACCGCAGGCGGTCATGAAGACGCCCTCGCCGCCCGGGGCGGCCTGACCGCCGAGGCATGGGCACTGGGCTGGCACCGCATGTGGGCCGTGGAGTGGTTCATGGAGCAGGCCATCCGCTGGATCGACGACCCGGCCAAGGACCCCGCGTACATCCCCGTCGTCCGCCGCCACCTCAACGACGTGGTCCAACTCCTGGAGGTTTAGGTGCTCGCCCAGGCCTCCCCCTGGTACGCCCACGCAGCCCAGCGCACAGCCGCCGCCCCCGCGCACGCCCTCACCGCGCCGGCCCGGATGGAATGGAGCACCCACGCGGGCATCGGTCCCGGCGCCGAGATCCTGGGCCGGGACCTGTGCGGCAAACGCGTCCTGGAGCTGGGCTGCGGCCCCGGCCACAACGTGGCCCACCTCGCAAAGCACCACCAGGCCCGCGTCACCGGCGTGGACCTGGTCGGCCTCCAGGTACGCCGCGCCCGCTCCCACTACGGCCACATCGACGGCGCCACCTTCGCCGCCGGCCACGCACTGCACCACCTGCAAGCCCCCGGACGGACCTTCGACGCGATCTACTCCGTCTTCGGCGCCGTCGGCCTCGTCGCCCCCGAGCTCCTCCTCACCGCCATTTCCCGACGCCTGAAACCGAGCGGTGTCCTGGCCTTCTCCGTCCCTCACCCGGCACGGGCCGGAAGACATCCATCCACGGACGACCGTCCGCGCGAGGACTACGTCACCATGCCCGACCGCACCCGACTGCCCCTCGCCCGATGGGAGTTCGACGCCCGCCGCTGGGGGTCCCACCTCTCCCGGGCGGGCCTGCGCATCACCTCGACGCTGGAGCTGCGGCACCCGCGCCGAGACCCGTGGCCCACCACCCTCCTGATCACCGCCCGCAAACGCTGACCGACGGAGGCAACGATGCCCTTGCCCTACCTGCTCCTGGACATCGACGGCGTCCTCATCCCGTTCCCAGCCGCCGACGGCAGCACCCCGCCCACCCACGTCCGCCACACCGTCCTGCCCACCGGCCGGCACCCCGACGACCCCGTGCCCATCTGGCTCGACCCGCGCCACGGCGGCCTTCTCACCGACCTCCTGACCAGCGGGCTCGTCACTCCCGTGTGGTGCACGAGTTGGCGCAGGGACGCCACCACGATCATCGGCCCTCTCCTGGGACTACCCGACTTCCCATATCTCGACCTGCCTCGTCCCCAGATCACCACCAGCCACCCCGACGGCTACCTCTGGAAACGCGACCACGTCGACACCTGGCTGGCAGACGCCCCCGCCGTCTGGATCGACGACGACTTCACCAGCCTCGACCACGACTGGGCGGCGGAGCGCACCTCCAGGGGAGCGCCGACCCTCCTCGTTCAGCCCGACCCACACCTCGGGCTGCAACCCGAGCATCTGACCGAGGTGACGAAGTGGGTCGCACAGTTGCCCGCAGCCCGCGCCGTCTGACGACTAATTCCTTTGCTGTCGCGAGCAGCGAGGGCATCAGGGTGCCCGTCGAGCTGCCGCACATGGTGACCCACGATCTGCGGCACTTCTACGCCTCCGCGCTCATCGCAGGCGGGGCGAGCGTCAAGCAGGTCCAGATGGTCCTCGGCCACGCGTCCGCCGTCATCACGCTGCGGATCTACGCGCACCTGTGGCCGGGAGAAGAAGACCGCACCCGGTCCGTGATGGACGCCGTGCTCGGCGGCCTGCGGACCGGGTGCGGACCGGTAGGGAGTCCGACCAGCGAAACCGCAGGTCAGACGGCCTAACTAGAGATCAAGCCTTCTTGGTCTCCCAGAAGATCTTGTCGATCTCCGCGATCAGGTCCAGCGCCTTCTGGCCGGTGGCCGGGTCGGTCGAGCCCTTGGCGGCCGAGAGGGCCTTCAGGGCGTCGTTGACCAGCTGGTGCAGCTGCGGGTACTTCTCGAAGTGCGGGGCCTTGAAGTAGTCGCTCCACAGCACCGAGACGTGGTGCTTGGCGAGCTCGGCGCGCTGCTCCTTGATGACCACGGCGCGGGCCCGGAAGTGCGGGTCCTCGTTGGCCTGGAACTTCTCCTGGACGGCCTTGACGGACTCCGCCTCGATGCGGGCCTGGGCCGGGTCGTACACGCCGCAGGGCAGGTCGCAGTGGGCGCTGACCTTCACCTTGGGGGCAAACAGGCGGGAAAGCATTGAGCTGTCCTTCCTCGTGATCGTCTTCTCAGGTGGGACATTACTCCGTGGGGAGCCTCTTTTCGCGAGTGCCCCCGGGGGCTTGGGCCAAAAGTCCGGGATGACGGTAGGACCAGTGGCCGAATGTACGAAATCCTGTGGTGGAGGGTGTACTGGACCGGACCGGGGAGGTGCCGGAGGAGATGAGGGAGGTGGCGGAGGTGCCGGAGCCGGCCGATGAGCAGCCCGCACGGGGGCTGGCGGCGCGGGTGCCCTTCCAGGTGGTGGAGGTGACGGGGCCCTCGATGGTGCCCACGCTCCACCACGGGGACTGGCTGCTCGTGCAGTACGGGGCGCCGGTGCGCCCCGGAGACGTGGTGATCCTGCGCCATCCGTTCCAGCAGGACCTGCTGGTGGTGAAGCGGGCCGTGGAGCGGCGGGCCGGCGGCTGGTGGGTGCTGGGGGACAACGGTTTCGCGGGCGGGGACAGCACGGATTACGGGACGGTGCCCGAGGAGCTGGTGCTGGCCAGGGCCCGGGTGCGGTACCGGCCGCTGACGAAGGATCAGCGCTCGCTGCGCGGGATGGCGGCCTGGGCGTTCTCCGCGGTGCGGCCGCTGTCGGCGGCGCGCTCGGTCTCCAGGCGCTTGCGGGCCCGGTAGGCGGCCACGTTGGCGCGGGTCGCGCAGCGGTCCGAGCAGTAGCGGCGGGAGCGGTTGGTCGAGGTGTCGAGGTAGGCGTTGCGGCACGGCGTCGCCTCGCACAGGCCGAGCCGGTCGACCCCGTACGAGGTGAGGTGGAAGGCCAGGCCCATGGCGGCGATCGCGGCGTAGCCCGCCGTGGCGTTGGACGGGTGGTCCGCGAGGTGCATGTGCCAGTCCGGCCTGCCGTCGGCGTCGCGGACGTCGTGGCCGGAGATCTGCGGGCTGACCGGGAACTCCATCAGCAGCGAGTTGAGCAGGTCGACCGCCAGCCGCTCGTCCCCGTCGTCGGCCGCCTCGAAGACCGCGCGCAGCCGGGCCCGTACGGACCGGAAACGGGTGACGTCGGCGTCGGTCGCGCGGCGGGCCGCCTGGCCGTTCGCGCCGAACAGGTCGCGGACCGCCTCGACCGAGGTCAGGACGTCCTTGTTGCGGGCCGGCTCCTCGGTGTTGACCAGGCGTACGGCGTAGTCCGAGTAATAGGCCAGTTCCACGAGTTGTCCTTACGGCGTCGGTCCAGGGGCGGGGCGGTGCGGCGTAATGGGTCGTTTAGCGTACAGGGTATTACGAACAGGGGGTGGGGTGCCGGGGCGGTCGCCGCGCCTCCCGAATTCCTCCCCCGCGTGCTGCAACCCGCCGTGCCGCCCACCGCACTGGAAGGGTGAGACGGTCCGCGCCTGCGGGCCAAGGGAAGGACACCGAGGATGCGGAGCGATGACCACGCCGCGCTGCACGCCTTCGTCGAGAGCAGACGGACCGCCCTGTTCCGCAGCGCGTTCCTGCTCTGCGGCGATCGGCACGAGGCCGAGGACCTGGTCCAGACGACTCTGGTCAAGGTGGTGCTCGGCGGGCGGCGGCACGGGCGGCTCGACAACATCGAGGCGTATGCGCGCAAGACCCTGGTCAACACCTTCATCGCCGCCCGCCGCCGGTTCTGGCGCCGCGAGCAGGCGTACGGGGAACTGCCGGAGCGGGCCGTCCAGGCGCCCGACACGGACACCGGCCTGGCGGTGCGGGCGGCGCTCGCCCGGCTCACGCCCAGGCAGCGGGCGGTCCTGGTGCTGCGCTACTGGGAGGACCTGAGCGTCGAGGCCACGGCCGAGACGCTCGGGATGCGGGAGAACACGGTCAAGAGCCACGCGGCTCGGGGGTTGGCGGCGCTGCGCGCCGAGATGGCGGAGGTACTGGTATGAGCGACGACGTGCGTGAACTGCTGGGGAAGGCCGCAGAGGACGCGGGGCGGCCGGGCGTCAGCACCGAGGCGGTCTACGCGAAGGCCGCACGGGTGCGGTGGCGGCGCCGGGCCGCGGTGTCGGCGGCGGCGGTCTGCGCGGTGGCGGCGGGGGCGTTCGTCGTGCCCCAGCTCTCCTCGGCGCCGGCCGACCCGCAGACCTCGTCGGTGGCGTCCCTGGCCGGCGGCGACATGCCCCGGGAGGTGGCCCTGGTCGAGCTGCTGCCCCAGGACGTCGGCACGGTCGATGAGGTCTCGTTCGTCGAGATCATCAAGCACGTCTCGCCGCCGCCGGACGAGCCGCCGAGGACCGGGCCGCTGGACGGGCAGTACGCGGTCCGCCGGGACGGCGGTGTCGGCTACCTGAGCATCGGCGTCATGGACGCGGAGGCCGTGCGGAGGAAGATGGGCGGCGGCGCGCCGTTCGACGACCTGTGCAAGCCGGGGAACGGGGAGCCGGCCCGTACCGACTGCGTCCGCGAGGAGCTGTCCGGGGGGCGGGTGCTCACCATCTGGAGCGACGACATGGACTACGGCGACGGCACCCCGCAGTGGGGCCCCGAGCTGACAGCCCGGCTCGTCCTCGCCGACGGGAGCCTGCTGGCCGTGCGGGACAGCACCGGCTTCGAGGACGACAGCGCGGCCGGCACCCCACAGGGCCCGCTCCTCAAGACCCCGCCGCTCGACCGTGCCGAGCTGCGGGAGCTGATGCTGCGTCCGGAGCTGCTGCCGCAGAAGTGACCCCGGGAGGGCGAAGGGGCGGTACGGACCGCGCTGGTCCGTACCGCCCCTTCCCGTACCGCTTAGAGCACCTTCGACAGGAACGACTTCGTCCGGTCGTGGTGCGGGTTGGTCAGGACGTCGCGGGGGTGGCCCGACTCGACCACCACGCCGTCGTCCATGAAGACCAGCGCGTCGCCGACTTCGCGGGCGAAGCCCATCTCGTGGGTGACG
Source organism: Streptomyces sp. NPDC019224 (assembly GCF_040632605.1). Classification (NCBI taxonomy): domain Bacteria; kingdom Bacillati; phylum Actinomycetota; class Actinomycetes; order Kitasatosporales; family Streptomycetaceae; genus Streptomyces; species Streptomyces sp. NPDC019224. The sequence goes on along the minus strand of NZ_JBEYCF010000030.1, from coordinate 33,735 downwards.
ACGATCATCGTCATGCCGTCCTCGGCGAGGCCCCGCATCACGTCGAGGACGTCACCGACCAGCTCCGGGTCGAGCGCCGACGTGGGCTCGTCGAAGAGCATCAGCTTCGGCTCCATGGCCAGGGCCCGGGCGATGGCCACCCGCTGCTGCTGGCCGCCGGAGAGCTGCGAGGGGTAGTTCCCCGCCTTGTCGCCGAGGCCGACCCGGTCGAGCAGCCGCTCTGCGCGGGCCCGGGCGACCGCCTTGGCCTCGCGCTTCACCTGGACGGGCGCCTCCATGACGTTCTCCAGCGCCGTCATGTGCGGGAACAGGTTGAAGCGCTGGAAGACCATGCCGATGTCCCGGCGCTTCAGGGCGACTTCGCTGTCCTTGAGCTCGTAGAGCTTGTCGCCCTTCTGGCGGTAGCCCACCAGCTCGCCGTCGACGTACAGCCGTCCGGCGCTGATCTGCTCCAGGTGGTTGATGCACCGCAGGAACGTCGACTTGCCGGAACCGGACGGGCCGATCAGGCAGAAGACCTCCCGCGGCGCGACCTCCAGGTCGATGCCCTTGAGGATGTGCGCGGCGCCGAAGGACTTGTGGACACCCTCGGCCTTCACCATCGCGGTCATGCGATGCCTCCCTTCGGGCGGCCCACCGAGAGCACGGTGGCCCTCAGTTTCTGGAACGGGGTCGGCGGCAGGCTGCGGCTCGATCCACGCGCGTAGTACCGCTCCAGGTAGTACTGCCCGACGCTCAGCACCGAGGTCATGATCAGGTACCAGGCGGCGGCGAGGAAGTACATCTCCACCGGCGCCCCGGACGCCTGCCCGATGTCCTGGGCGTTCTTGAAGAGTTCGTAGAACTGCACGGCCGCCACCAGCGAGGTCGTCTTGAGCATGTTGATGACCTCGTTGCCCGTGGGCGGCACGATCACCCGCATGGCCTGCGGGATCACGACGCGCCGGAGGGTCTTGGCGTGGCTCATGCCCAGCGCGTGCGACGCCTCGGTCTGGCCCTCGTCCACCGACAGCAGACCGGCCCGGCAGATCTCCGCCATGTACGCGGCCTCGTTGAGGCCGAGCCCGAGCAGCGCCGTCAGCAGCGGCGTCATGAAGCTCGACCAGTAGTCCTTGTAGATCGGCCCGAGGTTGATGTACTCGAAGACCAGACCCAGGTTGAACCACACGAACAGCTGGACCAGGACCGGGGTGCCCCGGAAGAACCAGATGTAGAACCACGCGATGGACGAGGTCACCGGGTTCTTCGACAGGCGCATGACGGCGAGCAGGACGCCGCCGACCACGCCGATCAGCATCGACAGGGCGGTGAGCAACAGGGTCTGGCCCACACCGTCGATGATGCGGTCGTCGAAGAAGTAGTCCGGGATCGCGCCCCAGTTGATCCTGCCCTGGCTGAAGGCGTAAACGATCGAGGCGAGTACGGCGATGGCGACCAGCGCCGAGACGTACCGGCCGTAGTGCCGGACCGGGATGGCCCGGATGGCCTCCGGTACGGGCGCCGCCGCCGTGGCGGAGGATGCGGGCGGCTCGTCGGCCGGTCCCGTCTTCTTGATGTCAGTCACGGCTGATGCCTTTCAGCGCGGGATCCGGTCAGGACCCGCCGTTCACCTTGGCCTCGGTGACCGCACCGGCCTCGACGCCCCACTTGGCGATGATCTTCCCGTACTCGCCGTTCTCGATGATCTCGTCCATGGCCGCCTTGATGGCCTGGGTGAGCTTGTCGTTGCCCTTGGCGATCGCGATGCCGTACGGGGCCGCCTCGACCTGGTCGCCGACGATCTGGAAGTCCTTGCCGCCGCCCGAGGTCTTCACCGCGTACGCGGCGACCGGGAAGTCGGACGAGCCGGCGTCGGCGCCGCCCGAACGGATGCGGGTCTGGGCCTCCAGGTCGGTGTCGTACGCCTCGATGGCGATCTTCTTGCCACCGGCGCACTTCTTGGACTCGTCCTTGGCCAGGTCGTGCGAGACGGTGTTGCGCTGGACCGCGATCTTCTTGCCGCAGAGGTCGGCCCAGGTCTTGATCCCCTGGTCGTCACCCTTCTTGGTGTAGATCGAGACGCCGGCGGTGAAGTAGTCGACGAAGTCGACGCCCTCGCCGACCTTCTTCTTCGTCTCCGGGTCGATGCCCTCCTGGCGCTCCTTGCTGTCCGTCATCGCCGACATCGCGATGTCGTACCGCTTGGCGCGCAGGCCGGTGACCAGGGTGTCGAACGTGCCGTTCTCGAACTTGAACTCGACGCCCAGCACCTTGCCGAGCGCGGCGCCGAGGTCGGGGTCGATGCCCGCGGTGTTGCCGGACTTGTCCTTGAACTCGACCGGCGGGTAGGCGATGTCGGAGCCGACCCGGATGACGCCCTTGGCCTTGATGTCCGCGGGCAGCAGGTCGGCGGGGGAGGACGTCCCGGCCGAGGCGCCGGTGCTCGCCTTGGTCGATTCCTCGGCGCCGTTGTTCTTCGTCTGGTCGCCACAGGCGGTCAGCAGCATGGTGCCCGCGACCGCGAGGGCGCCGACCGCGGCGATGCGGGTCGTCGCGGCCGTACGACGGGTGAAACGTGCGGTCATGTTCGGGTTCCTCCGGCAGGTGGGGGTGGGTCGCCAGGCGGTATTGGCACACGGCGTCGGGTGTCGCCGCCTTGTGTGATTACGGCATGTTGCCATGCGGATTAGCCCGAACAGGGGGCCCGGCATGTCAAAATCGGGTAACGGGCGATCCCCGAACCTCTTGAGGCCGGCACACCACGGCCGGACCTTTTATGGGGTTTCCTTCTTGCGGCCGGAGGATCTGCGGCGTGTCCCGCGTGGCGGACTCAGGCCCGACACAAGGCTGACCTGTTGGAATGGCAGTTCACTATGAGCCATGTCACGGAGCGGATATGGACTCGTCCGTGACCAGGACCGTCCGGTAAGAAAGACCTTTACACCCCTCATCCGGGGCTCAGGGCGCGTGTGCGGCGCGCCCGCGCGTACGTATCTCCCCCTGCCGGTGCGGGCCAACCGCCGGGCGCAGGGCATGTACGCGGGTCCGCCCACCCCTCCTCAACCAGGAGTGGCCACCCTCAAACGATGAAGACTTAAGGGGTCAACACCATGGCAGCGGAGATCGTCAATCCTCGCAGCGACAGCACCACCGACAGCACCACCGACGAGCCGTTCGATCCGGCCTTCGCCCTCCACCGGGGCGGGAAGATGGCCGTGCGGGCCACCGTCCCGATCCGGGACAAGGACGACCTGTCCCTCGCGTACACGCCCGGCGTGGCGAAGGTGTGCAGCGCGATCGCCGAGAACCCCGAACTCGTTCACGACTACACCTGGAAGTCCCAGGTCGTCGCCGTCGTGACGGACGGGACGGCGGTGCTCGGCCTCGGCGACATCGGTCCCGAGGCGTCCCTCCCCGTGATGGAGGGCAAGGCGATCCTGTTCAAGCAGTTCGGCGGCGTGGACGCGGTGCCGATCGCGCTCGCGACCACCGACGCGGACGAGATCGTGGAGACCGTCGTCCGGCTCGCCCCCTCCTTCGGCGGGGTGAACCTGGAGGACATCTCGGCGCCGCGCTGCTTCGAGATCGAGCGCAAGCTCCAGGAGCGGCTCGACATCCCCGTCTTCCACGACGACCAGCACGGCACCGCGGTGGTCACGCTGGCCGCCCTGCGCAACGCCGCGAAGCTGTCCGGGCGCGGCCTGGGCGACCTGCGCGCCGTCATCTCCGGCGCCGGCGCGGCCGGTGTGGCCATCGCCAAGTTCCTGCTGGAGGCGGGGCTCGGTGACGTGGCCGTCGCCGACCGCAAGGGCATCGTCAGCCGGGACCGCGAGGACCTGACCGACGTCAAGCGGGAGCTGGCCGAGCTCACCAACCGGGCGGGCATCTCGGGCCCCCTGGAGGTGGCGCTCGCCGGGGCGGACGTCTTCATCGGCGTCTCCGGCGGTACGGTCCCGGAGGCGGCCGTGGCGTCGATGGCGCCCGGCGCGTTCGTCTTCGCGATGGCCAACCCGAACCCCGAGGTCCACCCGGACATCGCGCACAAGTACGCGTCCGTCGTGGCCACGGGCCGCTCGGACTACCCGAACCAGATCAACAACGTGCTGGCGTTCCCGGGGATCTTCGCGGGCGCGCTCCAGGTGCGGGCCTCCCGGATCACGGAGGGCATGAAGATCGCCGCGGCGAACGCGCTGGCCGACGTGGTCGGCGACGAGCTGGCGGCGGATTACGTGATCCCGTCGCCGTTCGACGAGCGGGTCGCCCCGGCGGTCACCGCGGCGGTGGCGGCGGCGGCGCGTGCGGAGGGCGTGGCCCGGCGCTGAGGTGTGCGGCGGGGGTCCGGAGGCGTGGCCCTTGCGGGGGCGCTGCCCCCGGACCCCCGCTCCTCAATCGCCGGAGGGGCTTGATTTCGCCGGTGTCGCCGCAGATCCGCAGCGGCAGAAGCGAAATGTAGCCTCGCCGGCGATTGAGGCGCGGGGGCCGGGGCAGAGCCCCGGTTTCGGGAAGGGGCGGGGTGGGGAACCGGCCCGCCGCAGGTGTTCCCGGTGCGCGGCGCGTCACACCCGCAGCCGGTTACGCGCCGGTATCCCGCCCCCTATCGTCGGCGGCATGTTCGCCGCCTACGCATCCCGCCTGGACCCCGCCCACCCCCTCGACGGCCTCGAACTGGGCGACCGCCCGGCGCCGCAGGACCGCCCCGGGTGGACCACCGTGAACGTCCGGGCCGCCTCCCTCAACCACCACGACCTCTGGTCCCTGCGCGGCATCGGCCTCGCCGAGGACAAGCTGCCGATGACCCTCGGCTGCGACGCCGCCGGAGTCGACCAGGACGGCAACGAGGTCGTCCTGCACTCCGTCATCGGCCAGACCGGCCACGGGGTCGGGCCGGACGAGCCCCGCTCGATCCTCACCGAGCGCTACCAGGGCACCTTCGCCGAGCAGGTCACCGTCCCCGCCCACAACGTGCTGCCCAAGCCCAGGGAGCTCAGCTTCGAGCAGGCCGCCTGCCTGCCGACCGCCTGGCTGACCGCGTACAGGATGCTCTTCACCAACGCCGGGGTCCGCCCCGGGGACTCCGTGCTCGTCCAGGGCGCCGGCGGCGGGGTCGCGACCGCCGCCATCGTGCTCGGCCGGGCCGCCGGGCTGCGGGTTTACGCCACCAGCCGCGACGAGGCCAAGCGCCGGCGGGCCGTCGAACTCGGTGCCGTGGAGGCGTACGAGCCGGGTGCGCGGCTGCCCCACCGGGTCGACGCCGTCATCGAGACGGTCGGCGCCGCCACCTGGTCGCACTCCGTCAAGTCGCTGCGCCCCGGCGGCACCCTGGTCATCTCCGGCGCCACCAGCGGCGACCGGCCCTCGCACGCCGAGCTCACCCGGATCTTCTTCCTGGAGCTGAAGGTCGTCGGCTCGACCATGGGCTCCAAGGACGAACTGGAGGACCTCCTCGCCTTCTGCGCCACCACCGGCGTGCGTCCCGTCATCGACGAGGTGCTGCCCCTGGACCGCGCCCGGGAGGGATTCGAACGCCTCGCGGCCGGCGACCAGTTCGGGAAGATCGTGCTCACTGTCAACAATGGTTGACATGGCCGGGATGTCAACGTAAGTTGACATCATGACCGAAGCGACGGATCTCGCCGAGCGGGCGGGCGACCGCGACCCCCGGGTGGGGCTGCGGTCGGTCGCCGCGCTGCGGCGGCTGCTGGAGCAGCTGGAAGCCGTACAAGTCAGGAGCGCCCGGGCCAAGGGGTGGTCATGGCAGGAGATCGCGGCCGAACTGGGTGTCAGCCGACAGGCCGTGCACAAGAAGTACGGGAGGCACTGATGTTCGAGCGATTCACCAAGGACGCCCGGGCCACGGTGACCGGTGCCGTGGAGCATGCCGAGCGGACCGGGGCCGACACGGTCGCCGAGGAACATCTGCTGTTCGCCCTGCTGGACCGGGACACCGGCCGGGCCTCCTTCGCGATCGCCGCGCTGGGCCTCGCGGACCGCAGGGACTCGGTGGCCGCCGCGCTCGCCGAGGTCCGCCGGCGCGGCGGCATGACCAGGGCCGACGCCGACGCCCTCGCGGACATCGGCATCGACCTCGCCGCGGTGGTCTCCCGCATCGAGGAGGCGCACGGAGAGGGGGCCCTGCGCGGGGGCGGCGGGGGCCGACGGCGGTGGACGGGCGGCCGTCCGTTCAGCCGGGAGGCGAAGAAGATCCTGGAGAAGTCGCTGCGCGTCGCGCTCGGCCGCGGCGACCGGTCCATCGGCGGGGAACACCTCCTGCTGGCACTCACCGCTTCCCCCGGCCCGGTCGCCGACGTGCTCGCCGACCACGGGGTGACGTACGCGTCGGCCGAGCGCGCGCTGTACGGGGCCGGGGCCGGCGACCGCGAGGCGGGCTGACCGGCGGGGGCCGGTCCGTCGGCCCCGTACCTACTTCTCCCCGTCCCCCCGCAGCACCGCGCCCATGCGCGCCGCCGCCGTCGCCAAGTGCCGGCGGACCTCCGCGAGCTGGGCCCCCGTCACCCCGTGGTCCCTGGCCGCGTCGCGGATCTCGTCGCGGAAGCGGTCGAGCAGCCGGTCCAGATCGCGGGCCGGGTCGCCGGTGCCGCCCGTGTCCCCGCCCCACTCCGGGTCGGTGTCCGCCGGCTCCGGCTTGACGTACGGCGCCCGGCTTCCCGTCCGGGCGAAGCCGCCCAGCTGGCCGGTGATCTCGGCCAGGCCCTCCCGGACCCCGGCCGGCCAGTCGCCCCGGGCGAAGTGCTCCTGGACCTGGCGTGCGGCGTTCTGCATCTGCTCGCGCGCCCTGTCCTGGGCCTCCTTGGCCTGGCGGCGGGCCTGCTGGGCGTCCTGGCGGGCCCGACGGGACTCGTCCTTCGCGCGGCGGGCCTGCTCCTTCCACTCCTGCCTGGCCTTGCGCAGCTCCTCCTTCGCGGTGTTCCACGCCTCCTTGTCGCGCAGGTCCGCGAAGTCGCCCAGGTCGCCGAGACCGCCGAACGGCGGCTTCTCGGCGCCGCCGCCGGACGGGTGGCGCGACTCGTCGGCGGCCGCCCGCATCTCGCTGCGCAGCTTGCCCGCCGCTCCGCGCACGTCGTCGCGCATCTCGGCGGCCAGCTCGGAGACGGACTCCCGGATCTCCAGCTCCAGGTCGGCGAGTTCGCCGGTGCGGCCGGCCAGTTCGGCGCGGCCGGCCTCGGTGATCGAGTAGACCTTGCGGCCGCCCTCGGTGGCGTGCGTGACCAGGCCCTCGGCCTCCAGCTTGGCCAGCCGGGGGTAGACCGTGCCGGCCGAGGGGGCGTAGAGGCCCTGGAAGCGCTCCTCCAGCAGCCGGATCACTTCGTAGCCGTGCCGGGGTGCCTCGTCGAGCAGTTTCAGGAGGTACAGCCGCAGCCGGCCGTGGGCGAATACGGGGGGCATGTCAGAGCACCTTTCCGGTCGGCTCGCCGTCGTACGGTTCCTCCTCGGCCGACGGGCGGCGCAGGAGCGCGATCGACCCCGAAACGGTCGTCGCCTTGAGGGTGCCGGCGCCGGAGCCCAGCGTTCCGGTGATCTTCTTCGCGCCCCACTGGCCGCTGACCCGCAGGTCCTCGAAGCCGTTGGAGACGGAACCGCTGGCGGTGTTCGCCTCGACCGTGGCGTCGGCGGGGTGGGGCAGCCGGATGGCGATCTCGCCGGAGACCGTGGTCAGCCGGATGTCGGTGGGCTTCCCGGCCGCGTCCACGTCGAGCACCATGCCGCCGCTGACGGACTCGGCCTTCACGGAGCTGCCCGCCCCCTCGACGACCGTCAGATCACCGGAGACCGACTTGAAACGCAGGTCGCCGGTGACGGACTGGGCCTCCACGCTGCCGGACACGGTCTCCGCGCCGACCGGCCCGGAGAGGTTGACGAGCGCGGTGTCGCCGGTGACGCCGCGTACCTCCGTACGGCCGCGGACCCCGGAGACGAAGGCCCCGGCCCCGACCGTGCCGACCTCCACCGCCGAGCCGGCCGGGACCGCGAGCGAGACGACCGCGTGGCGGCGCCATTCCCTGCGGTCGAACCACTTCAGCAGGTTCTGCCAGGACAGGTCCTCGTAGGCCACGGTCAGGACGCCGTCCTCCAGCGTCACGAGCAGCGGCGGGCCGTCGATCGCGGAGACCTCCAGGCGCGCGGCCGGCTCGTCGGTGCCGACCACGTTGACCGTGCCGTTGACGACGCGCACCTTCAGCGCGGTCACCGGTTCCTCGAAGGTCAGCTTCCGGGGCTCGGCGACGGACCATGTCGGGACAGGCATGGATCTGACCTCCTGGACGGCGCGGACGACGCAACATATCGCGTCTCTTGAACAACACGATATATCGCGGATTCGGGAAGTCAAGGAAGAGTGGAGGCCGGGGCATGGCTCGAAGGGTGCAAAAGCCCCGGAGATGGGCAAAGTGACCTACCGTGTGACCCATGGACGCGAGCTCACCCGCGGGTGCCCTGCTGCTGTGCCGGACCGCGCCGGACGCCGTGCGCCCGGTCGCGCAACTCCTGCGCGAACCGCTGCTGCTCGCGCCGGCCGGGCAGAGGTGGAGCGTTCTCGTACCCGAGGGCGAGCCCTGGCGGGGCGGCCGCCGCGCACGGTCCGGGGCGGGCGGGGCCGCCGAACCGGTCGACCGGGTGCTGGGCGGCTGGGCCACCGCGCTCGCGGTCGGCTCCACCTGGCCGGTGCTCGCGCTGTGGTGGGACGGCGACCGGGCCGGATACACCCTCGCTTCGGGATTCCGCCGCCCGGTGGGCTACGTCTGGCTCGCGGACGGCACCCCGGCAGGCGAGGACGAGGCGATGCGTACGTTCGCCGAGCGGCTCGGGCTCGACCCCGTACTGGACGTGCAGTCGCTCGAAGCGCTCACCCGCGCCGATCCGGACGCCGACGCCCGGGCCCGGCTGCGCGGGCTGCTCGCCGTGCTCACCCGCACCGGCCTCGCGCTCCCGGCCGGACTCGAGCCCGGCGTCCGGCCGGTGCCGGGGAGCGGGGCGTGGGAAGGGGCCGAGCGCATCGAGTGGGCCGGCTGGCGCGACGCGGTCAGGGTCGACCTGGGTGCGGTGGAGAGCAGCCGGCTGGGGCCGTGGGTGCGCGGCCCCCGGGCGCGGGCCCTGGCGGGCGCCCAGCTCGCCGCCGGACTGCCGCTCGCCCTGTGGGGAGCGGCCCGGCGCAGGGGCGGCTGGGCCTTCGCCGGGGCGCTTCTGACGGCGCACGGGGCGCTGGGTCTCGCGTACGACCGCGTCCGCGACGGCGGCCCCGGCGGGGGAGGGACGGACTGACCGGACCGGCTACTCGTCCTCGTCCTCGTCGTCCAGCCGGGCCAGCCAGGTCGCGAGGCGCTCGACCGGCACCTCGAAGTCGGGATTCAGGTCGACGAACGTACGAAGCTGCTCGGCGAGCCACTCGAACGTGACCTCTTCCTCGCCTCGCCGCTTCTCCAGCTCCTCGATACCGCGGTCGGTGAAGTACATGGTGCAAGTCTAGTGCCGTGGCAAACCCTGGCTGCGCGGCACCGGAACGGTCTCCGAGGGCTTCTCCCGCCCGCTGCCCCTCCTCGTCGATCTACCCCTCCTCCGCCGACTACGGCCGTTAATCTGCGGGTAGTTGGCGAACGGGGGGTTGTCATGAGCGACAGTAGGTCCCGTATTACGCGCATTGAGCTGCCGGACGGCACGCCGGTCTGGGCCAGGATCTCCGGGGCCGAGGAACTGACCGGTCCGGCGCCCGGCGGCGGGCCGACCTACACGGACACCGGCTTCGGGGACCTCGCGGACCAGGTGCAGGCCCGCGTCGAGAGCCTGCACTCCGTGGTGACCGGCGTGGCGCGCTCGCTCGCCGTGCCGCTGCGCGCGGTGCGGCCGGACGAGGTGAGCGTCGAGTTCGGCATCGAGCTGACCGCCAAGTCCGGCAAGATCGTCGGACTGCTCGCGGACGGCGAGGCCAAGGCCGCCATCACGGTCACGCTCACCTGGAACGGCGGCGGGCCCCCGGTCGACGCGCCGCCGCCCGCCCCCGTGCCCGCGCCGCCGCCCGCCCCGGACCCCGCGCCCGTGCCGCCGCCCGTCCCCTTCGCGCCCCCCGTACCCCCGCCCGCCGCGCCACCGGGCGCGGGCGCACCTCTCGGCTTCCCGCCCGCCGGGGCATCCCCCGGCGCACCGGCACACCCGGGCGGAGCGGACGGCACCGACGGCGGCGGGGCATGACCTCCGAGGACCGAGGGGGCGCAGAGGGGGTACTCGGCCCCGCCCAGGCTGCCCTCATGGACCTCGTGCAGGACGCCACCGTACGCATCCATCGCCCGCCGTCCGGGTATGCCCAGGACGGGCCGGAAGGGGACTTCCTGGGCAGCGGCTTCTTCGTCGCACCCAGCTGGGTCCTCACGTGCGCGCACGTGGCGATGCGGGGGGAGGGCGGCATGGTGGGCGTGTGGTTCAAGGAGGACAGCTACAGCACGGAACTGACCGAGGTGCCCGGCAAGGTCGTCGCCGCCATGCCCGGCACCCGGCCCCCGGGAGCGGGCGGCTGGCCGGCCCCCGACCTCGCGCTCATCCAGCTCCAGCGGCCCGTGGAGCACCCCTGTGTGTACGTCACCGAGCGGTCCGAGGCGATGCTCCGCAGCCGCGAGGTGCGCTGCGTGGGCTGGGTGCCCGGACAGGGCGGCGGTCTCCGGAACCGCAGCGGCGTCTGCGTCGTGAAGGGTTCGTACGGGGGATCGGGCGACGCCGAGCAGGTGGTCAGGCTCGACGGTGACTGGGTGGAGCTCGGCATGTCCGGCGGCCCGCTGGTCGACCTCGCCCGGGGCGAGGTCGTCGGCGTCATCAAGTCGCAGATCAACGGCCACCAGGGCGGCACCGCCGTCGGCATCGAGCGCCTGCGCACCCTGGAGGTGCCGGCCGGTGCCGTCGAGACCGAGACCGACGACATCTACCAGTCCGTCTTCCACGCCCACGACCGCTACCACGCCGACCGGCACACCAGCTCCGCCGGGACCGAACGGACCTGGACCGACGCGCAGAGCGACCTGCCCGCCCCGCCCGGCGGCGTCCTCGGCCCCAAGGTGCGCGCCGAACTGCTCGGCCGGCTGGCCGAGCTGCCGCCCCCGGCGAGCACCCGCGCCCTGCTGACGCTGCTCGACCGGCTGCCCGGGGTGTACGCGCGCGGCCACCGCCCGGCCCCGCGCGCCTGGCGCGACGGACTCGGCGCCCTGTACGACGCCCGCGCCCGCGACCGTGAGGCCAGGTTCGAACTAATCGTGCGCTACTGCATGGGCGTCCTCGCGGCCGACCGGCCCTGCGGCCAGCTCTCCGTACGGAACGCCAAGGCGCTGTGGGGCTGGGTCAAGCGCGTCGCGGAGGTCGAACTGCCCAGGGACCTGCGCCGGCAGCTCGGCGTGGAGTGGGCCGAGATCCGGCTGCGCCTGGAGCAGAACCGCCAGCAGGCCGCCCGCGCCCCGGCGGGCGAGCCCGTCCTGTACGGCGAACGCGACTGCGTCGTGCTGCACGTGGACGTCCAGTACTGGGCCCCCGACCAGTACGACTGGCGGGTCGCCGTGGACCGCCGGGCGGGGGAGGCGGAGCCCGTCGACGAGGACAGCCGCGGCGCCCCGCTCGGCACCGTCCCGGACCGGCTGGCCGCCGCGCTCACCGAGGCGTTCCGCCGGTGCGACGAGCCGGGCAGCCCGGCCATGCTCCAGGTCGTCGTCGCGCCCACGCTGTTCGGACTCCCGGTCGACGACTGGGTGCTGCCGCCGTCCGGGCAGCGGCTCGGAGCCGTACGCCCGGTGGTGCTGCGCAGCCCGTACCAGGGCGCCGCCGACGAGCGGCCGGCCCGCTGGGCCGCCGGGCTCACGACGGACATACAGGCCGAAATCGTCGACTGCGAGGACGAATTGAGGGTACGAGTGCCTGAGGCGGCGCGGTTGCGCACCCTGGCCCACGAGACCGTGCCCGTCCTGTGCCGCTACGGAAGCCGGCCGGACCCCGACATCACGGCCGGGGTGGTGCGGCTGCTCGACAGCGGCTTCAAAGTGGCCCTGCTCCAGCGGCGGACGGCGGAGGCCGGCACGGTCTGCAAGGAGTTCCACCGGCGCGTGGCCGAGGCGGTGTCGGACACCCGCACCCACGACCGGCTGCCGTGGAAGATCCATGAACTGAGAAGAGGGGTGAGCGCGGGGCGGACGGAGATGTACTGGTCCGCCGGCGCCGCCCTCTACTACGACGACCCGCACCGTCCGCTGCCTGGCTCCGACTTCCTGGAGGCGCCGTGAGCCACCGCCCGCCGCACCACCCGCGCTTGCGAACCGGGCTTCCCCTTACGGGGGTTGGGCCGGATCGCTACGGTAAGGCACGTTCGACGGATGCCGCCCGTGGCGGACGAGTGACGACGAGGAACACGCTATGAGCGAACCGAGCGAGTGGCTCATCTACCGTGGCATCGGCGAACCGCACGACGAGGTGCCGCGACTGCCGCCCCCGCCGCCCTGGCGCGACTTCACCGGAGGACGCGGCCCCGGCGGCGCGGACGGCGGCGACTCCGCCGACCGCCGGCTCGGCATCCCCGGGCGCGTCGCCGAGGAGCACCGGCCAGGCGCCGAGGAACTCGAGATGATCAACGCGGCGCTGTACCTGCGCCGCCCGCTGCTGGTCACCGGGGACCCGGGCGCCGGCAAGAGCACCCTGGCCCATTCCGTGGCCCGGGAGCTCGAGCTCGGCAAGGTGCTGCGCTGGCCCGTGGTCAGCCGCACCGCACTGCAGGACGGCCTCTACCACTACGACGCCATCGCCCGGCTCCAGGACGTGCAGATCGCCTCGCACGCGGCGGCGGGCGGTGCGCCCGCCGCCGACGCGGTGCAGAGCGTGGGCAGTTACATCCGGCTCGGGCCGCTCGGCACCGCGCTGCTGCCCTCGGACCGGCCGCGCGTCCTGCTCATCGACGAGCTGGACAAGAGCGACATCGACCTGCCGAACGACCTGCTGAACGTGCTGGAGGAGGGCGAGTTCGCCATCCCCGAGCTGGAACGGATCGCCGACCGCCTGCCCGACGGCGAGGCGGACGTCCTCGACCACGACGGGAACAAGGTGCGCGTCAAGGGCGGCCGGGTGCAGTGCCGGGCCTTCCCCTTCGTCGTGCTCACGAGCAACGGCGAGCGGGACTTCCCGGCCCCGCTGATGCGCCGCTGCATCCACCTGGAGCTGGGCCGCCCCGACCACAAGCGGCTCGCCTCCTTCGTCAAGGCCCACCTGGGCGAGGAGGCCGCCCGCGCCAGCGACGACCTCATCGCCCACTTCCTGGAACGCTCCCGCACCGAACTCCTCGCCACGGACCAGCTGCTGAACGCCATCTACCTCACGCACGCCGCGTCACCGGCCGGCCGCGACCGGCTGGCCGACCTGCTCATCCAGCGACTCGACCGGCCGAGGTGAGGATCTGATGCCCGGTTCGGCGGACGGGACTGGTGGGGCGTCCGGGCCCCCGGGCGTGCCCGGGTCCGGCGGAGTGCCCGGTGCCTCGGAGCCGTACGACGTCGGGTTGCTGCCCGAACTGGTCGCGCGGCTGCGCGGAGCCGGGCTCGACCCGGACGTCGAGCAGCTCTGCGACGCCCTCTGGTTGGCCCGGTGGACCCGCGGCGCCGACGCGGCCGACGAGGACCCGGACGCCGCGGGCCGCTCCGGCGCCCGGACCTCCGACGAGCGCACCGATCCCGCCGGTACCGCGAACCGGTCCCCCCGGGACGTACGCACTTCGGAGGCGGACCGGGAGGCCCGGCGCGAGGAGACCCGCCCGCCCGGCGACGGCGAGCGGATCTCCCTGCACCCCGTCCCCGGCCGCACCCGGACCGGCGACGGCACCCCGGCACCGGACGCCGACGCCACCCGGCCCGACGCCGACGCCCGCGCCACCGTGCTCCCCCTCGGCGTCCCGGCCGCCCCCGTCCTGCCCGCCCCCCTCGAACTCAGCCGCGCGCTGCGCCCGTTGCAGCGCTACCGGCCGGTCTCCGCCCCGCTGCGCCGCGTCCTGGACGAGACGGCGACCGCCGAACGCAGCGCCCGCGCGGGCGGCGTGATCATGCCGGTCTTCCGGGGGGTCCGGCGGGGCGACGCCGTCGTGCAGTGCGTGATGGACGCCTCCTCGTCGATGCTGGTGTGGGACCGGATGTTCGAGGAGCTCCAGCAGATATTCGCCCAGCTCGGCGCCTTCCGGGACGTACAGATGCGCTACCTGCACCCCGGGCCCGACGGCGGCTGCACGGTCAGCCGCAGCCCCGACCCCGCCGCCGCCCCGCTGCACTCGGCGGACCGGCTCAGCGACCCCACCGGCCGCCGGGTCACCGTCGTGGTCAGCGACTGCGCGGGCCCGCTCTGGCGCACCGGACACGCCCACCGGCTGCTGCACCAGCTCGCCCGGCTCGCCCCGGTCGCCGTGCTCCAGCCGCTCCCGCAGCGCATGTGGAACCGGACCAGGCTGCCGGTCACCTTCGGCTCGCTCACCCGGGGCGAGGGCCCGGCCGGCGCCACCCTGCTGAAGGTCACGGGCGACACCGGAACGGGCCCCGCCGCCCACCCCGGCGCCCTGGCCGTACCGGTCCTGCCCCCGATGGCGGACGCGCTCGCCGCCTGGGCGAGACTGCTCTCCGGCACCGGCGCGGCGTCCGTACCGGGCGCGGTCGGCTGGGTCAGGGCCGACCAGCCGGCGGCCCCCGCCCGCCGCCGGGGCGAGGCCCTGTCCTCGCTGCACCTGGTCAGCCGGTTCCGCTCGACGGCCTCCCCGGCCGCCGGACAGCTCGCCGTCTACCTCGCGGCGGCCCCCCTCTACCTGCCCGTCATGCAGCTCGTACAGCGCACGATGCTGCCCCACTCAGGCCCCTCCGAACTGGCCGAAGTCCTGCTGAGCGGACTCCTCAGGCGGACGGAGGGCGGCACCGGACGCGGCCAGTGGTACGCGTTCGAGCCCGACGTGCAGGAGGCGCTGCTCGGGCCGCTCGGCCGCGACGAGGCTCTGCTCGTACTCAAGCACTGTTCGCAGTACATAGAGCAGCGGTTCGGCAAGGGCGGGCCCAACTTCCCGGCCCTGGCCTACGCCCAGCTCGGCGACGGCACCCCACGCGACGCCGCCCGGCGCCCCGGCCCGGCCACCGCCTGGCCGGTCCCGGGCGCGCGCGGCGCGACCCCGGACGCCGACGGGGACACGGACGCGGAAGACGCCGACGACAGTGAGGAGAACGAGGGGAACGGGGGGAACGACGGACGCGGTGGTCCGCGCGTCCCCCACGCCTTTGCCGAAGTCGCAGCACGCGTACTGGAGCGATTCATGCCCGTACCCCCCAGATTCGTGACCCGGGAGCCCACGACCTCCCCCGATTCCCAGGCCGGCGGCCTCGCCGTGCGGCGCGCCCGTGAACTCGTACGGCACTTCGAGGCCGACAAGATGGTGCAGCGCCTGATCGACGCCGTGCAGCTGCTCAGGGGCGCCGCCGAGCACAGTCCGGCCCCGGCCGACGACACCGAACTCTGGGCGGAGTACGCGCGCTGCGTGCTGCGGCTGTGGGAGGTGCAGGGCGGCGCCGACCTCCTCGACGAGGCCGAACGCGCCGCCGAACGGGCCGCCGCCCGCCCCGGCGCCGTACGCGAACGCGCCGTCCTCGCCAAGGTCCTGCACGCGGCGGCCGACGACCGGCGCAGGCGCGGCGACCGGCGCGGCGCGCTGGAGCTGCTGCGGCGCGCCGACCGCGAGTACACCGCGGCCTGCGCGAGCCCCGGCCTGGAGCCCGGCGAAGCCCTGCGGCTCACCCTGGAACGGGTGCGGGCCCTGGAGGCGCAGTGGCGGCTCGACGGCGACACCGCGCTGCTGCAGAGCGCCTGCGGGATGCTGGAGGCCTTCGCCGACGCCTGGCCCGACCAGGAGAACCGCCCCGCTGTCCTGCCCCTCCAGCACGGCCGCACCCTGCTGAAACTGGCCCGCGCCACCCAGGACGGCGAACAGTCCCGCGAGTACGCCCGCCAGTCGGCCCGCTCGCTGCGCACCGCCTTCGCCCAGGGCGGCCGGCACACCCTGGGCACCGAGGTCCGCATCGTCCTCGACCTCGTCGACGCGCTGCTCGCCTCGGGCGCCGAACCGGAGGAGGCCGCCACCCTCACCGCCCAGGCCCTGGAGACCGTACGCGACCAGCGCCGGCGCGCCCAGCTCCAGACCAGGGCCGGCCGCGTCCGGGTCGCCCGCTACGAGCACACCGGCGATCCCGCCGAACTCCTCGCCGCCACCGAGTGGTTCGCCCGGGCGGCCCGCGGCATCCCCCGCGACTCCCGCGCCTACACCGACCTGCTCGCCGAGTGGGGCGCCACGCTGCTGCGCCGCGCCGAACTCCCGGACGGCCGCGAGCACATCGGCGCCGCGGTACGCGTGCTGCGCGACTGCCGCTCCGAGACGCCGGCCGGCGGCGCCCACCAGTCCGAGCGCCTGCTGATGCTGGGCCGCGCCCTGATGCTGCGCCACCGCGCCACGGCGGACCGGGTCGACCTGCGGGAGGCCGAGTACCTCTTCAAGCTGGCGGCCGAGGAGGCCACCGACCCGCTCACCGCCGCCCGCTGCTGGCTGGAGCTGGGCCGGGCCCTCCTCCAGGCCGCCGGCGTCCTCGGCCGTCCGGCCCGGCGCGACGAGGCGGCGGAGGCCTTCCGTTCGGCCGCCGACTCCGCGGGCGACGCGCAAACGGAGCTGGAGAGTCCACAACATCTCCGGGAAGCCGTGGAGTTGGCTGCTACAGCCAACCACTGGCGGGGTATGACGTACGAGAGGGCGGGCCGCCCCCGGGCCGCGCGGGACGCGTACCGGGCGGCCCGGCAGGAGTGGCGCAAACTGCCGGACGACGGCGGCGCGGCGGGCGAAGCGACCGCTGCGCGGCTGGCGGAGTTGGAGCGGTGAGTGCGGCGCGCTCGACGGCGAGCGGGTCCGCGCTCCGGCACGCACCTCCGGCAGGCGGGAACAGGGCAGGTCAGGGATGCGGGACCGACAGGACGCGCTCAACGGCGAGCGGGTCACCGGCCGGCCCGGTGCTGGGGTACGGGGAGGCGTGATGAGCGAGTCGACACGGAACGGCGGGGCGGGCGCGACGGGCGCGGGTGAGCTGCCGGACCTGCTGGGCCTGGACCTGGCGACCCTGCGGACGATGGACCACCCGGTGCTGGCGGAGGTGGTGGCGGATCTGCGGGGGCGGGCGGAGCAGCCGAAGGAGATGTTCTGGGGGTTCACCAACGCCTTCTGAACTTGAGATTTATCCTCGTCGGCTCGGATTCGAATGCGATACGAGGGTCCGCGGGGATCGGTGCCGGCAGAGCCGTGACATGAAGACGGCCGTCCCTGTTCTCGGAGTGACTAACTCCCGGAACCAGAACGGCCGTTGACATGAGTATTGCGGACTGCCTGTGCGCTGTCGAACCGGCAGGAGCACTGTCCCGCTTCCGCCGGGGCTACTACGCCTGCCTCTATCGGCGCGCGGACGCGCCCTTCGAGCTGACCGACGCCGTACTGTGCGCGGACGGGCCGGTGCGCTCGCTGGTGGAGCTGGCGCTTGAGCCGGAGTTCAGGCGCGGACACGGCGCCCTGTACGACGCGGTCAACACCGGATGGGTGGAGATCAGCCGCCTGCGCGCGTTGCTGGCGACCACCCCGGTGCCCAAGGACGGCGAGGGGCGCATCGTGCTGGCCGTGGACGTGACCTCCTGGCTGCGCCCAGACGCCGACACCAGCCCGGAGCGCAGGTTCTGCCACGTCAGCGGCTACGGGGCGAACACCGGACAGAACGTTCCGGGCCGGCCCTACTCCTTCGTCGCCGCCGTCGAGCCCGGCCGGACCTCCTGGACCACTGTCCTGGACGCGGTCCGTGTGAGGCCCGGTGACGATCTCACCGAGCTGACCGCCGACCAGATCCGTGAGGTCCACGCCCGGCTCACCCGGTCCGGACACCTCGACCAGGACGACCCTGAGCTTCTGGTCGTGCTCGACTCCGGCTACGACGCCACCCGTCTGGCCTGGCTCCTGGCTGACCTGCCCGTCGAGCTCGTGGCCCGTGTCCGATCCGACCGCGTCTACTACGACGACCCCGGTGAACCCGCCTACCGGCCCAAGGGCGGCCGCCCCGCCCGCCACGGCCGCCGCCTCACCCTCGCCGACCCCGCCACCTGGCGCGAGGCGGACCTGCGCACCCGTAACGACACCCGCCGCTACGGGGCGGCCACCGCGGCCGGCTGGGACCGCATGCACCAGCAGCTCCAGCGACGCGGCCCCTGGGCTGGACAGCACCCCGCGTCCGAGACCCGCAGCCGGCCGACCTGTGGACCTGGCTCGTCATCGCCGCCTACACCCAGCTGAGGCTGGCCCGCCCTCTCGCGGAGGATGCCCGGCGCCCCTGGGAACGGCCCAAGCCCGCCCGGAAGTTGTCGCCCACCCGAGTACGGCGCAGGTTTCGGCACATCCGGCCCGGCATGCCCAGCCCCGCCGAGGTGAGGAAACCCACCACACCGGGACCCGGCCGACCCACCGGTCGCCGCAACACGACCCGCGCTCCACGACCTGACGTGGGACAACACCACCGACACGGAGCGGACCATGACCGCACGGCCCTTTCGAATCCGAGCCGACGAGGATAAATCTCAAGCTAAGTCAGAAACGTGTCTGCGGGCTCCGTCGCGTCGTACATGTGCCCCCATCCGGCAGCGGCACTGTGGCTGCCCGCTGCCCTGGCGGCTCGCAGGTCCAAGAGCTTAGCCTCGCCGTTTCAGTTGGCGTGAGACCGGTTGCTGGCCGTGAACGCGAAAGTGCCTTCCGAGCTGGGACGATGAACCTTGTCGAGGGGTTCTGTCGGTCCGGGTGGAAGGCACTTTCTGCGTGCAGGGTATCGGTTCGCGTCTCAGGCTTCATGTCTCCGCCGACGGTTCGGGGGTGGTCAGTCATGCCGGGGCACGGCTACTGGCTGATCTCGCCGATGTCACCGGACTGACCAGCGCGTACTCCACCGCGCTCGGACCGCTTCGGCCACGAGGCACTGGTCATGACCCGGGCCGGATCGCCACCGACCTCGCGGTGATGGTGGCTGACGGCGGCGAGGCCATCACGGATCTGGCCGTGCTGCGCGACCAGCGCGAGGTGTTCGGCCCCATCGCCTCGACACCGACTGCCTGGCGGCTGCTGGCCGCCGTCGACGAACGCGTACTGGGCCGTCTGCGCTCGGCCCGCGCTCAGGCCCGGGAAGTGGCCTGGCTGCAGGCATCCGAGACCCGCGGCGGCATACCGGCGGCGAAAGCCGGTGGCCGGGAAGTGCCCGGACTGGTCCTGGACATCGACGCCACGCTGATCACCTGCCATTCAGAGAAAGAGGCGGCCGCACCCACCTACAAAGGCGGCTTCGGCTTCCTCCCCCTGCTGTGTTTCCTGGCCAACACCGGCGAGGGCATGTCCGGGCGCCTTCGGCCCGGGAACTCCGGAGCCAACACGGCCGCGGATCACATCGCGGTGCTGGACGACGCTCTCGCTCAGATCCCCGACGCCCACCGGTACGGCACCGGCATCCTCGTCCGCACCGACAGCGCCGGATCCGCAAAGTCCTTCCTCAGCCACATCCGAGACCTGCGAGCACGCGGAATCCGCACCTTCTTCTCGGTCGGACACGCCATCACCGAGCCGGTCCGCCGCGCGATCCGGGCCCTGCCCGAGCAGGTCTGGCACCCCGCCCTGGACCAGGACGGCACCCTGCGTGAGTCCGCCGAGGTCGCCGAACTGACCGGCATGGCCGACCTTGCCGGCTACCCGGCCGGCACCCGCATCATCGTCCGCCGCGAACGTCCCCACCCCGGAGCCCATCTCTCGCTCTTCGACCGGGACGAGGGCATGCGACACCAGGTGTTCCTCACCGACACTCCGTTCACCTCCGGCTCGGCCCAGTTCCTGGAGGTCCGCCACCGCGGACATGCCACCGTCGAGGACCACATCCGGTGCGGCAAGACCACCGGCTTCGGCCGCTTCCCCTCCCGCCTCTTCGGCGTCAACGCCGCCTGGCTCGAACTCAGCCTCGCGGCAATCGACCTCCTGGCCTGGACCCGCGTCCTCCTGCTGGACGGCGAACTCGCGACGGCCGAACCCAAGAAACTCCGCTACCGGATCCTGCACGTCGCCGCCAGGATCACCCGAGGCGGCCGCCGCCTCCGCCTCCGGATATCGGCGACCTGGCCCTGGCGACATGAACTCACGGCCGCATTCCACCGACTGGCCGCACTGCCCCGCCCCGCCGGCTGACCCGCCGCCCCGCCCACCTCGACTCAAGGACCTCGGAGAACCCGACCCCGCGCCGGGCCCTCACCATGCCCACCGGCCGACCCAGCCTCAAACACCATCGCTCGGCCGCCCAGCAACCCCAACTGAAACGGCGAGGTTAGGCATCGCCTGGGCCGAGCCGGAGTGGCAGGGGACGCGGGTCCAACAGCGAAGTGGAGAGCTGGTAGTTGCACTCCGCGGGGCCAGCCCCGGTCGTGGCGGCGAGGGCGGTGGTACCTGGGGAACTTTCCCGACACGTGCTGGCAGACGGTGCAGTCGATCACCGCCCTCGCAGTCATGATTGCGTTCCTGGGAGCAGAGAACGGGAGCGCAGCACTGGCCAGGCCGCGAAGGAGATCACGGCCATCACGCCGAAGTAAGCCCAGGTCCCGTCGCCGAGCAGTGCGCCACCGAGGATGGGGCCGGCGAAGAAGCCTAGGTATCGGATTTCCAGAGCCCCGAAGAAGGCCCCCTTCTCCGTGTCTGGCGCGATGCGGTGGGTGATGAGGTCGGCCATCGGCATGAGGATCGCCTCTCCAACCGTCCAGGCGAGTACACCGGCCAGCAGTACCCACAAACGGCCCTCGGATGCTCCCCAGCAGACGAAAGACACTGCAAAACCGATACAGCCGAATCCTGCCTGTGCGGGCATGGATGCGCGCCTTGCGAGCCATTCCGCCGGCCACTGGTAGACGAAGCCGAGGACAGCATGCACAGCGAAGACCACCGCGAACAGCGTGGGCGCATTATCTCCGGCCTCGCCCTCCAAATAGAGGGGGATCATGGACTCGAATTGGGCGAAGACCAGGGTTATCAGCACGGCTGCGACCAGCACCAGCCGGAACCGCCCGTCGCGCAATGACCGCGTCCACAGCCAGCGCTCCTTGCGAGGGGCCTCCGATCGGACATCCAGCGCCCTCAGCACACCTTGCCTGACATGCACAAGGACTAAACAGAGAGCAAATAGGACTGCGGAGACCCCGAACAGGGCTCGGTGGGACACGCTATAGGCGGCCGCGCCCAGCAGTGGGCCGAGTGCGGCGCCGACCGACAGGGTCATAAACCGCATGCGGAACACGAGTCCGCCACCCTCGCCCGCAGCGAGGCTCATGAGCTTCTTCAAGGACGGCCCGACCAGCATTAGTGCGCCGCCCAGGCACACGATCAGCGGCAACACCACGACCGGCGTGGTGACCACCGCAAGCGCCGCACCCAGCAGTGTGTAGGTGGCGAAGCCGACGCGCAGCAGGCTTCCTGCACCGGCCCGGTCGGTGATTACGCCTCCGGCGAGGGCGCCCACCGCGCCGACCAGGGCGATGGAGCCGGTGAACGCGCCGATCACGGCTAGCGGCAGTGAAGTGATGTCGGCAAGGTAAAGCGCGAGGAAGGGCATCATTGAAAAGAAGCCCACGGAGTTGACCAGGGAGCAGATCATAATGAGCCTCACGGTTCTGTCCGCGATGAGGTCTCTGAAGCCTGCTTGTTGGATCCGGGTGGTTTCTGCCATCAGGCGGCCTGCTCCGTCTCTGCCCGCATCTGAGCCCACAGCACCTTGCCTGCCTCAGTGAATGCCGCCGAGGGCTCGCTTTCAATTTCATCCAGGCCCTTCTTGAGCAGAGCGGCATTCTGCTGGGTCAGCTCGCGGTGGATTTCCAGGCCGGTGTGTGCGTGGGCTCGGCGGTGGAAGGCGGTGATACGGGCGAAGGCATGGACGGCCATGAGCATGCCCCACAGGGGCCGTGCGTCCTTGCGGACGGGAGAGTTGAACGTGGCTCCTTCGGCAACGGTCACCAGGGGGTCGAGTTCCAGAAGCAGCATCAGCCGCAGGTGGGAGGTCTCATGCAGGAGGTGCTCGGCTGTGTAGTGGACGGCGTCGAAGGGCCGAGCCGCCTCGGAAAGGAAGACTGCCCCCATAAAGATTGCTTCAGTGAAGGACGAATGGAATTCGGATGCGTAAGGGACACACATGCGGGTGTAGGTGCGGATCTCGGACGCGAGTTGGGGCCAGACGTCTTGTATGAGGGCGAACGCCTGGGAGATGTAGGCGATGTCTTCCTGGCTGACGTCCCGCACGGTGAGGTCGGAGCGGGGATACCCGGGCTCCGGTTCGTGCGAGTTCATTGATGCGAAGTGGCGGGGGATCCACGGGTCGGTGTTGTCGATCTCGATGTCGGTGCCGGCGATGATCGGGCGCTGCACGCGCAGCACGTTCCCCAGACGGGGCTCCCCCTCGCCGAAGATGTAGGAGGCAGGGACCACCGCGGAGCCGTTGCGGATGGCGCCGTCGCCGCCATCGCCGATCGTCAGCCGGTCCACGGCGGTATCGAAGACCAGATGACGCCGCTCACCGGGGAAGCGTACTTCGGTGACCAGCCCGGGAAGAACCAGTTCGGTGCCTGCGGTGTTCGATCCGGGGCCGATGACGTAAGGCAGTACGACGAATCGTGCGAAGTGCCGGGACCAGGTGCGGACGAAGTCGGCGTCCTTGCTCTGAGTCGCGCGCATCAAGTAGAACCACAGGTAAGGGAAGAACGGGTGGGAAACGATGCGAATGGCTTGGCTGTCATCCAGAGCCGAGAATCGTTCCTCCCACAGCGCCAGTTCAGTTTGAGTCTGCTCTCCCCCGAGCTGCCCGAGCCGCTTGAACACCCTCGGAACGGAGGCGCGGATCTTCGCCACGTAGGCATCCAGGACGGGATCGTCGTCCTGAGCGAGTGCCAGCTCGCCACCGAGGAAGTGGGTGCTGCTCATGATGGTGTTCCTTTCGTAGGGTGTGGCGAGGGGGAGGTGTCTGAGAGGCCGCGCCTGCGAAGGAAGGGCTCGATGCACGGTCGCTCGGTACCTGTGAGTTCGCGAAACATGGCCATCGCGTCGCGGGATCCACCAGCGGCAAGCATCCTGCGGAACAGCTCGCCACCTTTGCGGGTGAGTCCGCCCCGCTCCTCCAGCGCCTCGACGAGATTTGCGGTGATGATCTCCGACCACAGGTAGGCGTAGTAGCCGGCGCCGTATGGGCCGTGGAAGACGTGGTCGAAGTAGCCGGACCGGTAGCGGGGCGGAATCTCGGACAGTGTGTCCAGGCCCCAGCGGGCGGCACCCTGCGCTTCGATCCGGGCGGCATCACAGCCGGCTAGTTCACCCTCAGGCAAGGTATGCCACGCCCAGTCAACCACGGCTGCTCCCAGTATTTCCAGGAGCATGTGCACGCCACCTGTGTGGCACTGCTCCCGCAGGTGCTTGCGCCAACTCTGCGGGAGCGCCTCGCCCGTGTGGTGGTGCCGGGCGTAGTGCTCAAGGAGCAGGTCGTGGAAGGCCCAGGATTCGTGGACCTGCGCAGGCGCTTCCGAAAAGTCGCGTGGTACTCCTGGAGCCGAATGCGTCGGGTATTGGACGTTGGAGAGCAGGGCGTGCAGGGCGTGGCCGAATTCGTGGAAGATGGTTATGACTTCGGATGCCTCCAGCAAACAGGGACGTCCTGGCCCAGGCAGCGCGATGTTGAAGGTGTTCACCACGACCGGCTGGGTCTCAGTGGCGTGTGCTTGGGCGCGGAGTAGGCCTGTCCACGCGCCGCCTCTTTTGCCCGGCCGGATGTGAGCATCTATCAGGTAGAGGCCGACCGGGTTGGCGTTCTCGTCTACGACGTCGAAGACGCGGGCACCCGGATGGTGTGCTGTGATGTCGTGCCGCTCTGTGAATTCTAGCCCGTACAGGATGCGGGCGCTGCGAAAAATGCCGCTGACGATAACGGAATCTAGCTCGAAATAATCGCGGAAGTCAGGCCCTGTTCGCTCGGAACTTTCTCCGGACTTCGCTGCCGCGTAGTGAGCCCAATCCCACGCCTGGACCTGGTGTCCGGCTGTGGTTTCCAGAGCTTGCCGCTCTGCGTATGCCGCGCGTAGGAGTGGCCCGGTCAGGTGCTGGAACATGGCCTCCACAGCATCTGGAGTACCCGTCGTCTGTTCCTCTGTCGCCCACGCAGCGAATGTCGGATAGCCCAGGATTCGGGCTTGGCGCGCTCGTAGTAGCGCGATTCGCCCCGCCCGCTTCTCATTGTCCGTACCTCGACTGAGCGAGGTCTCCAACAGCAGCCTGCGGGTATCGCGATCTCGGAGGTAGACGAGTGCTGGCTGGCTGGTGGCCGATGCGAGCGGCAGCACGTGCCAGGACGGAGGTTTCCCTCGACGGGACGCCTCTTCGGCCGCGGCCGTCAGCTTGTCGTCCGGGAGGCCCCGCAGGGCGACGTGGCCTTGTACCGCCAGGGCGTGGGCGTGCGTGGCCCGAACCAGTTCCTGCCGGTAGTCGGCGCACTCACGGGAGAGTTCTCGGTTCACTGCGCCCAGTTCCCGGGCAGCGTCGGTGGGCAGCGTGGCCCCAACCCGTCGGGCTCTCCGCCACCAGAACTCGGTGAGTGCGCGAGCCTGAGGGGCAGCGATCCGATGACGCTGGGCGTAGACGACGTCGATGCGAGAAATCAGCTGCTGGTTACGGATAATCCGCCCTTCGTGGCGGGAGAGCAAGACCACGATGTCCTTTTCCAGCCCGGTCAGCTCGGGACAACCCTCGGCGGAAATCTGAAGAGAGAACGCATTGTGGATGTACTGGACACGGGCGCCGGAGAGTTCGACTGCTTCGATCGTGTTGGTGAAACTGGGAGGCTCCGCACTGCCAGCGATAGCAGTGACGCGGCTCTCGCGCTCAGCGATGGCCTGCTTCAGTGCCGGCACATAGTGCTCAGGGCGGATCTCCGCGAATGGATGGATCCCGTACTCGCCGGACTCCTGCAGGAGCGGGTTCCAGCTCAACGGGCTTCCTGCATGCGTGCGGCCAGTTCGTCCACTGCCCACTTCTTCAGCGCGGCGAGCGAGTCAGCGGCGCATACGTCCCGCAGCACAATGAGCGGGGACAGGGCCCGCCGGTCAAGCGTGGCCGAAGCCACCAGCGCTCCGTAGGCATGTTCAGTCTGATCGAGGCGTATGGAACAGCGAGCGGCCTGGCAGTGGGCGTATGAGGCATATGGTGCACCGAGGCTCGCCGCGGTGCGGTAGGCGTCGCGGGCCTCAGCGACGCGGTTCTCACCCATGAGGAAGTCGGCTAGGCGCACGTGCACCTTGGAGTCGCCCGGGTCCCACTCGGTCAGGCGCCGGTAGAACTGCTCGGCGCCCTCGATGTCCCCGCGAGCCCGTGCGGAGCGTCCGGAGGTCTCTAGCACGGGGTGGACGTTCTCCAGCGCCAGCAGCCGGCTATCGGCGTCTGCAGCCCCCACGGCTTCCATGGCGTACTTCTCAGCGAGTTCCAACTGTCTCTGCACCTCGGCGTGGTTTCCCTCGAAGAACGGGATGAACGCAACACCGCGCCAGTAGATCGAGATATGCAGAGGCCCGATCTCCTCCTCCCCAGCTCGGGCAGCTACCTCATCGGCCGCCTTGAGCCAGTGGCGCATGTCAGCCAGTGCCTGCCCCCTCTCGCCCTTCGCGCACAGCACGATCATGTGCGCGGCGGCCCCGTACCGCACGGCTGGGTCGAAGTCCTGGCTCCAGGCGATAGCCTCCATCACCTTGCGCGCCTGCATGAACGCCACTGCCGCGCTCTTAGCGTCCGGAGCGAGCTGTGCCTCGGCGTTGTGCCGGAAGTAGGCCATGCGGAGGGCGTCAAGGCTGGAACCGCCTCCGCCGGCGGGTACAAGGTCCGCGATGGTCCTCCAGAAACCAAGCTTGGCCAGCGCAGTCACCAGGCGGGATCGGTCGGCCGTGGAGATGTCGGCCCAATTGTCGGCCATCTCGCATGTCTGCTGCCAGGGAGACGACCTCATGACCTGGGGAAGGTCACGGGGGTCGTCCGGGTTGGGCTGCTTGGGCTGCTCGGTCTTCAGGGCTTCGCGCAACAGTCCGAGAGAGGCGATCTGGTAAACGGGAATGGGCAGGCCCTCCGCCAAACGCCGACCGACATCGGCGGTGCATTGGGCGTGCAGGGGCCCTTCAGGGGTCTCCAGATCGAAGTAGGCGGTGAGAAGTTCACGCGAGCGTGGCATCGACTCAGGAGCGAAGGCGTCCTGCGGTGGCTCCTCCATCGGCCTGTCAAAGTGTTGGATGGGCCCCTTGGTGCGCAGGAACTTTTCCACCGGCAACTCCTCCACCTCTCGCTGTAGACAAGGAAGCGTGATGGCCACCAAGAGGGAAATATCCTCTTGGTGGCCATCAGCGGGCCCGCCCGCTATGGGCTAGTGGGCGACGTCATCTGATCGAAGATCAGACGGACGGAGCGAAGTAGGCCACGCCCGAGACCGTGAGACCGAACTCCTCGGCCAGCTCGTCGTCGACCTCGACCTCAACCTCGGTGATCTGCTCGGCGTCCATCTCTGAACCTCCTGAAACGAGAAGTACCTCCGGGGATCCGGAAGTGCCCCGAACATATGCAGCGATCTTCACCGTCGCAAGTGACCGAAAATAAGTAGGAGTTGACGGAAGGTTTGGCCTCGGACGGGGGCGTGAAGAGGGGTGCTGTCTCGGTTTGATCGCGTCCTCTATGTTGCGATTCGGTAACGAGCCACCTTGCCGCGAGTCAGGTGGCTCCCGGTAGGGCATCAATGTCCACCCTCCATCCAAACGCCAGGAGCAGGGGTCAATGCACGCCACGCATCGCGACGGGTGAGCCGAAGGCAAGAAAGTGATGCTCGACACACCTGCTCTGTCTCCACGTCCTGCCCCGGAATCCCCAGCGGCCCGGCGAAACCGCTATTGACCTCGTGGGCGTGGGTGTCGTCGGCCGAGTCCGGTGCTGGTCGGGCATTCGTCGATTGTGTCGCTGAGGTACTGAATCTGGCGGCGGCCGTGTCGCAGTCGGCGTATCAGGTGGGCACCGGGCCAGCCGCGGTGTGTTTCGCCCGGCCGTCGCCGATCTCCTGCCCGACCACGCCGCCACCGAGCTGGAACCCGCCGAGCGCGCCGTGCTCGACCAGGGCGTGACCGTACGCGCGGCCAGGGCTACACCCTGCGCGTCACCGCCGTCCCCGCCGTGCACCCAGGGCTCCTCGCCCGCTGCCAGCCCCTTCGGCACCGCTTCGGCGTCACCGGTTCGGGTAATCGGCACCCTCTGGAGCCCGGTCTCACCTTGAGATTTATCCTCGTCGGCTCGGATTCGAATGCGATACGAGGGTCCGCGGGGATCGGTGCCGGCAGAGCCGTGACATGAAGACGGCCGTCCCTGTTCTCGGAGTGACTAACTCCCGGAACCAGAACGGCCGTTGACATGAGTATTGCGGACTGCCTGTGCGCTGTCGAACCGGCAGGAGCACTGTCCCGCTTCCGCCGGGGCTACTACGCCTGCCTCTATCGGCGCGCGGACGCGCCCTTCGAGCTGACCGACGCCGTACTGTGCGCGGACGGGCCGGTGCGCTCGCTGGTGGAGCTGGCGCTTGAGCCGGAGTTCAGGCGCGGACACGGCGCCCTGTACGACGCGGTCAACACCGGATGGGTGGAGATCAGCCGCCTGCGCGCGTTGCTGGCGACCACCCCGGTGCCCAAGGACGGCGAGGGGCGCATCGTGCTGGCCGTGGACGTGACCTCCTGGCTGCGCCCAGACGCCGACACCAGCCCGGAGCGCAGGTTCTGCCACGTCAGCGGCTACGGGGCGAACACCGGACAGAACGTTCCGGGCCGGCCCTACTCCTTCGTCGCCGCCGTCGAGCCCGGCCGGACCTCCTGGACCACTGTCCTGGACGCGGTCCGTGTGAGGCCCGGTGACGATCTCACCGAGCTGACCGCCGACCAGATCCGTGAGGTCCACGCCCGGCTCACCCGGTCCGGACACCTCGACCAGGACGACCCTGAGCTTCTGGTCGTGCTCGACTCCGGCTACGACGCCACCCGTCTGGCCTGGCTCCTGGCTGACCTGCCCGTCGAGCTCGTGGCCCGTGTCCGATCCGACCGCGTCTACTACGACGACCCCGGTGAACCCGCCTACCGGCCCAAGGGCGGCCGCCCCGCCCGCCACGGCCGCCGCCTCACCCTCGCCGACCCCGCCACCTGGCGCGAGGCGGACCTGCGCACCCGTAACGACACCCGCCGCTACGGGGCGGCCACCGCGGCCGGCTGGGACCGCATGCACCAGCAGCTCCAGCGACGCGGCCCCTGGGCTGGACAGCACCCCGCGTCCGAGACCCCGCAGCCGGCCGACCGGTGGACCTGGCTCGTCATCGCCGCCTACACCCAGCTGAGGCTGGCCCGCCCTCTCGCGGAGGATGCCCGGCGCCCCTGGGAACGGCCCAAGCCCGCCCGGAAGTTGTCGCCCACCCGAGTACGGCGCAGGTTTCGGCACATCCGGCCCGGCATGCCCAGCCCCGCCGAGGTGAGGAAACCCACCACACCGGGACCCGGCCGACCCACCGGTCGCCGCAACACGACCCGCGCTCCACGACCTGACGTGGGACAACACCACCGACACGGAGCGGACCATGACCGCACGGCCCTTTCGAATCCGAGCCGACGAGGATAAATCTCAAGCTGAACCGGGCGGCTCCGCCGATGCCCGCCACGGGCGCAACGGGACGGCACCGCACCATCGGCCGGTCCACCGCATGGTTTCGGCCGGGGGTGTGCCCGATCAGGACATCATGGCCCGGGACGGGCCTGCGCCCGCCGTACCCCGGGGACACTCACCCCGGGCCGGCGGCGGGGGCTCCCCCGGCCGGCGTACCGCACGGGGGTGCTCGATTGGCTGGACGGACGACGCCTGGGGAGGAGAGCGCTGCGGGGACCGCGCCGCGGAGAGATTCCCGTGCGCGCAGCCGCGTGAGCCCGGTGCCACCGGTCCCCTTCGGTCAGTTCATCGTGAAGGTGCACGGCCGCTGCAACCTGGCCTGCCGGTACTGCTACCTGTACGAGGGCCCCGACCGCACCTGGCGCGACCGCCCGGCCGCCGCGTCGCCCGCCGTCCTCGACCGCACCGCCGGCCGGATCGCCGAGCACGTCGCCACCCACCGGCTCGGCAGCATCGCCCTCGTCCTGCACGGCGGCGAGCCCCTGCTCGCCGGACCCGGCCGGCTGGCGGCCCTCGCCGACGCGGTGCGTGAACGGGTACCGGCGGGCTGCGCGGTCCACACCACCGTGCAGACCAACGCCACGCTACTCACCGACCCCGCCGTCGCCACCCTCGCCCGGCACGGCATCCGCGTCGGCATCAGCCTCGACGGCGGCCTCGCCGCCCACAACACCCTGCGCACCGACCACGCGGGCCGCCCCTCCTGGCCCGCCGCCTCGCGCGGCGCCCGGCTCCTGGCCGACCACCACCCCGACGCCTACGCGGGCATCCTCACCGTCGTCGACCCGCGCACCGACCCGGTGGAGATGTACGAATCACTGCTCGCCCTGCGCCCTCCGGCCCTGGACCTCCTGCTGCCGCACGGCAACTGGTCGAGACCGCCTCCCGGACTGCCCGACCTTGCGGACACGGTCATGGGTCCTCGATCAGGCCGCGCCACTCCGTACGGCGACTGGCTGTGCGCCGTCTTCGACCGCTGGTGG
The DNA here is from genome assembly GCF_040632605.1 of Streptomyces sp. NPDC019224. Taxonomy (NCBI): domain Bacteria; kingdom Bacillati; phylum Actinomycetota; class Actinomycetes; order Kitasatosporales; family Streptomycetaceae; genus Streptomyces; species Streptomyces sp. NPDC019224. Next base: position 3,942 of record NZ_JBEYCF010000030.1, on the reverse strand, counting down.
CGGGCCCCGCGGCGGGAGACCCGCATCCGGCTGTTCGAGGAGTGCGTCGCGCTGCTCCTCGGACTGCCCGCCGCCACCGAGTCCCTCGGCCTCGACCCGCTCAACGCGGTCGTGATCGAGACGGACGGCTCCATCGAACAGGTCGACTCCCTCAAGTCCGCGTACGACGGCGCGGCCGCCACCGGCCTCGACGTCTTCCACCACACCTTCGACGAGGCGCTGCGCCACCCCGGCGTCGCCGCCCGCCAGGCGGGAGCCGGCGCGCTCGCCGCCGCCTGCCGCGCCTGCCCGCTGCTGACCGTGTGCGGTGGCGGCCACTACGCACACCGCTATCGCGCAGACAACGGCTTCCACAACCCCTCCGTCTACTGCGCCGACCTCGAACGGCTGATCCGCCACATCGCGGACCGGCTCGCCGAAGCAACCGCTGGAGACCCCCCATGAGCACTGCCGTCCCCGACCACGTCCTGCGCGAACTCGGCCGCACCGAGGGCGACGCCGACTCTCTGGGCCTGCTCGTCCGCGACCAGGACACCCGCCGCCTCGTCCTCCTGCGGGCCGTGCTCGACGCGGCGGAGGCCGCCCCTGCGACGGTGTGCCCACCCGCGCTGCTGGACCGGCTGCGGGAGGACTGGGCCCTCCTCGAAACCGCCGAGCGCGCGGACCGGTCCGCCGTGCGCACCGTCCTGTTCCACCCCCTGGCCGGCCCCTGGGCGCAACGCCTGCTGGGCGGTCTCACCACCGACATCCCCGCCGGCCCGGACCTCCGCGCCGACCTGGCCCACCTGACGGCCCTGGCGGTTGCGGCGGCGGTGCGGGCGGGGGTGGGGTTCGATGTCCGGCTGGGCCCCCGTGGCAGGCTTCTGCCGCTGCCCACCCTGGGAGCTGTCCGCGTGGACACCGGACCGGTCGAACTGGCCTTCCTCGCAGGGGAGCTGACGGTACGGCCTGCCGGTGGCCCGGCCCTGACCGTCCGCGCCCAGCAGGACGGGACCACGAGCTCGGCGGACCCACGCTGGCTGCCCGTAGCCATGCTGCCCGCGGTATTGCCCGGGGCGAGTCCCGTAGCCCTGGACGACTTGGACCCGTACCGGACACTCGGCAGCGGGCTCGAGGAGCACGGGCTGAGCGGTGACACCCAGATCGACGACTGGGAGCGCAAGGCATGGATCGAGTCCTGGTCCGGAGTGGAACGGCTACTGCGCATGGGCGGCGAGCACCGCCTTGCCGAGGCTTCCGTCCTGCTGCGCTGCATGGTTCCCCTCGGCCCGCCGCCCGGCTCCGGACCCACCGGCCGGAGCGCGGCACACTGCAGCGGTACCAGGCGCGAGGCATTCGGCGCCGTCCTCAGCAGCAAGCCCGCGACCTCGGCCTACTTCGCCTCGACCCTCGTCCACGAACTGCAGCACACCAAACTCGCCGCACTCGCCACCATGGTGCCGCTTCACCGGGAAGGGGCGGCCGAGCGGTACTTCGCCCCTTGGCGCGCCGATCCCCGGCCCTTCGACGGCCTGCTTCAGGGCGCCTACTCGCATGTGGCGCTCGCGGACTTCTGGCAGCGGTTCGCACTGCACACACACCGGTCCGCCCACCGCGACCTGGCCTGGGCCGAGCACGCCCGCTGCCGGGAACAGGTCGGCGCCGTACTGCCCGTGCTGGCCGGCTCGGCGGCGCTGACCCCCGAAGGCCGGACGCTGGTCAACGAGATGATCTCGGTCTACCACCGTCTGGACGATTCTCCGCCTCCCCCGGGGCACCTCGCGCGTGCTCAGGCGTACGTGAGTACCGCCAAGGTGATATGGCAGCAGAGGAACGGCTCGCGAAGGCAGTGAACATCGCCCGGATTCCAGTCGGAGCACCCACGCTCCGGGGTATGTTGAAAAGGCTCGTATCGAGGCAGGGAGACGGCTGAATGCCCGGAACGCGTAAGCCAGTTGGAGTAGCCGGGGCGAACACCGTCACGATCAGTTTCGCCGGTTTCAACCGCGCCTGGGCGGCGTGGATCGCGGACCGTCTGGAGCGGCGTGGTGTGGAGGTCGTCCAGCAGCGGTGGGACCCCCCGGTCTCGATCCCGCTGGAGGAGTCGCTGCGGGACCTGAGGCTCGCACGGGGACGCGTTCTGGTGGTCCTCAGCGACTGGTACTTCCAGCTCGGACCCCGCAGCCACGACGAGTGGAACCGGGCACTGCGCTCCGAAGTCGCCCCCGACCCGGACCGGTTCGCGGCCGTGTGCGTCACCACGTCGGCGCTGCCCGGAGCCACCTCCGCCTTCGGCGCGGCCGACCTCACCAACGTCGGCGCCGAGGAGGCGGAGCGACGGCTCCTCGTACGGCTGGGGCTGCCCACCGACCCGCTGCCCGACGGCACTCCCTCGGGCCCGCGGTTCCCGTCCGACACCCCGCAGGTGTGGGGCGGGGTGCCGCGCCGCAACATCCGGTTCACCGGGCGCGAGCAGTTGCTCACCGACGCCTACCGGGCGCTCCAGGAATCCGGACCGGGCGCCGGGGTCGTGACCCTGCACGGTATGTCCGGCGTCGGCAAGACCCAGCTGGCCGCGGAGTACGTCTACCGCTTCGGCTCCGAGTACGACGTGGTGTGGTGGGTGCCCGCCGACCGGCGTGCGCTCTACCGGCAGAAGCTCGCCGAACTCGCCCCGGAACTCGGCCTGTCCACCGGCCCCGAGTACGGTGAACGGCTCCGTGCGGTCCGCGACTCGCTGCGCCGGGGCGACCCGCACGCCCACTGGCTGCTGATCCTGGACGGCGCCGACGAACCCGACCAGATCTGGGACCTGGTGCCCACCGGACCGGGGCACGTCCTCATCACCTCCCGCAACCCGGAGTGGAGCGAGCACAACAGCAACCTCGTCGAGGTGCCCGTCTACCGGCGCGACGAGTCCGTGGCCTTCATCCGCCGCCGCGCCCCGCGCCTGGCCCCTGCCGAGGCCGACCAGCTCGCCGAGGCCCTTGAAGACCTGCCGCTGCTCCTCGACCAGACCGCCGGCTGGCTCAACGACTCGGACCTGTCGGTGGAGGAGTACATCGAACTCCTCGAAGGCGGCATCGACCAGGACGTCGTCAAGGTCTCCGCCGACTTCCCCCTCGCCTTCCAGACCGCCTGGTCGATACTGCTGAACAAGCTCAGGGACACCGTCCCCGAGTCCGTCGACCTGCTGCGCCTGTGCAGCTTCTTCGCACCCGGCTCCATCCCCGTGAGGCTCCTGAAGGACATGCCGCCCGGGGACCTGCCGGAACAGGTCTCCGGGCTGATGAGCGACCCCCTGCTGTGGAACAAGGCGATCAACCAGCTCCGTCAGTACTCCGTGGTCCGGCTGGAATCCCACGAGTCGGTCGTCGAGGCCGCTTCCTCCGGGGAGTCCATCTACATGCACCGCATGGTCCACCAGATCGTGGGCCACGACATGTCGGAGGAGAACCGGCAGGAGTTCATCGACGTCGTCCGGCGCGCCCTCGCGGCGGCGGACCCCGGCCGGCCCACCGACACCCGCCTGTGGCCCGCGTACGCCGAGATCACTCCGCACCTCAAATGGGCCGACGTACTGAAGAGCACCGATCCGGCGGTGCAGACGCTGGTCCTCAACTGCCTGCGCTACATGTACCTGTCGGGGGAGTACCGGGCCGGCATCAAGCTGGGCGAACGCGCCATGTCCGCCTGGCGGGAGCTGTTCGGCGAGAACCACGCCAGAGTCTGGGACCTCAGCTACCACTACGCCAACCTGCTCAGGTCCGTCGGTGACTACGCGGCCACCGAGGTCATCGAACGCGCGGCGGTGGAGCATCTGCGTGCCGAACGCGGGACCCACGACCTCGAACACCTGCGTGCCGCCACCGGACTGGCCGCCGACCTGCGTGGCCTCGGGCGGTACGACGAGGCGCTGGAGATCTCCGGCCGGGTACTGGCCGGCTACCAGGAACTGCTGGG
>NZ_JBEYCF010000029.1:57745-92798 GCF_040632605.1 Streptomyces sp. NPDC019224 | reverse complement strand
CGGCCGGCCCGGCCGGTGCTCGCGGTTCGGCGACCGCCGGTCGGGGGACGGGCGGCCCGGTGACGGACCGTCCGGGCGCACCGACCGCTCGCCCCTCTCCCGTACACCCGACGGGCTCAGTCCCGGGCGACGCCCAGCACCGTGGACTCCAGATACTGCTCGGGCTTCTCGTACTGGCTGACGTCGGCCGGGTTGTAGCGGGGCGTCTGCCGGGACCAGTCGAGATTCCCGCGCATCCAGCTGCGCATGCCGTCGAGGTACAGCTCCAGCATCGGCGCCAGCTGCGGATGGGCCTCCAGCAGCTCGGCCTCCGCCTTCAGGAAGCGCTCCGTCTCGGTGGCGATCTCCGCGCAGACGTGTTCCAGCGCCTGCTGCTTGCCGTAACCGCGGTGGTGGCGGACCAGGTGGACGAGGTTGTGGATCTCGCCGAGCACCTGCTCCTTCTCGTACGAGTACACGTCATTGGCCCAGCACACGTGGTTGCAGGACGCCTCCAGCGCGGTGATGAACCGGGGGTCGTTGTGGATCGACGAGGGTGCCTCGATGCCCGCGACGATCTCTATCAGGTCCATGCAGACCAGGATCGCGCCGGTGTGGCGGCGCTTCTCTATGTACAGCGCCTCCGACGGCACCACGTCCGCCGCGCGGTTCCCGGCCTCCCAGGTGGTGGCCGTGGTGAGGTACTTCATCAGGTGCCAGGCGAACCGGCGCCGCCAGTGCACCGCGGCGGTGGGGATCGTGCGTTGCCACAGGTCGATGAGGGCGACCACCGCGGCGGGCAGCTCCTCGCTCTCCAGGACGCCGGTGCGGCTGCCCTCGATCACGGCCTGCATCAGGGCGACGACGTCCCGTACCCGCTCGGGGCTGCGGCCGAGGTGGCCGTCGTCGAGCTGGTCGTCGACGAGGAAGAGCCAGACGAACCAGTCGGCGACGAGGTCCAGCTTCTCCCTGTCGGCGGTCGGGTAGACCATCCCGACGAACGCGCCGAAGTCCGCCTGCTCGAAGCGCTCTCTGGCCGAATCCTTGTGCACCAGACCGGTGTTGCGGGTCCACGCGTCCAGATGTTCCCGTACGTCGATGACGTGCGGGTTCGTCCGCTGGGGGAACGGGCAGTAGATGTCCGGCAGTTCCTTCTCCACGGCGGGTCGTGATCCTCTCCGGTCGTGCGGGTGACGGAAGTTGAGCTCGGTCCGTCCGTTCCTCCGGGGCGTTGTGATGACCCGTGGGACCTGCGGGTTTGAAGCTACCTGACCCCCTGTCACCGGGTCCAGGGCAGATGATCGGGAATGGTTGAAATCTGTTCGAGTAAGGTCTGGGGGCAAGGCAGGTTGCACTTGCCCGGGACTCCCGCCCCGATTCCTTCGGAGGAACATACGAGAGCGGGAGTCGTTTGCTGTGTCTTCGTGGGAGCGACCTGCGTCATTTCGTATGAAAAAATGAGTGTTATGCGTTTTCTTGAGCCCGGCACCGGTCGCTATACAGAGTCCCCCTCGGTCCCGTACGACCTCACGTACGACGACGTCTTCATGGTCCCGGGCCGGTCGGCGGTCGGATCGCGCCAGGGCGTCGACCTGGCCTCGCCCGACGGCAGTGGCACCACCATCCCGCTGGTCGTCGCGAACATGACCGCGATCGCGGGCCGCCGGATGGCCGAAACGGTCGCCCGCCGCGGCGGCCTCGTCGTCATCCCGCAGGACATCCCGATCGAGGTCGTCACCGACGTCATCTCCTGGGTGAAGACGCGCCACCTGGTGCTCGACACGCCCATCGAGCTGTCGCCCGGCCAGACGGTCGCCGACGCGCTGTCCCTGCTGCACAAGCGCGCGCACGGCGCCGGGGTCGTCGTCGACGGCGAGCGCCGGCCCGTCGGCGTGGTCACCGACCACGACCTGACCGGCGTGGACCGCTTCACCCAGCTCTCCGAGGTCATGTCCAAGGACCTGGTCCTGCTGGACGCGGACATCGACCCGCGTGACGCCTTCAACAAGCTCGACGGCGCCAACCGCAAGCTCGCCCCCGCGGTCGACGCGGACGGCCGGCTCGTCGGCATCCTCACCCGCAAGGGCGCCCTGCGCGCCACGCTCTACACCCCGGCCACCGACGCGGCCGGCAAGCTGCGGATCGCCGCCGCCGTCGGCATCAACGGCGATGTGGCGGGCAAGGCCAAGCAGCTCCTCGACGCCGGGGTCGACACGCTCGTCGTGGACACCGCCCACGGCCACCAGGAGTCCATGATCAGCGCCGTGCGCGCGGTCCGGGCGCTGGACCCGCAGGTACCGATCGTGGCGGGCAACATCGTCGCCGCCGAAGGCGTGCGCGATCTCATCGAGGCCGGTGCCGACATCATCAAGGTCGGTGTCGGACCCGGCGCCATGTGCACCACGCGCATGATGACCGGTGTGGGCCGGCCCCAGTTCTCCGCCGTGCTGGAGTGCGCCGCCGAGGCGAAGAAGTACGGCAAGCACGTCTGGGCCGACGGCGGGGTCCGCCACCCGCGCGACGTCGCCATGGCGCTCGCGGCCGGCGCGTCCAACGTGATGATCGGCTCCTGGTTCGCCGGCACCTACGAGTCCCCGGGCGACCTCCAGCAGACCGCCGACGGCCGCTTCTACAAGGAGTCCTTCGGCATGGCGTCCGCGCGCGCCGTGAAGAACCGGACCTCCGACGAGTCCGCGTACGACCGCGCCCGCAAGGCGCTCTTCGAGGAGGGCATCTCCACCTCGCGGATGTTCCTGGACCCGGCGCGCCCCGGCGTCGAGGACCTGGTCGACTCGATCATCGCGGGCGTCCGCTCCTCCTGCACCTACGCGGGTGCCGCCTCCCTCGCCGAGTTCGCCGAGAAGGCCGTCGTCGGGGTGCAGAGCGCCGCCGGCTACGCGGAGGGCAAGCCGCTGCACGCCAGCTGGAGCTAGACGTACGGGCCTGTCCTGCGGTGATCCGCCGGAAGCCCTGACCCGTGGTCTACTGCCGGGGGCGGCCCACGCCGCCCCCGGCACCGTCATGCCCGGCTCCGCCCGCGCCCCGCAGAGAAGTGACCCGTACGACGTGCGACTGAACGACCTCGACGAACGCATCGTCCACGCCCTGGCCGAGGACGCCCGCCGCTCCTACGCCGACATCGGCTCGATCATCGGCCTGTCCGCGCCCGCCGTGAAACGCCGCGTGGACCGGCTGCGCGCCGAGGGCGCCATCACCGGGTTCACCGTGCGGGTCGACCCCGCGGCGCTGGGCTGGGAGACCGAGGGGTACATCGAGATCTACTGCAGCCGCAACACCTCCCCGGAGTCGATCAAGCAGGGGCTCGCCCGTTACCCCGAGGTCGCCTCCGCGTCCACGGTCACCGGCGACGCGGACGCGCTCGTCCAGGTCTTCGCGGCGGACATGCGCCACTTTGAACAGGTCCTGGAGCGGATCGCGGGCGAGCCGTACGTGGAGCGGACCAAGTCGGTGCTGGTGCTTTCGCCGCTGTTGCGGCGGTATCCGGGGTAGCGGCCGTCCGCCGGGTGGGCCGGGTCCTCCGGCATCGGTTCCGTCCTCACACGCCGGACGGGCTGGGGTGGCGGCACGGGCCGGGACGGCGCAACGAATCGTCGCGTGCCGTGCGAGTCGCGCAACGGATCGACGGTCGGTGCGCAACGGTCGCGTCTTGTCCGGGGCGAACGGCGGAACGTACCGTCTTCACGTCCCCCGTCCCGCCCGTGTTCCGAGGTCAGCCATGCCGTCGCCGTTGCGCACCGCCCTGCTCCAGAGCTCCGGCCGCCCCGGCTCGGCCGCCGGCTCCGTCGAGCTGCTGGCGGACGCCGCGCGCCGCGCCGCCGCCACCGGTGCCCGGCTGCTGGTCTGCCCCGAGCTGTATCTGACCGGGTACGCCATCGGCGACGACGTACCCCGGCTGGCCGAGACCGCCGACGGGCCCGCCGCCCGCGCCGTCGCGGAGATCGCCGTACGGCACCGGATCGCCGTCCACTACGGCTACCCGGAGCGCGACGGCGACACCCTGTACAACTCCGCGCAGCTCATCGGCCCCGACGGGACCGCGCTCGCCCGCTACCGCAAGACCCATCTCTTCGGCGACTTCGAACAGCGCTGGTTCACCCCCGGCGACCAGCCCGTGGTCCAGGCCGAGCTGGACGGGCTCCGCATCGGCCTGCTGACCTGCTACGACGTCGAGTTCCCGGAGAACGTCCGGGCGCACGCCCTGGCCGGCACCGACCTGCTACTGGTCCCGACCGCGCTGATGCACCCCTTCTCGTTCGTCGCCGAATCCGTCGTCCCGGTCCGCGCCTTCGAGAACCAGCTGTACATCGCCTACGTCAACCGGACCGGCCCGGAAGGCCCGTTCGACTTCACCGGGCTGAGCTGCCTGGCCGGACCCGACGGCACGGTCCGCGCCCGCGCGGGGCGCGGCGAGGAACTGGTCACCGCCGATGTCGACCCCGCCCTGCTCGCGGACTCCCGGGCCGCCAACCCGTATCTCCGCGACCGCCGCCCCGGTTTGTACGGCTCCCTCGTCTGAGCCTGCCCGCTTCCTCACGTCTTCGCTTTCCCGCAAGGAGTCCGAACCCCATGACCGCCGTGCCCCCCGCCGTCCAGCACACCGAGGAAACGGCCCCGCCGATCACCATGTTCGGGCCGGACTTCCCCTACGCGTACGACGACTTCCTCGCCCACCCGGCGGGCCTCGGCCAGATACCGGCCACCGAGCACGGCACCGAGGTGGCCGTCATCGGCGGCGGGCTCTCCGGCATCATCACCGCGTACGAGCTGATGAAGATGGGCCTGCGGCCGGTCGTCTACGAGGCGGACCGCATCGGCGGACGGCTGCGCACCGTCGAGTTCGAGGGCTGCGCCACGGACGGCGAACCGCTCACCGCCGAGATGGGCGCGATGCGCTTCCCGCCCTCCTCGACCGCGCTCCAGCACTACATCGACCTCGTCGGCCTGGAGACGAAGCCGTTCCCCAACCCGCTCTGCCCGGCCACCCCCTCCACCGTCGTCGACCTCAAGGGCGAGTCGCACTACGCCAGGAGCATCGACGAACTCCCGCAGGTCTACCGCGATGTGATGGACGCCTGGAACGCCTGCCTGGAGGAGGGCGCCGACTTCTCCGGCATGAACCGGGCGATGCGCGAACGCGACGTCCCACGGATCAGGGAGATCTGGTCGCGGCTCGTCGAGAAGCTGGACAACCAGACCTTCTACGGCTTCCTCTGCGACTCCGACGCCTTCAAGTCCTTCCGGCACCGCGAGATCTTCGGGCAGGTCGGCTTCGGGACCGGCGGCTGGGACACCGATTTCCCCAACTCCATCCTGGAGATCCTGCGCGTCGTCTACAGCGAGGCGGACGACCACCACCGCTCCATCGTCGGCGGCAGCCAGCAGCTCCCGCTGCGCCTGTGGGCACGCGAACCGCAGAAGATCGTGCACTGGCCGCTCGGCACCTCGCTGGCCTCGCTCCACGGGGGCGAGCCGCGCGGCGCCGTCACCCGGCTCAACCGCACGGCCGGCAACCGGATCACCGTCACCGACGCCTCCGGTGACATCCGCACCTACCGCGCGGCCGTCTTCACCGGCCAGTCCTGGCTGCTGCTCTCCAAGATCGCCTGCGACGACGCGCTCTTCCCGATCGACCACTGGACGGCGATGGAGCGCACCCACTACATGGAGTCGTCCAAACTGTTCGTGCCGGTCGACCGGCCGTTCTGGCTGGACAAGGACGAGACCACCGGCCGCGACACGATGTCGATGACGCTGACCGACCGGATGACCCGGGGCACGTACCTCCTGGACGACGGACCGGACCGGCCGGCCAGCATCTGTCTCTCGTACACCTGGTGCGACGACAGCCTGAAGTGGCTGCCGCTCTCGGCGACCGAGCGCATGGACGTCATGCTGAAGTCGCTCGGCGAGATCTACCCGAACGTCGACATCCGCGGCCACATCACCGGCAACCCGGTCACCGTCTCCTGGGAGAACGAGCCCTGGTTCATGGGCGCGTTCAAGGCCAACCTGCCCGGCCACTACCGCTACCAGCGGCGCCTGTTCACCCACTTCATGCAGGACCGGCTGCCCGCCGACAAGCGGGGCCTGTTCCTGGCCGGTGACGACATCTCCTGGACGGCCGGCTGGGCCGAGGGGGCCGTGCAGACCGCGCTCAACGCCGTATGGGGCGTCATGACCCACTTCGGCGGCGCGACCGACGCGACCAACCCCGGCCCGGGCGACCGCTTCGACGAGCTGGCGCCGGTGGAACTGCCGGAGGACTGAGGGCGCTTACGGCCGGCCCGGTCAGGAGCCCGAGGCCGGCGGCTTCTCGTCGTACGCGGACGTGCCCGAGTCGAGCAGCGGCTCCCGGGTCCTGAGGTGCGCGGGGGCGAAGGCGCGCAGCACGTGGTAGCCGGTGATCACGACGAGGGTGCCGAGGGCGATGCCGCTCGGCTCGAAGTCGTCCGTGATCGTCAGGCTGCCGCCGCCGACGCCGAGGATGATGCCCGCGGCGGCCGGTAGCGGATTGAGCGGGTTGCGCGGGCCGACCTTGACGTTCAGCCAGATCTGGGCGCCGAGCAGGCCGATCATGCCGTACAGGATGACGGTGATGCCGCCGAGCACCCCGCCCGGGATGGCCGCCACGACCGCGCCGGACTTCGGGCAGAGACCGAACAGCAGGGCGAAGCAGGCGGCGGCCCAGTAGGCGGCGGTGGAGTGCACGCGGGTCGCGGCCCTCAGTGCCGAACCACTGCACCGCGAGGCCGGCCAGGAAGAGCACCACGCCGACCAGGAACACCGCGCCGGTGACCACCGCGCGCCCGGATCGTCGCGGCGACACCGACGAACGAGAGCGAGCAGCCCGGACAGCTCGCCACCTGCCCGCGCGTGGCCGGCAGGAAGACGGCCGTCGCGATACCCGAGATCATGATCGCCAGGTTCGGGTCGAGACCCGTCAAGACCGGCGAGACGAGGGTCGCAACCCGTTCGCATCACTGAATCAGAGCGCGAACGAACCCGCGTGCGATCTTGGGCGTGACCCCAGGAGTCCTCCGAAGAGAGGGCCGGTTCGCGCGGACGGTAATCCGAGTGACGGCCGCCCTCGGGTCGATGTGAACGATTGACTGTCCATCTTGTACTTTTTCGTTCGGTAAGTATGGAACGGAGAGTATAAATGTCCGGTTTTGGATGGAAGCTGCATGGAGACGGCAGGACCCTGGGACCAGGTGAGGTCGTCCGGCCGAACGAGCGGCTCACCTGGACCCGGACGATCGGGCTGGGGGCGCAGCACGTCGTCTCGATGATCGGCGCCTGTTTTGTCGCCCCGGTGCTCATGGGGCTCGACCCCAGCCTCGGTCTGATGGCCTCGGGTGTCGCGACCCTGTTGTTCCTCGTCCTCACGCAGGGGCGAGTTCCCAGTTACCTGGGTTCGTCGCTCTCCTTCGTCGGCGTCGCCGCTGTCATCGGCAGCCAGGGTGGTGGGCCGGCGGAGCTCACCGGCGCCTTGTTCGTGGTGGGCCTCGCCCTGGCCGTGGTCGGACTCGTGGTCCAGCGTCTGGGTGCCAAGGTCATCCACGCGGTGTTGCCGCCGACGGTGACGGGCGCCGTCGTCATGCTGATCGGCTTCAACCTGGCCCCGGTGACGGCGGGAACCTACTGGCCGCAGGACCAGTGGACGGCACTCGCCACGATGCTCTTCACGGGCCTTGCCCTGGTCGTCCTTCGTGGCTTCTGGTCCCGGATCGCCATCTTCCTCGGCCTGGTCTTCGGGTATCTGCTCTCCTGGATCCTCGATCTCGCCCTGGGCAGGATCCACTCCCTCGACGGCAGCGGCAAGGTCGTGGACCACTGGCGCCTGGATCTGACGGCCGTCAAGGAGGCCGCCTGGGTCGGCTTCCCCGACACGCACGCGCCTTCGTTCAGCGCGTCGGCGATCATCGTGGCCCTGCCTGTGCTGATCGCCTTGGTCGCCGAGAACGCCGGGCACGTCAAAGCGGTCGGCGAGATGACCGGTGACCCGTTGGACGACAAGCTCGGCACCGCCATCGCGGCGGACGGTGCGGCGACCATGGTCTCCACGGTCGCCGGTGGCCCCGCCACCACCACGTACGCTGAGAACATCGGCGTCATGGCCGCCACGCGCGTGTACTCGACCGCCGCCTACATGTGTGCCGCGTTCGTCGCCCTGCTGTTCGGCCTGTGCCCGAAGTTCGGTGCGTTCGTCGCCGCGATCCCGGGCGGAGTGCTGGGCGGTATCACCGTCATCCTGTACGGCATGATCGGCCTGCTCGGCGCCCAGATCTGGGTGCGCAACAAAGTGGACTTCAGTCAGCCGCTGAACCTGATCCCGGCCGCCGCCGGCGTCATCGTCGGCATTGGCGGCGTGACGCTGACGATCACCGACAACTTCGAGCTCAGCGGCATCGCGCTCGGCACACTCGTGGTGGTGACCGGCTACCACACGCTCCGCTGGCTCTCGAAGGCGGCGGGCACGTCGCAGGGCGGGCTCCTTGACGCGGGGACGACGCGTTACGACGACCCGGAGCCGGGAAGCGGGAAAGCCGGCTGACGGGAGAGACCCGGCGGGCGCGTATCCGCAGGTGCGGGTGGTGGCGCCGGCCGAGTGCGGCACCCCCGCGTCGGCGGGGAGGACTCCCCTGCGGGGAGCACGATATGCCGGGCGGGCGGAACACCCCGCGGACGCGGAGGTGGACCATGGGCGCCGCCCTCGGTCTTCTTGCAGACAGCGAGTGAGAAGTACTGGCCGTGATCCCTGCCTTCGGGCAGGGATCACGGCCATGAAGTTTCTCGTACTTGGCGAACCCTGGCTGTCGCGGCCCCAAGGGCTGTCCCGCCAGGATGACGGGACAGCCCTTAGCCGCAGGCGGCGACGCGCAACCGGCCTGGACGCCGGACAAGCTGCTCCTGGACCGCGACCTGAGCAGTGGACGGAGCCGCCGCTGTGGCGCACTCAGGCAGGTTTCTGGAAGATCGACTCGACGCGGGCGCAGGCAGCGGGACTCGTGTGCCGCCCGCTCCTGGAGACGGTGACGGACACCTGGGTGTGGCTCGACCATCGGCTGCATCACGCCGTACCAGGCGAGGATCCGCTGCCGTCAACGGCTGGACCTCGCGACATAAAACGGAGGTGTCGGGACCTGAGGGGTCACTTCAGGCTGTCCCTGCTCCCCGGTACGTGAGCGATGGCAGTCATGGCTTCCGTCCCGGATGCGCTCGCTACGTCGCTCCAGCGAGCGTGGCAGTCGTAGCGCTCACGGATAAATCCTGAGGCGCTGAGAGGCAAGTCCCGCCCGGGCGCGATGGATATATTCGCAGGCATATCCGCGCCTTTCGCCTGAAAGGACCCGGTGCCGAAAGCGGCCCGGGGCCGCGGAGCGGGGACGTGCCCACCCATTGCCATGCCCCGTCACGGGACCAGAGCGGTTTCCGTCCGCTCCGATGCGAGGTCCGGAAGGTGCTGGACCCATGGGTCGGCTCCGAGTCCCCGTGTTCGACCGATTTCACTGACCAGAGAGAAACGAGCCCCATCATGTCGCGTACAGAGAAGCCGACCGTTGTCCTGGTGCACGGTGCGTTCGCGGACGCATCCAGCTATTCCGCTGTCATCCCCGAGTTGCTCAAGAGGGGACTGAAGGTCGTCGCTCCGGCTGTTCCCAATCGCAGTCTGATCGGGGATGCCGGGTACGTGGCCTCGGTGGTCCGTCAGATCGACGGCCCGGTGGTGCTGGTGGGCCACTCCTACGGTGGTGCGGTGATCACGGTGGCCGGCATGGAGGAGAACGTCGAGGCGTTGGTCTACCTGTCGGGTTACGCGCTGGAGGTCGGCGAGAGCCTGGGCGAACTGCAGGGCCGGTTCCCGGATTCGGCCCTGGCGGCGGCACTGGTGTACAAGCCCTTCCCGGTTGAGGGTTCCGAGACTCCGGGTACGGACGTGTCGGTGGAGACCGACAAGTTCCCGGCGATCTTCGCGGCGGACGTGGATCCGGAGCTCGCGAAGGTCCTGGCGGTCTCGCAGCGGCCGCTGGCCGCCCAGGCTTTCGCGGACGTCGCTCCGGCCGCGGCGTGGAAGACGAAGCCGTCCTTCGGCCTGGTGTCGTCCTCGGACCACACGATCAACCCCGATGTGGAGCGTTTCGGCTACGAACGTGCCGGCATGACCACCATCGAGGTCGACTCCTCGCACCTGGTCATGCTCGCGCACCCCAAGAAGGTCGTCGCCTTCATCGAGAAAGCCATCGAGGCCACCTCCAAGTAGTTCGCCGGAACTCCGCCGGTTCTCTTCCGGCACGGCCCAGGGGCCGCGCCCACGGCTCGCCCGCAGAAGTCGCGGGCGAGCCACTCCGAGCAGAAGGACAACGATGAGAACATCGATCTCACGGCGCACCATGACCCTGTCCGCAGTGGCCGGTGCGGCCACTCTCGGCGCCACCGGCATCGCGCACGCGGCTCCACGGGATACGGCGGCCGCCACCGAGGAACTCGCGCCCAAGAAGCAACTCCCCACCATCGTGCTGGTGCACGGCGCCTTCGTCGACGCTTCCAGCTGGACCCCCGTGGTGCAGCGGCTTCAGCGCCTGGGCCATCGTGTCGTGGTTCCGCCGAATCCACTGCGCAGCGTCTCCGGTGACGCCGCCTACGTGCGCAGCGTCCTGGACGGTATCGAGGGCCCGGTCCTGCTCGCGGGACACTCCTACGGCGGTTCCGTCATCAGCCGGGCGGCAGTCGGTTCCGCCCAGGTCAAGGGGCTGGTCTATGTCGCGGCCTTCGTCCCGGACGTCGGCGAGAGCGCGGCCGCGCTGAGCGACAAGTTCCCGGGCAGTTCGCTCGCCAGGACCACAGTTGTCCAGAAGTACCCGCTGCCCGGTGGCGGCGTCGGCGATGAACTGGTCATCGGACAGGACCTCTTTCCCCAGCAGTTCGCGGCCGGCGTCGCCGAGACGACCGCCCGGACGATGGCCGTCGGCCAGCGCCCGATCACCGTGGCGGCCCTGAACGAGCCGGCCACCGCGGCGGCCTGGAAGACGCTGCCCGTGTGGTACCTCATCGCCACCGAGGACCGGAACATCCCGCCGAAGGCGCAGCGCTGGATGGCCGCGCGCGCCAAGGCGCACACGGTCACCGTGCACGCACCGCACGCGGTCGCGACAAGTTCCCCGCGCGCCGTCGCCGATCTGCTCGACAAGGCAGCGCGCGCCGTCGCCGCCGGTCACTGACCGCGCACCGGCCGGACCGCGGACTGCGGTCAGCACAGGGGCGACGGCGCCCTGATGGGGCTCTCCCGTACCGGCCACGTCACCCACACGTGCTTTCTCGTGCCATTCGCCGGGCGAACCCGGCTTGCAGACCACATCGGCGCCCACAGGAGGCGAACCATGACCACCCTCACGAACCACACGCTCGGAAGTCAGCCGAAGCTGCATCAGAAGGGTTCTCTGATACAGGAGTTCGGGACAGTCAGGCAGTATCCGATTGGCCTGTCCCACGACGCCCGAATGTATTCCTGCCAGCGGCTCAACAAGTGCCTGGCGGACACCTCGATCCTGTACGGCCTGTACAAGAAGAGCCACTGGCTGATGCGCGGTGCGACCTTCTACCAGCTTCACCTGCTGCTGGACAAGCATGCCGGAGAGCAGCTTGAGCTGATCGACACCCTCGCCGAGCGCGTGCAGTCGCTGGGGGGCGTCGCGGTGGGCGACCCCCGGCACGTTGCCGAGATCTCGTCGATCCCGCGGCCCCCGGACGGCGTCGAGGAGGTACCGGCGATGCTCTCCCGTCTGTTGGAGGCCCACGAGACGATCCTCGTCGAGGCTCATGACGCTGCCGCCCGCGTCAACGAACTGGGCGACGACGGCACTGACGACCTGCTCGTGTCGCAGATCATCCGGACCGGTGAACTCCAGGCGTGGTTCCTCGCCGAGCACTTGGTCGACACCCCTCTGGTACGCGTCTGAGCGGACGCGGAGAAGCGCCGGAAGTACGGTCCTGAGTTCCGTGAGGGTGCGGTACGGATCGTGAGGGAGACGGGGAAGCCGATCGCGCAGGCCGCCAGGGCTCTGGGCGTCGGCGAGGGGACCTCGGGGACGGGGATCTCCGGAGCCGGTGGCCGAACCCGGCCCGGCCGGACGGGTGGTGCGGCGGCGGGGCCTGACCAGGCCGGACGCACGGGCGCGGACGCCCAGGACTGCGCGTGGACGGAGTTCGGCGTCGGACCTGTAGCGGCGGCGCGCTGCAGGTCGTCGGGCGGGGTCAGGGGCGGGGCTCGGCCGCCGGTATGTCCCGGACCGCGCCGCCGGCCGTCGGCTTGCGGTCCCCGGCCCGCAGCACCCCCGCCCCCAGCACCAGGCCGAACGCCAGCACCGACACCAGGCCGAACGACACGACCAGTGAGGTCGCCTCGGCCAGCGAACCGATCGCCGACGGGGCGATGAGGCCGGAGGTGTACGTGATCGTCGCGACGCCCGCGATGGCCTGGGCCGGCTTGGGCCCGCTGCGCCCGGCCGCCGCGAAGGCGAGCGGGACCACCACGGCGATGCCGAGCCCCATCAGCCCGAAGCCGCACATCGCGAGGGCCACGTGCGGGGCGAGGACCACCAGGACCCCGCCGGCCGTGGCCAGGACTCCGCCGGCCCGTACGGTGCGCACCGCGCCGAAGCGGTCGACGACCCGGTCGCCGGCGATCCGGGCGACCGCCATCGTCAGCGCGAACGCGGTGGTGGACGCCGCCGCGAGACCGGCCGAGCTGTCCAGCGTGTCGCGGAGGTAGACCGCCGACCAGTCGAGGCTGGCCCCCTCGGCGAACACCGCGCAGAAGCCCACCGCGCCGATGATCAGGGCCGACTTCGGCGGCAGCGCGAACCGCGGCGGCGGCTCCTCGTCCGGCTCGCTGCGCAGGTCGAGCACCCACCGGCAGGCGGCCAGGCCCAGCGCGGTGAGGGTGAGGGCGGCGACGAGGTGATGCAGCCGGGCGTCCGCCCCCACATGCGCCGCCACCGTGCCCGCGGCCGACCCGACCAGGGCGCCCACGCTCCACATGCCGTGCAGCCCCGACATGATCGACTTGTCGAGGCGGTTCTCCACCTCGACCCCGAGCGCGTTCATCGCCACGTCGGACATGCCGGCCGACGCCCCGTACACGAACAGGGCCGCGCACAGCGTGAGCAGGTTGGGCGCCAGCGAGGGCAGGATCAGTGCCAGCGTCCACAGGGCCAGCAGCCCGCGCAGGGCGGTCCGGGCGCCGAAGCGGTGGCTCACCGCGCCGGCCAGCGGCATCGCCACCGAGGCACCGATCGCGGGGAACGCGAGCGCGATGCCGAGCTGACCGGCGCTGACGCCCGCGTGATCCTGGATCCAGGGGACCCGCGTCGCGAAGCTGCCGGTCACCGCCCCGTGCACGGCGAAGACCGTCGCGACGGCGTACCTGGCCCGCCGCACCTCGCCGGTGCCGAAGACCGTAGCCGTGGATTCCGTTGTCATGCCGCCGTGCCCTCCCCTGAAGTCCTTCTCCGCGATGCGGCCAGTAAACTATCAGGAACCCTGCCTGATAAATAGACCGCCCATGACTTCGCCCCGGCGGTGATCTGGAAGGATCCCGACATGCCCGCATCACCGAGCACCGCCCGGGCCATCAACGACCGGCTGGCCCTGCGGCTCCTCCAGCAGGACGGTCCCCTGACGGCCACGCAGTTGAAGACACTCACCGGGCTCTCCCGGCCCACCGTCGCCGACCTCGTCGACCGGCTCCAGGACGCGGGCCTGATCCATGTGGTCGGCGAGACCGGGGCCGACCGGCGGGGGCCCAACGCCCGGCTCTACGGCATCGTCGCGGACCGCGCCCTGCTGGCCGGGCTGGACGTACGCACCGACAGCGTCGCCGTCGTCGTCGCCGATCTGCTGGGCGCGACGCTGGCCGAGGCGACGCTGCCGATCGGCAGTGAGACCGAGGGGGACGACGCCGTCGAGCAGGCCGTCGCGCTGCTGGCGACCACCGCCCGCAGCGCGGGGAGTGCTCCCCTGCACAGCGTCGGCATCGGCGCGCCGGGGCTGATCGACCCCGTCACGGGAGAGCTGCGGGACAGCACCGGCCTGCCCTCCTGGCACCGCAGCCTGGTCCGGGCACTCCAGGAGCGGCTGCCGGCGACGGTGCTCGTCGAGAACGAGACGAACCTCGCCGCCGTCGCCGAGCACCGCGTCGGCGCGGCCCGCGACCACGACACGTTCGTCCTGTTCTGGCTCGGCCACGGGGTGGGGGCGGCGGTGATGCTCGACGGGAAACTGCGCCGCGGGGCCTCGGGCGGCGCGGGCGAGATCGGCTTCATGCCGGTCCCGGGCACGGCCGCCACGCCCTCGGCCGTCAACTGCGACGGGGGCTTCCACTCCCTGGCCGGCTCCGCGGCGCTCTGTGAACTGGCCGCCGGACACGGCATCGCCGTCACGGTGGCGGGCCAGGAGCCCGGCGCGGCGGCCGCCGTGCGGGCGGCGCTCGCGGGGGAGGGCGACGGCGAGGGCTTCCTGGACGCCCTCGCCGACCGGATCGCGCTGGGCGCCGCCGCGGTGGTCTCGGTCCTCGACCCGGGCCTCGTCATGCTCTCCGGCGAGGTGGGCCACGCGGGGGGCGCCGCGCTGGCGGCGCGCGTCGAGGAGCGGCTGGCCGCGATGTCCCCGCTGCGCACCGGGGTGCGGGCGGCCCTGCTGGGCGGCACGGCGGTCCGCCGGGGAGCGCTGCTCGCGGCGCGCGAGGCGGCCCAGGACGCGCTGTTCGCCCCGGCGGGGGCGAGCGTCGGCGGCGCTTGAGCCGCCGGGGCGCGGGGCCTTCGCGACCTGCCCCGTACCGGGCGAGCCGGTTCCGGCCCCGATCGCCGGACGGGCTCGAGGCGACGGACGCGCCGCCCTCGCCGGGTGGTCGGGTCCGGGGCGGGGCGCAAGGCGCCCCGCCCCGGACCCGACCGAGGGATCAGCAGGCGCCCAGGTCCTGCCAGACGCCCCACTCACCGGTGGACCCGGGCGTCTCGCCCTTCGTCCACCACTTGGCCTTCCACCGGTGCGAGCCGTGGCTGACCGTCGTACCCGTGCCGTACTCGGCGCTCGCGCTCCAGGCCGGCGCCGTGCACGCCCCGCCCGACGGGTCCGGGCTCGGCCCCGTGGAGCCGGACGGGCCGGGCGCCGGCGTCGAGCCCGTGTCCGGCTCGACGACCGTCGTGCCGCGGGCCAGGTCCGCCGCGAGGGCGTAGGACCTGCCGCCGAAGGTCACGGTCCAGTTGGACGGCGTGGACGTCGGCAGGTAGTACACGAAGTCGACCTGGACCGACGCGCCGGGCGCCAGGCTCTGCCAGGACGGCAGCTTCAGGGAGACGCGGTTGTAGTCGCCCTTCAGCCCGCCGACGTTGTTCGCGGCCGTGTGGTCGCTGCGCACGATCGTGGTGCCGAAGCCCGACTGGTCCTTGGCGTTGGCGGGCGCCGAGGTGGAGTAGTCGAACTGGAACTCCGTGCCGCCGGGCAGCGTCGCCCTCGTGTGGTTGGTGATCGTCAGCTTGGGGCTGATCGGGTAGTTGGAGTCGCCCAGCGGGAACTGGCCGAAGGACACGTCGATGTCCAGCGCCTGCGCCGGCAGGTCGACGGTGGAGCGCTTCGCCCCGTACGGCGCGGCGTTCCTGAAGGTGTCGTACATCGTCGAGGTGAGCGTGGAGCCGGGCTCGTACTGCCCCTCGGCCGCGTTCCAGCCGTAGTCGCCGGCCAGCTCCCAGATCATCGTGCCGCCGATGCCCTTGTCGGCCACGTAGTCCGCCTTGGCCCGCACGGACTGCTCGTCCTCGGTGGAGAGGAAGACCTTCTTCTCGGCGTTCCACAGCCACGGCGCGACCAGCGTGGAGTCGTAGTTGCGGACGTAGGTGCCGGTCAGCTTCGTGTCCGCGGGGAACCCGTAGTCCGTCACGTAGTCGCCGACGATCCCCTTCTCCAGGTTCTTGGCGTGCCACATCGGGTTGGAGCCGGCGGGCGCCTCCTTGCCGTCGGCGTCCTGGTCGTGCCAGAGGTTGTCGATGCCGACGGCACCGTCACCGCACTTGGTCAGCCCCGCCCCGGCCGGGCAGTCGGTGGAAGCCGCCCTGCCCCACAGGCCGTTGGTGCCGCCCTGCACGTTCTTGAAGCCGCGGGTGTAGTACGGCAGGCCGATGTTGATACGGCCGGACGGCATGGAACCGCGGAAGTAGTGGTAGGCCCAGTCGGTGTTGAGGTAGCCGGTCCCGCCGTACTGCGAGGTCGAGTAGACGCTCGCCTGGGCGAGCTCCGCGTCCTTGCCGTCGTCGAACAGCGCGGCGTTGGGTCCGACGTACTCGTTCCAGGCGCCGTGCAGGTCGTACGACATGATGTTGACGTAGTCCAGGTACTTCTGGACCTGGAAGGTCTCCATGCCGCGGAGCAGGTATCCCGACGAGGGGGCGGCGACGCTGAGCAGGTAGTGGGTGCCGTCGGCGGCGGACGCCCGGTCCAGCTTCTCGCGCAGGGTCTTCATCAGCGCGGCGTAGCCCTTGACCAGGCCGGCCCGGCGGGCGTTGGAGAGCGTCCAGTCGAGCGGGTTCCCGGCGTCCTTCATGGTGGTCGGGTACTCGTAGTCGATGTCGACGCCGTTGAAGCCGTACTTCTTGACGAAGGCGACCGCCGAGTCCGCGAAGGTGTCGATCCCGGCCTGGTTGACCGAGCCGTCGGCGTTGGTGGCCATCGAGTAGAAGCCGCCGGAGCCGACCCGCGCGCCGCTGTCGTCGAAGTAGCCGCCGGTCTCGGCCCAGCCGCCGACCGAGACCATCGTCTTCACGTTCGGGTACTGCTTCTTGAACTTGTTGAGCAGGTTGAAATGGCCCTTGTAGGGGAGTTCCGGGTCCATCTCGGCGCCCTTGACGCCCGGCCAGGTCATGCCGGTGGAGGCGTTTTCCGGCCCGTCCGCGCCGACGGAGAGCTTGTTCGATCCGTCGACGTGGGCGAAGGCGTAGTTGAGGTGGGTGACCTTGTCCCAGGGGATGTCGGAGGCGAGGTAGGCGGGCTTGCCGTCCTTGCCGGTCCGCCAGTTGGTGAAGTATCCGATGACGCGCCGCGGGTGGTCGGCGCCCATCCTCTCCCGGCCGTCGGAGTCGTACACGGAGCAGTAGGGGACGGCGACGCCGGGCGTCTCGTAGAGCCCGTCGGGGCGGCAGGACTCCTGGTCGGCGGCTTGCGAGGGGGTGGCGGCGAGCGAGCCGAGCAGCAGCACGGCGATGCCGGCGCCGGCGGCGAGGAGCGAGGCTCTCGCACGGGTGGGGGACAGCACGTTCGGTTCCTCCTGGGGAGGTCGGCAGAACACAACTGACAAAGGGGGGTGGGTCGTGCCTGGTCCCCGGCGTGCGCACGCCGCGGAACCGCTCCTCGGAGGTGACGCAGAGATTAAGAGGACTAGACCAGTGCGTCAATAGGTCTGGACCAAGCGCGGTTCTTTCCTGTGCGGGTGTCCGAAAAGAGACGCTGTCACGGGCTGTCTGTGAGCCACTCCACAGCGTTCACCCGTTTGGCTCATGCCCGCTCGTGGCACACTGATCGGGTACCAGTAGCAGCGCACTCCGGGGTCGGTGCAATTCCGAACCGGCGGTTATAGTCCGCGACCCGTCCGCATCCAGCGGCCGGTTGACCAGGTGGGATTCCTGGACCGACGGTTAAAGTCCGGATGGGAGGCAGTGCGCGGCGGGCCGTTTCGCGGGTACGCCGCCGTCGGCGGGTGGACTCCGGGCAACCGGACCATCCGTGTTTTCCGGCATCCGGCGTCCCTGTCGTGCGTTCCCGTTCCTTCTGTCGTCATCGACAGGCCCCGGAGTCCGTGCCCGAAGAGGCAGGAGGACCCGGTGGACACCGCAGCCGACATCACCGCCATGCGCCGAGCCATCGCGCTCGCCGCCCGCGGCCTCGGCTCCACCAGCCCCAACCCGGTCGTCGGATGCGTCGTCCTCGACGCCGCCGGACAGACCGCCGGCGAGGGCTTCCACCAGCGCGCCGGCGGCCCGCACGCCGAGATCCACGCCCTGCGCGCGGCCGGCGACCGGGCCCGCGGCGGGACCGCCTACGTCACCCTCGAACCCTGCAACCACACCGGCCGCACCGGCCCCTGTGCCCAGGCGCTCATCGAGGCCGGAATCGCCCGCGTCGTGTACGCGGTCGGCGACCCCAACCCCCAGGCCACCGGCGGCGCCGAGACCCTCCGCGCCGCCGGCGTCCGGGCCGAGGCGGGCCTCCTCGCCGACGAGGCCGAGGCGGGCAACACCGCCTGGCTCACCTCGGTCCGGCGGGGCCGCCCGCACGTCACCTGGAAGTACGCGGCGAGCCTGGACGGCCGGGTGGCCGCCGCCGACGCCACCAGCCGCTGGATCAGCTCCGCCGAGTCCCGCGCCGACGTCCACCGGCTGCGCGCCGAGGCCGACGCGGTGCTCGTCGGCGCCGGCACCGCACGCGCCGACGACCCCCAGCTCGGGGTGCGCGGCCTCGACGGCGCCGTCCAGCCCCTGCGCGTCGTCGTCGACACCCGCGCCACCGCCGTACGGCCCGGCGCCCGGGTTCTCGACGCCTCCGCACCCACCCTGATCGCGGTCGCCGACGACGCCGACACCCGCCACCTGCCCGACGAGGCCGTCCTGCGCCTGCCCCGCGCGGCCGCCGGACCGGGCCTCGACCTGACCGCCCTGCTCGCCGCCCTCCACGAGCGCGGCGTGCGCTCCGTACTCCTCGAAGGCGGCCCGGTCCTGGCCGGCGCCTTCGTCGCCGCGGGACTCGTCGACAAGGTCGTCGGCTATCTCGCCCCCGTCCTCCTCGGCGCGGGCCCCGCCGCCCTCGCCGACGCCGGAATCCCCACCCTCGCCGAGGCGTTGCGCCTCGATGTGACGGAGACCGTCCGCATCGGCCCCGATCTGCGCGTCACCGCCGTTCCCGGCCCCGCCCGGAAGGAAAACTGAGTGTTCACCGGAATTGTCGAAGAACTGGGTGAGGTCACCGCCGTCGAGCGGCTCGACGACGCCTCCCGCTTCCGTCTGCGAGGCCCCCTCGTCACCGAAGGCGCCAAGCACGGGGACTCGATCGCCGTGAACGGCGTCTGCCTGACCGTCGTGGACCTCGGCGAGCACGAGTTCACCGCCGATGTGATGGCCGAGACGCTGAACCGCTCCAGCCTCGGCGCCCTCACGACCGGCTCCCGCGTCAACCTCGAACGCCCCATGGCGCTCGGCGGACGGCTCGGCGGACACATCGTCCAGGGCCACGTCGACGGCACCGGCCGCATCCTGGAGCGCCGGCCCTCCGAGAACTGGGAGGTCGTGAAGATCTCGCTCCCGGCCGCCCTCACCCGGTACGTGGTCGAGAAGGGCTCGATCACCGTCGACGGCGTCAGCCTGACCGTGGTGGACGCCGGACCCGACTACTTCACCATCAGCCTCATCCCCACCACCCTGGCGCTGACCACGCTCGGCATCAAGGGGCCCGGGGACCCGGTCAACCTCGAAGTGGACGTCATCGCGAAGTACGTGGAGCGGCTGCTCGGCAACGCCGCGCCGGAGACCGGGGAGGACCCGAAGTGAGCGCCCTGCACTGGCTGAACTCCGAGGCGTTCACCGTCCTCGACCAGCACATCATCTGGTCCGACATGATCGGCAACACGATCGGCCTGCTCGCCCTGGCCCTGGGCTGGCTCCGCTCGATCTGGACCTGGCCCGCCCAGCTCCTGTCCGGCCTCGTGCTGGTCGCCGCCAACGTCTCCGTCCACCAGGCGGGCAGCGTCGGCAAGCAGCTCATCGTGATCGCGGTGGCTGTGTGGGGCTGGCAGCAGTGGACCCGCGGCAGGCGGCAGGCCCAGGACGGCTCCATCGCCGTACGGTTCGCCACCTGGCGCGAGCGCGGCTACCTGCTCGGCGGCGCCGCCGTCGGCACCCTCGCGGTGGGGGCCCTGTTCACCGCCTTCCCCTCGCTCTCCTGGAGCCCGTGGGCGGACGCCTACATCTTCGCCGGCACCCTGGTCGCGATGCTCGCCCAGGCCCGCGGCATGGTCGAGTTCTGGTTCGCCTGGCTGCTGGTCGACCTGGTCGGCGTCCCCCTGAACTTCCACAGCGGCCTCGCCTTCTCCGGCCTGATCTACGTCGTCTACGGGGCCCTCGTCCTGTGGGGCATGCGCGACTGGTGGCTGCGTACGCGGACACCCGCTCTGGAAGGAGCCACGGTATGAGTGCCCAGCCCGCCTGGCTGCCCCGGGATCACGAAGCGCCCGCCGAGGACCTCGCCCTCGACCCCGTCGAGCAGGCCGTCCGCGACATCGCCGCGGGCCGGCCCGTCGTGGTCGTCGACGACGAGGACCGGGAGAACGAGGGCGACCTCGTCATCGCCGCCGAGAAGGCCACCCCCGAGATCATCGCCTTCATGATGAGCGAGTGCCGCGGCCTGATCTGCGCGCCCATGGAGAGCGACGAGCTGGAGCGGCTCGAACTGCCCCAGATGGTCGGCCGCAACACCGAGTCGATGAAGACCGCGTTCACCGTCTCCGTCGACGCCTCCGCCGCCCACGGCGTGTCCACCGGCATCTCCGCCGCCGACCGCGCCACCACGCTCCGCCTGCTGGCCGGCGGCACGGCCGGCCCCGGCGACTTCGTGCGCCCCGGCCACGTCTTCCCGCTGCGCGCCCGCTCCGGCGGGGTGCTCGTGCGCAACGGCCACACCGAGGCCGCCGTCGATCTCGCCCGGCTCGCCGGACTCCGGCCCGCCGGGGCGATCGTCGAGATCGCGGGCGAGGACGGCGTCATGCTGCGCCTGCCCCAGCTGGTGCCGTTCGCCCGCAAGCACGGCCTCACGATCATCTCCATCGAGGACCTGATCGCCTACCGCCGCACCAGCGAGCCCACCGTCCGCCGCGAGGCCGAGGTCCGCCTCCCGACCCGCTTCGGCGCGTTCACCGCGTACGGCTACCGCTCCACCGTGGACGGCGTCGAGCACGTCGCGCTGGTCCACGGCGGTATCGGGGACGGCGACGACGTCCTGGTCCGGGTCCACTCCGAGTGCCTGACCGGCGACATCTTCGCTTCCGAGCGCTGTGACTGCGGCCCCCAGCTGCACGCCTCCATGCGCCGCATCACCGAAGAGGGCCGCGGCGTCGTCGTCTATCTGCGCGGCCACGAGGGCCGCGGCATCGGCCTGCTCTCCAAGCTGCGCGCGTACGAACTCCAGGAACGGGGGGCCGACACGCTCGACGCCAACCTGGAGCTCGGCCTGCCCGCCGACGCCCGCGACTACGCGGCCGGCGCCCGGATCCTCGAGGACCTCGGCGTGCGCAGCCTGCGCCTGATGACGAACAACCCGGAGAAGACCGCCGCGATCACCCGGCACGGCCTGACCGTGACCGGCCGCGAGCCGATGCCCGTCCAGGCCGGCGAGCACAACCTGCGGTACCTGCGCACCAAGCGCGACCGCATGGGACACGACCTGCCCTGGCTCGACGCCGCCACCGCGTCGACCTGCGGCAACCAGTAGCAGTCACCCGTACAGAGAAGCCAGGAGAGACATGAGCGGCAAGGGCGCACCCGAACTGTCCGTACGCAACTGCGGTGACCTCCGTGTGGCGGTCGTCGCCGCGCAGTGGCACGAGAAGGTCATGGACGGGCTCGTCGACGGCGCCCTGCGCGCCCTGCACGAGCTGGGCATCGACGAGCCGACCCTGCTGCGGGTCCCCGGCAGCTTCGAGCTCCCCGTCGTGGCGAAGGTGCTGGCCGGACGCGGTTACGACGCGATCGTCGCCCTCGGTGTGATCATCCGCGGCGGCACCCCGCACTTCGAATACGTGTCCCACGGCGTCACCAACGGCCTCACCCAGGTCGCCGTCGACACCGGCGTCCCCGTCGGCTTCGGCGTCCTCACCTGTGACACCGAGGAGCAGGCACTCGACCGGGCCGGCCTCGAAGGGTCCAACGAGGACAAGGGGCACGAAGCGGTCACCGCCGCCGTCGCCACCGCCGCCACACTGCGCTCGGTCAGCGAACCCTGGCGCTGAGTGCGGGCCGGGCACCCCGTATTCTGAGCACATCATGGCGAACAAAACCTTCGAAGAGCTCTTCGCCGAGCTGCAGCTCAAGGCCGCCAACGGCGACCCCTCCACCTCCCGCACCGCCGAGCTGGTGGACAAGGGGGTCCATGCCATCGGCAAGAAGGTCGTCGAGGAGGCCGCCGAAGTCTGGATGGCCGCCGAGCACGAGAGCAAGGACGCCGCCGCCGAGGAGATCTCGCAGCTGCTGTACCACGTCCAGGTGATGATGGTCGCGCGCGGGATCACCCTCGACGACGTCTACGCCCACCTCTGAGCCAGGCCCGCACCCTCCCGTACGTCATCCCGCCACACCTTTCGCAAAGGAACCCGACCTCATGCTGCGCATCGCCGTCCCCAACAAGGGTGCTATCTCCGGGCCTGCGATGGCGATGCTCCATGAGGCGGGCTACAAGCAGCGCAAGGAGTCGAAGGAGCTCGTCCTCGTCGACCCCGCCAACGAGGTCGAGTTCTTCTACCTGCGCCCCCGCGACATCGCCATCTACGTCAGCTCGGGCCGCCTCGACATCGGCATCACGGGCCGCGACCTGCTGCTGGACTCCGGCGCCGAGGCCGAGGAGATCCTCCAGCTCGGCTTCGCCCGCTCCACCTTCCGCTACGCCGCCAAGCCCGGCACCATCACCGGCCCGCAGGACTTCGGCGGCCTGACGATCGCCACCTCCTACGAGGGCATCGTCGCCAAGCACCTCGCGGAGTCCGGCGTCGACGCCTCCGTCGTCCACCTCGACGGCGCCGTCGAGACCGCCATCGAACTCGGCGTCGCCCAGGTCATCGCGGACGTCGTCGAGACCGGCACCAGCCTGCGCAACGCCGGCCTCGAAGTCATCGGCGAACCCATCATGACCTCCGAGGCAGTCGTCATCCGCCGTACCGGCGCCCCCGGCGACGAGCCCAAGGTCCAGCAGTTCCTGCGCCGCCTCCAGGGCGTCCTGGTGGCCCGCAGCTACGTGATGATGGACTACGACTGCCGCGTCGAGCACCTGGAGCGCGCCGTCGCCCTCACCCCGGGCCTGGAGTCGCCGACCATCTCCCCGCTGCACCACGAGGGCTGGGTCGCCGTCCGCTCCATGGTCGCCGCCAAGGAGGCGCAGCGGATCATGGACGACCTGTACGACCTCGGCGCCCGCGCCATCCTCACCACCGCCATCCACGCCTGCCGCCTCTGACGGCGGGAGACGGAAAAAGAACCATGTCAGCACCCACACCCCCGCCCGGCGTCCCGGTCCTGCCGGTCACCTTCCGGCCGACCCGCACCCGGGTGGTCCTGCTGACCGTCGGCGCGGTGATGTTCGCCGTCATCACCGTCGTCGCCTTCACCCTCGAACAGCTCAGCGGGGGAGAGCGGGTCAGCTTCGTCTTCACCGCGCTCCTCTTCTTCGGCGTCCTGGCGCTGCTCAGCCGCCCCAAGGTCGTCGCGGACGAGGAGGGCGTGACGGTGGTCAACCTCACCCGCAGCCGGCGCCTCTCGTGGGCCCAGATCATCCGTGTCAACCTGCGGGTGGGTGACCCGTGGGTCTTCCTCGACCTCAGCGACGGCACCAGCATGCCCGCCCTCGGCATCCAGCCCGGAATCGCCAAGCAGCAGGCCATCCGGGACGCCCGGGCGCTCCGCGCCCTCGCCGAGAACCGCGGCACGGGCACGGACAACGGCTGAGCCCCCTGCCCCGTACGGCCTGTCGTTGATTACTCTGGAGGGCGGTGGCGCCCCGTGCGCGCCCCGCCCCGCCCGAAGGCCCCCGTGGCCGGCGGGGCTTTTCCTGCGACCCGAGGAGTGACTCCCTCCAGCAATGGACGGATCGTCCGGTAGTACCTGCGCCGCCCCCTCCGTGGAGGCGGCGGTATGACAACCCCCCTCTTGCTGCTCAGCGCGGCATTCCTTCTCATCCTCGCCAACGGATTCTTCGTGGCGGCCGAATTCGGGCTCGTCACCGTGGAACGGGCGGACGCCGAGCGCGCCGCCGCCGAGGGCGACCGGCGGGCCCGCACCGTCACCGACGCCCTGCGGGAACTCTCCTTCCAGCTCTCCGGCACCCAGCTCGGCATCACCATCACCTCCCTGGTGGTCGGCATGCTCGCCGAACCGGCGCTCGCCCAGCTCCTCGACGGTCCCCTCGCCCTGACCGGCCTGCCCGAGGGCGTGATCCCCACCGTCAGCGTGGTGACCGGCATGCTGCTCGCGGCCGCCGTCCAGATGGTCATCGGCGAACTCGTCCCGAAGAACTGGGCGGTCTCCCGCCCGCTCACGGTCGCCCGGTTCGTCGCCGGACCGCAGGCACGCTTCACCCGCCTCTTCCGGCCGGTCATCGGCGCCCTGAACACCGCGGCCAACCGGCTCGTGCGCCTCCTCGGTGTCGAGCCCACCGAGGAGCTGGCCTCCGCCCGCACCCCCGGCGAGCTGGTCTCCCTCGCCCGGCACTCCGCCGAGGCCGGCACCCTCGAACAGGACACCGCCGACCTCTTCGTGCGGACCCTGTCGCTCGCCGGGCTCACCGCCCAGCACGTCATGACCCCGCGTGTGAAGGTCAGCGCCCTGCAGACCTCCGCCACCGCGGAGGACGTCCTCAACCTCACCCGCGCCACCGGCCTGTCCCGCTTCCCTGTCTACCGGGAACGCATCGACGAGGTCGTCGGCATGATCCACCTCAAGGACGCCCTGGCCGTCCCGGCTCCCGACCGGCTGCGCACCACCGCCGGCCGGATCGCCGTGCCGCCCCTCCTGGTGCCCGAGACCCTGCCCGTCGAACAGCTGCTCCAGCGACTGCGCAAGGAGCAGCCGATCGCCGTCGTGGTCGACGAGTACGGCGGCACCGCCGGCGTCGTCACCCTGGAGGACATCATCGAGGAGCTCGTCGGCGAGGTCCGCGACGAGCACGACGCCGAGGGCGCCGACCGCCCCGAACTGGCCCCCGCCCCGCCCGAGGACGGCAGGCCCGCCTGGGACGCCGAGGGCAGCTGCCGGGTCCTCACCCTGCGCCGCATAGGTCTCGACGTGCCCGACGGCCCGTACGAGACGGTCGCCGGACTCGTCGCCGATCTGCTGGGCCGCATCCCCGCCCCCGGCGACCGGGCCGAACTCCCCGGTTGGCGGATCGCGGTCCGCCAGGTCGGCCACTACCGCGCCGAGAAGGTCCGCTTCGTCCGCGTCGCGGAGACCTCCGGCGCGGACGCCTCGGAGCCGGCCGTCCTGGAGGCGGTGCGATGAGCCTCGTCCAGCTGCTCTTCGCCGGACTCCTCGTCCTCGCGAACGGCTTCTTCGTCGGCGCGGAGTTCGCCCTCGTCTCCGTACGCCGCAGCCAGGTCGAACCCCTCGCCGCGGCCGGTTCCGCCCGCGCCCGCCAGGTGCTGTACGGCCTGGAGAACCTGCCGCAGATGATGGCGGCGGCCCAGTTCGGCATCACCGTCTGCTCCCTGACCCTGGGAGCCGTCGCCGAACCCACCGTCGCCCACCTCCTGGAGCCGGTCTTCGCCGCCGTGCACCTGCCCGAGGGGCTGATCCACCCGCTCGGTTACGTGCTGGCGCTCGTCCTCGTCGTCTTCCTCCACCTCGTCATCGGCGAGATGGTCCCGAAGAACCTGGCGATGGCCGCGCCGGAGAAGACCGCGCTCTGGCTCAGCCCCGGCCTCGTCGGCTTCGCCCGGCTCTGCCGCCCGGTCACCGCGGCGCTCGGCGCCTGTGCCCGTCTCGTGCTGCGCCTCTTCGGCGTCGAACCGAAGGACGAGGTGGAGGCCGTCTTCACGAGCGAGCAGCTCAACCGCCTGGTCGAGGACTCCGGCCAGGCCGGCCTCATCGAACCCGAGGCGCAGGAACGGCTGGAGGACGCCCTGGAGCTGGGCAGCAGGCCGGTCACCGACGTGCTGCTGCGCCGGGCGTCGCTGGTCACGGTGGACCCCTCCGTCACCCCGCACCGGATCGAGGAGCTGACGGTCCGCACCGGCTTCTCGCGCTTCCCGGTCTGCGCCGAGGGCGGCGGCCCTTTCATGGGCTACCTGCACGTCAAGGACGTCCTGGACCTGGAGGACGGCGAGCGCGCGGTGCCGCAGCAGCTGTGGCGCCCGATGGCGACCGTACGGGCCGAACTCCCGCTGGACGACGCCCTCACGGTGATGCGGCGCGCTGCCACGCACCTCGCCCAGGTCGCCGACGCCTCGGGCCGGGTGCTCGGCCTGGTCGCGATGGAGGACGTCCTGGAGACGCTGGTCGGCGAGGTACGCGATCCGGCGCACCGGGTGGCGGAGCCGCGCCGCGCGGAGGAGCGGAGGACGGAGCCGGACGGGGCGGGGGCCCTGGTGGGCTGAGCCGCACCCGTGCCGCCGGCCGCCGGAGCCTTCCGGTGGCCGGCGGTACGGCTCACAGCGCCGGCGGCTCCTGCGGGCCCCGGCCCACCGGGCCGCGCCCCGAGAGCACCTCGCCGTACGCCTGCATCAGGTCCGGCAGCCGCAGCGTCGCCAGGTCGTCCCGCGTCGGCACCGTCGTACAGCCGGAGAGCCGGAGATCGCGGTAGGCGCAGCTCTTCTCGTACAGCGTCCGCAGGAAGCGGCCGTTGCCCAGCTCGTCCAGCCAGCCCTGGTCGACGACATGGCCGCTGATCGAGCGCAGTTCCTCCAGCGCCTCCTCGTCCCACACGTCGCCGTTCTCCGCGGCCAGCACCTCACCGATCGCGGTCAGTTCCAGCGGCCGGTAGCTGGGGAAGTCCACCCGGGTGGTGAAACGCGAGGAGAGCCCGGGGTTGGTGGACAGCAGCCGGTCCATGCCCTCCGGATAGCCGGCCAGGATGACGACGAGGTGGTCCCGGTTGTCCTCCGCCCGCTTGAGCAGCACCTGGAGCGCCTCGTCGCCGTACGCGTCACCCTTGCTGTACCCGGTGTTGGAGAGGCTGTACGCCTCGTCGACGAACAGCACCCCGCCCAGCGCCGAATCGATCAGCTCGTTCGCCTTCACGGCGGTCTGTCCCAGGAACTCGCCCACCAGGTCCGCCCGTTGCGCCTCCACCAGGTGGTCACCGCCGAGCAGGCCGAGCGCGTAGAAGACCCGGCCCAGGATGCGGGCCACCGTCGTCTTGCCGGTGCCGGAGGGCCCGGAGAAGACGAAGTGCCGTTTCGGCGGCTGTACGGGCAGCCCCTGGCCCGCCCGCAGCCGCGCCATGTTCAACTGGGCCGACAGGGACTTCACCTGACGCTTCACCGGCTCCAGACCGACCATGCGTTCCAGCTCGGCCAGCGCCTCGGCCAGCAGCTCCGGGTCGCTGGGCCCGGCCGGGAACGGCTGCGGTGGCGGCTGCCCCGGGACCGAGGCCCTCGCCCGCACCCCGCCGGGCGGCGGGGAGACCCCCGCGCCGGGCGGGTCCGGCGGTTCACCGCCCGGCCACAGCTCCCGGCCGTCCGCCGGATCGGCGCCCGGCGACGGAGCCGCCTCCGCGTAATACCCGTCCGCCTCCACGCCGGTCAGGGAGACTGCCGCGAG
This sequence comes from Streptomyces sp. NPDC019224, assembly GCF_040632605.1. Taxonomy (NCBI): domain Bacteria; kingdom Bacillati; phylum Actinomycetota; class Actinomycetes; order Kitasatosporales; family Streptomycetaceae; genus Streptomyces; species Streptomyces sp. NPDC019224. Next base: position 65,247 of record NZ_JBEYCF010000029.1, on the reverse strand, counting down.
GCCGGAGACGTCGTCGGAGCCGTCGAGTCCGTCGTAGTCCGCGATGGCGGCCAGGCGCGCGGAGGTGTCCATGAAGGCGGGGTCGATCCGGTGCACGGCCCGGTAGAGCGGCAGGGCGGCGGCGCTGCGGCCGGTGCCCTCGCGTGCGCGGGCGAGCCAGTAGCGCAGCTCCTTGCGCTGCGGCTGTTCGCTGCGGCAGCGCATCAGGGCCGTCGCGAGCATCGGCTCGGCCTGCCCGTACATCTCCAGCCGCACCCGTGCCATCCCGCCGAACAGCCCCGCCTCGATGCCGAGCATCGGGTCGTCGATCAGCTGCTCGGTGTGGCGTACGAGCTGCTCCCAGTCCTTGATCAGATAGGAGCGGCAGGCGTGCAGGAAGCGGACCTGGGGGTCGGTCTCCACCGGCGGCAGCGCGGCCAGCGCCCGGTCCAGCTCGGCCACATGGCGGCCGTCCAGCCAGTGCGAGGCGTGCGCCAGCAGCAGGTCGCGCGGGCTCTCAAGCACCGGTTGCACCCACCAGCCCAGCCAGTACCAGGAGTTGAGCGTGCGCCGGTGGCGGGCGCGCTGTTCGCCGAAGCGCTCGCGGTGGCGGTGCATGTGCAGCAGGGCCGACGTCGTGTCGACGCGCAGCGCGTGCAGACCGAGCCAGGCGTCCGCCATGCCGGGGTCCTGGCCCACGGCCGCCCGGAATTCCTCCTCGGCCTGCGGATAGGCGCCCATCGTGTAGGCGTCCACGCCCCGCAGCCAGGCGAGGTCGGCGGGGGCCTGCGCGCCCTGCGTGCCGAAGTCCATCAGGTCCCCCACGAACGTGCCCCCAGGATGTCCCGCCGCCCGAAGGCCCGCCGAGGCGCGCCGAATCACTGTGCCGTGGACGGGAATTGACCGCACCGAGAGGCATCGTACCTGTGCGGTGCGTATCCGACGAAGGGTGCCGCAGGCCGAAGACGCGTCGTGACCCAGGGTGAGGGCCAGGGGGTCGGAGAGGTGCGGGGAGCGCAGCACGAAGCCCCCGATCACGGGGGAACAACCGGGGGCTTCGCGTCTGTGGGGGCTCCGAAAAGCCGCATATTGAGAACGTAAGACCTGTACCGCCCCCGGGTCAAGCGGAGTTGAGGTACTTCCGAGCCGATTTCCGGCTGCTCGATACGGAGACGCGAGCCGGTCACACCGGGTGACGGAACGGTTTACCGGCGCTGTCCCACGGACCTCTCCCGCCACTCGTACCCCATGGGCAACTGCCGTACCAGAGCATCCGCCCAGGGGCGGGACGGGTCGGCCGAGAAGTGCGCCGTCTCGGCCGCGGTCCAGCCGTCCCAGAAGGAGCGCAGTGCGGGGCCGTCGCGCCGCCGGCCGCGTTCCCAGGACTCCGCGGCCCCGAGGTCCATCCACAGCAACCGGGCCAGCAGGGGCCGCAGGGCGCGCCGGCCGGCACCGACCCCCTCGATCAGGATCACGGGGGCGGGCTCCAGGGTCCTGACCGGCCCGAAGGCGCGTGCCGTCCAGTCGTACGGCGCGTAGCGCGCGGGCTCGCCGCGCGAGAGCGGTCCCGTCACCTGCTCGCGCAGCCGGCCCGTCCAGGCGAACAGTTCCTGGTGCGTCGCCAGGTCGTCCAGGTGCAGCACGGGCGCGTCGCCGAGCGCCGTCGCGAGCCGGCCGGCGAAGGTGCTCTTGCCCGATCCCGCGTGCCCGTCGACGGCGATCAGCCGCACCGGCCCGCAGGACGGCGGGAGGGCGCGCAGCCGGGCGGCGTGGAGGGCGAGATCGTTCATGCGCCCAGCCTACGAGCCGGGGGAGTGCGGTAAGCCGTTCGGCCCAGCCGCAGGTCACGCCAGTGGTGGAGACCAATATTGATTGATCGGCACGAGCCGAATCGCTGGCCGAACAGGGACGCGAACCGCGATAGTTGGCGCACTGTCGTGCACCGCAGCCCCAATTCCTGCAGACGACCGGGGGTCTCGCCCATGCCCAGTCCCACCTCACGCCGAACCGTGCTCGCCGCCGCCGTCGCCGCGGCCGCCGGCGCCGTCACACTGTCGTCCGCCGCCTCCGCGGCCGCCGCCCCGCACCGCGACACGCCCGCGCCGCCCTCGGTGGACAACCACGCCTGGACCACGTACACCGACTGGCGTTCCGGCCACGGCGCCGGGACCCGCGCGGCCGCCGGCCGCCGCGCGGGGCTCGTCATCGCCCACCCGCTGGGCCGTACGGACTACACCGACCCGCACACCGGCACTACCGCCGCGTGGGAGTACGCGACCTGGACCTCATCGGCCCACCTCTCGTCCGTCCCCGCGACCGAGGTGATCGCCTCCTGGAACGCGGAGACCCCGGCCGGCACCTGGATCCAGATCGAACTGTGCGGCCGCTACTCGGACGGCACCGATACCCCCTGGTACGTGATGGGCCGCTGGGCCGCCGGTGACGCGGACATCCGCCGCACCTCGGTGGACGACCAGAGCGACGGCAAGAGCTCCATCTGGACGGACACCTTCTCGGTGGACGACGCGGCGAGCGGCCTGCGCCTGCTGTCCTACCGCCTCCGGCTGACCCTGTACCGCACCCCGGGCACCCGGCTCACCCCGACGGTGTGGCGCCTGGGCGCGATGGCCTCGGACATCCCGGACCGCTTCACGGTGCCCGCGAGCACCCCCGGCCTGGTCCGCGAGCTGCCGGTGCCGCGCTACTCGCAGAACGTCCACGTCGGCCAGTACCCGGAGTACGACAACGGCGGCGAGGCGTGGTGCAGCCCCACCTCCTCCCAGATGATCATCGAGTACTGGGGTCGCAGGCCCACCGCCGAGGACCTCGCCTGGGTCGAGCCCGGCCTCCAGGACCCCCAGGTCTGCCACGCCGCCCGCTTCACGTACGACAACCAGTACGAGGGCTGCGGCAACTGGCCGTTCAACGCCGCCTACGCGGCCACGTACCGCGACATGAGTGCCGCCGTCACCCGGCTCGGCTCCCTGAAGGACGTGGAGACCCTGGTCCGCGCCGGCATCCCGGTCATCACCTCCCAGTCCTTCCTCAAGGAGGAGCTGACCGGGGCGGGCTACGGCACCTCGGGCCACCTGATGACGGTCATCGGCTTCACCGCCGACGGCGACGTGATCGCCAACGACCCGGCCTCCCCGAACGACGACGCGGTCCGTCACGTCTACAAGCGGCACGAGTGGGAGACCATCTGGCTGCGCACGAAGCGGTACGACGCGAACGGCAAGGTCAGGAGCGGGACGGGCGGGGTCTGCTACGTCTACTGGCCGTCTGATCCAGCACCGGGTCAGTACCTCGCGCTGCGGTCGCTCGGCCTGCTGTGAGCAGGTAGGGCCACGGCCACCTCGACGACCCACCCGGCCGTCCTGTGCGAGGTGGCCGTACCGGTCCACCCGGGCCGTGGCGAAGCCGCCCCCGCGGAAACGGCGGAGAGCCTGCCACGGGCCGGCCCTTGGCCCGGCGCGCCGGCCGCGAGGGTGGTACACCCCTCCGATCCGTGTGGGCGACTTCGTGGGGTGCTCCCGGTACCGAGTGGTGATCGCGAACCGGCTCCGGCGCAGGCCGGTGTGCTCGGGTCCCCTTGGATCCGCGGAACGGCTGCGGCGTTCGTGTGCGGTCTCTACCGTGGAGGGAGTATGTGAGACCTATGGCGGGGGTGCAGTGGAGCCGGGACTTTCCGTACTGGCGGGCCAGTTGGCGGCAGCTTTCTTTGCCGAGTTGGCCAAGGAGTCCGTGGGATGGACGAAGAAGAAGGCCGTGGCCCTGTTCCGGAGAGGGCCTGCCGCGGAGGACGGTGACGCCGGGCTGGAGCTGGAGGCGATCGGCCGCCGTGTGAGGGAGGCTCGGGCGGCGGGTGATGAGGTCGCTCTTGCCGAGATGCGCGAGGAACTGGTCAGGCAGGCCGAGTCGTTGCTGGCCGAGCAGCCCTCCGCGGTCGCCGCAGGGCGCGAAGCCGTCGACGAGGCGTTGCGGAACGAAGACCGCGGCTGGGCCTCGGCGGCTTTGCTGTCCTACGTCAACAACAGCGCGCTGCTGCGGGACATGGACGAGCACTGGCGTGCGTGTCAGGACGCCGGCGTCCTGACGGCCTTCTTTCTCAGCGGCATGCCGGGCGTGGGCAAGCGCAGTGCGGCCCTTCAATGGATTCATCTGCATCGGGGCACTCCTGGCGGGGTGGTACTCAGGGCCGATCTCGGCCTGAGGCACGGCCGCATCCCGGAGACGGCAGCCGTGCTGGAGGGGTGGCTGCAACAGCTGGGGGTCACGGCGGAGGGCCGGACGTCCGACGTGACGGGCCTGGCGTGGCTGGTCCGCCGCAGGCTCGGTGACCGGCCGGTCGTTTTCGTGCTGGAGAACGTGAGGACGGCGCGCCAGGTTCGGGACCTGCTGACGGACCAGCCTTACGGGGTGGTCCTGATGACGGGACAGCAGGAGCCGCACGACCTTCACACCGCTGTTGCGAACGTCCGGGAACTGCGCGTCCAGCCGCTGCCGGAGGAGCATGCCCTGGACCTTCTTGTGAAGCTCACCCGAAGTCGGGAAGACCCGGCGCGGTTCACATCGATCGTCCAGTCCGTGGGGGCGCTGCCGCTGGCCCTGCGACTGGTCGCGGAGCAGCTGAAGCCGCTCCTTCCGGGCGTTCTTGAAGACGTCACCGCCCAGCTCGCCGAAAGGGCGGGCCGACAGGAGCTGCTCGGCATGGGGGACGCGAATCCGCTTCCGGAGGCCCTCGACCTCTCCTACCAGCGGATGGCCCCGCCAACGGCACAGCTCTACCGGCGCCTGGGTCTGCTGGTGAACGCGGAGTTCCAGATGGATATCGTGTACGCATTGGCGTCGGACCGGCCGACCCGCGACGTGCGGGCGGCACTGAGCTCGCTCGTCTCCGCCGGCCTGGTGGAAATGCGGGGCATCGACGCCTACCGGCTGCCTCCTCTGGTCCACGACCATGCGTCGATGGCCGCGGAACGCGACGAGCACCCGGACGAACGGGTGGCGGTGCACGAGCGGATCGTCCACCTCTTGCTGCGTATCGCCGAGAAGGACGAGGCGACGTTGTCCTCGCGCTGGTGCCACGCGCCGATGAACGTCTTCACACGGGCCGAAACCGGGGAGCGCGAGGAGAAGGAGGTGCTGCGCGACTTCGCGCGGCGCCAGTCGATGATTTTCGCCGCCGTGGACCTGGCCGCACAGGGAGGACTCCACTCCGAGGCATGGCGCCTGGCGCAGGCCACCTGGACCTACTGCCTGAAGACCGGAAACCATGCCCGGATGATCGATTCGCGCCGTACCGCGCTCGCTTCGGCGCAGGAGTCCGCGGAACCGCTGGCGGTGGCCCGCATGGCCTACGAGCTGGCATTCGCCTACCTCCAACGATGGACCGTCGAGGAAGGCGATCCCCGCCGCGCCCGTGCGTACTTCGAACAGGCTCTGGGCCTGGTCGACGTCGGTGCTCCCGTGCGCAGTGAGGGCGAACGGCGCACGGAGTCGAGTGTGCTGGAGGGCCTGGGCCTTCTCGAACGGAAGCTGAAGCGCCCGCACGAGGCGATCGGTCTGTTCCGCCGTGCCCTCTCGGCGCTGGAGGGGGTCGACCATCCGCGGGGGCGCGCCCTCCTCGCCCTGCACATCGGTGCTACCTACACCGTGCTGGAGAGGCACAACGACGCCGAGCGTGAACTGCGCGGTGCGGAGGCACAGTTCACCGATCTGCCGACCGGTCCGGACCGCTTCAACATCGCCAAGTGCCAGCTGCTTCGTGCGCAGGACCGCCACGCATGCGGACAGCGGCAAGAGGCTCTTGCCGCGGCCGACCGCGCGGTGGACGGTATGCGGGGCGTGGGCTCCGACTACTGGGCTGCGACAGCCTTTCTGCTGCGCGGGCGCATTCACCACGCACTGGGGGATCCCCGACGAGCGGTCGCGGACTGGACAACGGCGCGTGATCTCTTCAGCAAGACCGGAAGCAGTCGTGATGAGGAAGCACGACAGCTCCTGGAGACAGAAGAGCAGGAAGGGGAGTAGCGAGAAGAAAGCAGGGCAGCCCTTAGAGACGGGAAGGCTCGCGAACGTCCACCATTTCCAGCACTCCCTCCTCAGGGATGTCGCCCGCGCGCACGGTGACCCGTTCCGAACTCCCGTTATGCACGGTCTCGGTGGCGTGGACTCTCGTGTTCCACGCGTATGCGGCGGAGGCGGCGAGCGCGAAGGTGGCCCACGGGGGTCGGTGCAGCCAGGTGACCCGTACCTTTCGGCCGTCACGAAGACTGGCCAGGCATCCCTGGTCCGTGGTTTCCGCAGCGACCATGCCGCAACCGGCGACGGACGCTTCGTAGGTGTGCCATTGATCGTTGTCCGGCCGGGGAATCCGTTCGTGCGGGATCAGGAGCACATCGGCTGCACGAGGCCACGCCCGGACCGGATCGTCCCGGTCGGCGGCGAGGTGAGCCGAGGACAGGTGCCGGCCCTGCCCGCGCTGACGGGCAGCGGGATAGCGGCAGACGGTCACCTCGCCGTCCGTCGGTCCCTGGCTGCCGCTTCTGAGGAAAGCCGTGACGAACATGGCCTCCTCGTAGGGAGTCCGCCCGGTGCGATCGACGGATGGGCCTGCGGGTACGGGGACCGCGGCCGAGGTGGCGGGGTACTCGGGCTCGTCCAGTCGCAGCCAGGTATAGAACAGGCGCCGCAGCAGTTCGGCGGAACGGCCGGGCTCGGATGTGACGGTCTGTCCTACGGCCCGGAGAGCGGGGTTGTTCTTCTGGGTCCTGGCAGCGTACAGCTGGGGCCGAAGGGGATGGGCGCTTGATATGCGAGGCAGTATTCTGCCGAGTCCATCCATCGGGGAATCCGGCGCGACCTTCGATTCTTCGAATGCCCCCAATATGCAGGGGATCCCCAATGAGGTGCCGTACATGGTCAGTGAGCCATGGTCTCCGACCAAGAAATCGGCTGCGCAGAGCGCGGCCTTCCAGGTGTCGCTTTCCGGGTTCGGCAGGATGAGCCCGGAGTCCATGAGCGGTGCCAGCCAGCTCTGCAGCTGCCAGGCCCCGTGTCCGTAGTAGGCGTTGGGGTGAATCGCTGCAAGAACACGGAATTCTTCCACCGGTAGTTCGGCCAGCGTGCGGCGTAGGACGTCGGCCTGCGAGGACCCGAGCAGTGAACCTTCTCCCCAGGTGGAGGAGACGACCACGAGCTGCTGGCCCGGATGCAAACCCAGGGCCCGTCGGTATCTCTCGCGAAAGGGGAGGCAGGCGCGCAACTGGTCCATGCAGGGGTCGCCGGCCACGACCGCGACGGGAACAGCCTGAGGGCATGTCACCGCAAGGCGTTCAAGCTGCTCTTGGTGCGACAGGACAATCGCTGACGGGATGACACGCCCATGGTGGGTCAGCCACTCCTCGCTCAGCCCGAAGGCTCCCGGCTCCCGGCTCCCGGCTCCCGGCTCCCGGCTCCCGGCTCCCGGCTCCCGGCTCCCGGCTCCCGGCTCCCGGCTCCCGGCTCCCGGCTCCCGGCTC
>NZ_JBEYCF010000029.1:0-57646 GCF_040632605.1 Streptomyces sp. NPDC019224 | reverse complement strand
CAAGCGTTTATTGTATCCCGCGCCATGCGGTGTTCCAATGAGCGGAAAGGGGAGTTCATGGAGATCGCCGCCTCGGTTGGTGGCGAGGGCCAGGTCGAACTTCTGAGAAATCGCCGTTTTCCATGGGATGGTGAGCGTGCCTCGGGAGTTCAGGAATTCTGCTGTGCTGCCGTCGAGGGCGGACGACTCCGTGCAGGTGAAAATGACGTGAATCCGTTCGTCGCCGGAAAAGGCGGCGAGCAGATCGATGAGTCGGGTGGCCGATGTGATGTTGTGTACGACGCCAAGCACCCTCCGAAGAGGTCTGACCGTCATCCATCGGTCGGCATCAGCCCTCAGAGGCAGGGGCAGACGGTCTGTGTTTCCCACTCGCAAGCTCCGCCTCAAGTTCCCAAGTCTGCTCGTCCGCGACGGCACTCACCCTAACCATTCGGCCCTCAGGTCTGCTACGACGCCGCTGAGCCCTCTCCCGTAACCGATGGTCAGAAGCGAGATGATCTTGGTGTGTCTGAGGTGACGCCGGCCGAGTGGTGTCCGGGCCGGCGGGGCACGTCGTCGTGGGCACGCCGGGCGGCGGGGACCGCGGCGTCCGAACGCCGTATCGCGGTTCACGCCGGCTGTCCGATCAGCAGTGGTGAGGCTGCCGTCCTCCCGGTGCAGCGCCTCGGAGAACCTCGCCCTCGACCCCTCGAAACCCACGATCCCCGCACCACCCTGAACTCCAGGGTGGTGCGGGGATCGATGGAACCCGCGGTGGACCGCGGGGCGCCGTGGTGCGACCGGGTCAGCTCGGGAGCTTCGCCAGGACCACCTTCGTCAAGCCGCCGTCCTGGACGTCCATGGCGTAGAACGCCACCTCGTTCCGGTTGTTGATGCCGATGCCCTCCAGCGGGACGAAGCGCGAGGAGCCGGTCATCGCCGACAGCTCGTACATGCGGCCCTCGGGATCCCAGACGACCGCGGTGTCCGTGTCCGGCGTGGTCTGCGCCGTGCCCACGATCCAGCCCGCGTCGTTCACCTGCAGCGCCTTCGCGTCGAAGCCGAAGTCGGGCAGCCGGGTCATCGTGCCGCCGGGCCTGATGACGAACGCGTCGTCACCGCTGGTGCCGACGATGGTGCCGGAGGCGTTGAGGCCATGGGCGAAGCTGTCCGCCATGCCCGGCAGCGTGCCCAGGTCCGTGATCGTGCCGTCTGCGTCCCACTTGACGGCGCGGCGCTGCCCGTCCTTCGACGAGTGGCCGACCACCGTGCCGGCGTTGTTGACGGCCATCGGCTCGGTCAGGTTGCGCCGGTCGGTGAGGTGCGGCAGCTTGCGGAAGCCGTCCGCCGCGCTCCAGACGAAGCCCTCGTTCACTTCGAGGCTGCGGCCGGTGGCCGGGTCGGTGACGTTGCCCGTGGCGTTGCCGACGACCGTACCGGAGTCGTTGACGGCGAAGCCTCGCGCGAAGCGGTAGTTCTCCCAGGTGGGCAGCGGCAGGACGGTGAGCTTGCCGTCCGCGTCCCAGAAACTGGGCCGGGTGCCGCCGTCGGGAAGCGTCAGCTGACCGGTGGCGTACCCCTTGGACGGGCTCTGGCCGAGGACGTGGCCGTCACGGGCCTCGGCGTTGGCGAGCAGCGTGATGCCGTTCTCCGCGTCCCAGCGCATCGGACGGCCGCGGCCGGAGACCTGCTTGGAGCCGGCCACCCGGCCGGTGTCGTCCACGCCGAAGGCGATCGCCGGGCCGAACGAGGACGTGATCTCCGCGTGCGGGGTGACGACCTTGCCGAGCAGCACGTCGGCGCTGCCCAGCGAGGTGCCGGTGTCGCTCGCCAGCGAGAACCGGCCCACCAGGCGGCGGCCCGCCGGCGGCACGGTGTCCACGACCAGACGGCCGCTGACCTTCGTCGACTCGCCGGTGGTGAGGCGCACCGGCTTGTCCTGGTCCATGGTCACCGAGCCGAGCGACGTGGAGAACATCGTGTCCTGGACGTCGAACGAGGTGCTGCCCGAGGGCACGTCCGTACCCGCGATGTAGAGCAGGTAGTAGCCGGGCCTGGGCTTGTCCAGCACGATCGACTCGCGGGAGCCGCCGTTGACGGAGGAGGCGACGAGCGCCCCCGACTGGGTCAGCAGGTACAGGTCCAGGTCGGCGTCCGGGTCGGAGGCGTTGCCCAGCGACACCTCCAGGCGCGTCGCGTCCCTCGGCACCGTGACCTGCTTGCCGGTCATGTCCTGGTGGGAGACGGTCGGGTGCGCCTCGGACAGCGCGCCCAGGGAGCCGCCCACCGCGTGCGCGGTCACCGGCGCGAACCGGTTGACGGCCGTGAAGGACTTCTCGGTCGCCGCGTGCAGCGACGCCTCGTCGACCACCGAGGACGCCGGGTCCAGCGTGACGCCCTGCACGGTCGCGGTCAGCCGGTACGGGTTGGCGAGCACGGGCGAGGTGCGGCGCGCCTCCACCTCGAACTCCCAGACGCCCGGCATGGGCTGCTCGTACGTGCGCGAGCCGGAGGCACAGGCGGCCTCGTCCGAGAAGTTCGCGTAGCAGCGGCTCGCGGCGGTGTCCTCGACCGGCATGCCCTGCGGGTCGATGGCCAAGAAGCGCGTCTGGCTGTCGCGGGTGACGCCGGACAGGTCCACCTTCAGCGCCGCCGCGCCCTTGGGCACGGAGACGAAGACGGAACGGGTGGCGTTGCGGTCCACCGTGCCGGAGCCGGCCACAGCGTACGACGGCTTCGCCGGGTCGGCGGCGGCCACGACGGTGACCGGGACGAGCCGGTCGACGCCGGGCGTGGCCGGGTCGTCGACGCGCAGCAGAGCCGAGTGCGCGCCGGTGGACGTCGCCTGCGCGCGGACGGTGACGGCGGTGGCCTTGCCCTCGTCCAGCTTCACCGTGCGCGGGGCGCTGAACGTGCCGTCGTTGCCGAGCCAGGAGAGGCGGGCCTCACGGCTGCCGGAGCCGGTGCGGGTCAGCTCCACCGTGTAGTTCTTCGGGCGGTGGAGCACCTGCCCGCCGTCGCCCGGGGAGCAGCGGTTGTACACGCCGGTGCCGGACTTGGGGGTGGCCAGCATCCCCGCGAGGGCACCGCACACCGGCGCCTCGACGGAGTAGGCGGTCGGCTCGGTCCCCTTGGCGAGCAGCTTCCACGCCGCCGGCACGGAGAGCAGACCGGCGCCCTGGGCGTAGGCCGGCTGTCCGGGCAGGTACGTCGCCGAGCTGGTCAGCGCGGTGCGCATCGCGGCGGGCGACACCTCGACGTGCGAGGCGGACGCGGCGGAGAGCAGGACGGCGACGGCGCCGGCGGCCTGCGGCGAGGCCATCGACGTACCGTTGAACATGCCGTAGCCCGGGGGCAGTTCGTAACCCGCCTGGGGCACGCCCTCGCCGGGCATCCAGGTCGGGATGGAGGAGACGGCGGCGCCCGGGGCGACGATCTCCGGCTTCATCCCGCCGTCCTCGCGCGGACCGCGCGCGGAGAACGGGAACAGCGACTGGCGGTCCTTCACCTGCGAGCCGTAATCGGCCCACCAGGTGTCCTTGCTGACCGAGGCGCCCACCGCGATGACCTTTTCGGCGACCGCCGGGTCGGACACGGTGTTCATGCCCGGACCGTCGTTGCCGGCCGACGAGACGATCTGCACGCCGTACTCGTCGATCAGCCGGTTGTAGAGGAGTCCGCGGACGTTGCTGCCGTCGTTGAGCGCGGGCAGCCCGCCGATGGAGAGGTTGACGACGTCGGCGCCCTTGTCCGCGACGACGTCGATCATGCCTTCGGCGAGGGCGTACGAGGTGCAGCCGGCGGCGAAGAGGCAGACCCGCTCGGAGACGACGCGGGCGCCGGGGGCGGCGCCGTCCATCTTCCCGCCGAACAGCCCGTGGCCCGCGGTGATGCCGGCGACGTGGCTGCCGTGCGCGCCGGAGACGATGCCGATGTTGACGAAGTCGGCCTTCTTGCCGGTGCTCGTGCCGCCCCGCGCCGACAGGTCCACGTCGTCCCGGTACTCGACCGTGAACGGCATCGACTCGGCGACGGCCGTGGCCGGGTCGTCCTTGCCGAACGTGCCCCAGGTGCCGGACTTCGCGTACGGCTCGATCACATCGGCGTCGCCGAACGCCTGGTCGAGATCGGCGTCGACCCACACCCGGTGGTCCGCCTTGCGGTACAGGACACCGAACTTGTCCTTGTAGTCGCCGTCCCGGTTGACGTCGCCGCCCAGTTCGCCGCCCCAGGTGTCGGCCTCGGAGAAGAGCTGGAACTCGTAGTCGCCGTCGGCGGCCTTGTAGTCCACCCCGCCGTAGCGGAAGGTGCCGTTCTTCGCGGTGACCTTCAGCCGCATCTCCAGCCACGTCGGGTCGGCGTCGGTGACCGGGTCGGTCGCGGTCACCCAGTCCTTGATCTTCGGCTCGCCGGTCGTGGTGGTGCGCAGCGCGGGATGGGACAGGTCGACGCCCGTGTCCAGGATGCCGACGGTCACGCCCCGGCCGTCCCAGGTGCGGTGGTCGGCGGTGAAGCCGGTCGCGCCGGTCTCGGCCACGGGCAGATACGGGTTGTCCGCCGGGGTGGTGCGGCCGGGCGCCTCCGGGGTGGTGGGGCTCCCGTCCCCGGCGCTCTTGTCCCCGTTGGCCTTCTTGTCCTCGGTGGTGACCGGGGACGGGGCGGGGATCTTGAAGGTCTCGTTCAGGTCCACCGCCCGGACCGAGGCCAGCGCCGCGAGCGCGTCGACCTTGCCGGTGGGCACGGTGGCGCGCACGTACCCGAGCTTGTCGTCGGCCCTGGCGACCCGGCCGCCGAGGTCCGCGACCTTCTTGCGCAGGGCCTCGGTGTCGCCCTCGCCGGTGGCCAGCAGGACGGTGACCGTCTTGGCCTTCTTGCTCTCGGCCTTCTGCAGCAGCGTGCGGTCGTGCGAGCCCAGCTTGTCGCGCTGCGAGGCCAGGGCCTTCTTGGGTGCGTCGGGCACGGCCGCGCCCAAGGGGTCGGGCACATCGGCGGCTTGGGCGGGAAGCGCCGACAGGCTCAGCAACGAGCCGGTCAGGCCGGCGGCGAGGACGGCGGCGGTGAACCGGCGTCTGCGGCGCGGGGTGGTGGGGCGGGACATGAGTGCCCTTTCGCATGGCGGGGGCCTCGGCGGAACCGGGACCACGTCGGTGAGCTCCCGCCGCTGCCGGGGCGGCGGCGGAGAGGTCGTGGGCACGGGTCTACCGAGTCGCGCCGGGGTCGTGCAGCTCATACGGGTGGCGGATGTGTGACACGGCGGGTTGTCGCCAGAAGCGAACTCGCCGGACTTCGATGGCGACTTGACGACAGGCGGGATCTCGCCAGTGGTTCCCCTTCTCAATCCGCGGCCCACGCGTTGACGATCATGTGATGTCCGTCTCCCGCTCACGAGGCGGGGGACACCGCCCGACCCTGCCCAGAGCGGAGCCACGAACCATGACGCACCCCCCAGGGCGCAGACACCTGGCCCTGGCCGCGGCGGCGACCGTGATCGCCACCCTGGCGGCCACCGCCCCCGTCGCCCTCGCCGCCCCCTCCCCGGCCGGCGCGCCGAACGCCGCTGCCCTGCTCGCCTCCCTCGACGACCAGGAGCTCCAGGCCCTGCACCGCATGGCCGGCCTGGACATGGGCGGCCTGCACCTCACCGACAAGGCCGCGCTGCGCAGCAGCGAGCCGGTCGACGTGATCGTCCAGCTGAAGACCCCGCCCGCCAGGACCGCGCGTCTGCTCGCCGCGGCCGAGGGGCGTACGGTCAGCGAGGCCGCGGCCCGCGACGCGGTGACGAAGGCGCACGAGAAGTTCCGCACCGCGCTGAACGGCATGTTCGCGCAGCCCGCCGGCGAGGCGGGGCAGAAGGCCGGGAAGAAGACGGCGGTCCCGAAGCCGGAGCGCACCTACACCCACAGCTTCGACGGCATGAGCCTCACGCTCCCCGGCAACCGTGTCGCCGAACTCCTGGACAACGACGAGGTCACCGCCGTCTGGCCGGACACCACGGTCAAGGCGCTCGACCGCCCCGCCCCGGCCTCCGACGGCGGGTCCACCGGCACCGCCGGGGACGGCGACGACGGAGTGGCCCGCCTGCACGCCGAGGGCCTCACCGGCGAGGGCGTCAAGGTCGGCATCATCGACACCGGCATCGACTATCACCACCCCGACCTCAAGGACGCCTACAAGGGCGGCTACGACTTCGTCGACGACGACGCCGACCCGATGGAGACGACCTACGCCGACTGGAAGGCGTCCGGCCGCGCCGAGCACAACCAGGGCTCGACGTACTACACCGAGCACGGCACGCACGTCGCCGGGATCGTCGCCGGCCGGGGCGCGGAGTCGGAGGAGCGCGCGGCCCACGGCGTCGCGCCCGGTGCCTCCGTGTACGCGTACCGGGCGCTGGGCCCGTACGGCGGCGGCCGCACGAGCGACATCATGGCCGCGATGGACCGGGCCGCGGACGACGGCATGGACGTCGTCAACATGTCGCTCGGCGCGTCCGTCAACGACCCGCTCAGCCCCCAGGCGATAGCCGCCGACAACCTCGTGCTCGCCGGCATCACCACGGTCATCGCCGCCGGCAACAGCGGCCCGAAGACCAACACCCTCGGTACCCCGGGCGCCGCCGCCCTGCCGCTCACCGTGGGCGCGCACGACGAGCCGATGACGCTGCCGGAGTACCGCATCGGCGCGGGCTCCACCACGGTCACCGGGCGGCTGCTCGCCCGGCCGTTCGGCACCGCGCTCGACAACCTGACCTCGGGCAGCCGCCCGGTCGTCGACGTCTCCACCGGTACGGCCGCCGGCTACAACGGCAAGGACGTCAAGGGCAAGGCCGTCCTGGTCAAGCGCGGCGGGATCACCCTGGACGAGAAGGTGCGCCGCGCCGCGTCCATGGGCGCCGTCGCCGTCCTCCTCGTCAACGACAACGCCGCCGAGGGGCACATCCCGAACTACATCGGCGAGAGCCCGTCCTATGTGCCGGCCTTCTCGCTCACCGCGGCCGAGGGCGCCGCGCTGACGGCCGGGACCGCGGACGGCACCGCCCGCCTCACGTTCGCCGCGGCGGGCACGTTCGTGCTGGGCGACGGGGACCTCGCGGACTTCAGCTCCCGGGGCCCGGTCTACGGCACCGGCGCCATCAAGCCGGAGATCACCGCACCCGGCGTCAGCGTGCTCTCGTCCGTTCCGGCCGACACCGTCGCCCCGGAGACGGGGGACTACTCCTTCGCGTACGCCCGGCTCAGCGGCACCTCCATGGCCTCGCCGTACGTGGCCGGGGCCGCCGCTCTGCTGCTCCAGCACAACCCCCGGCTCACCCCGGACGACATCAAGATGTCCCTGATGAACACCGCCCGCCCGATGCCGGGCGAGGTGAGCGTCTTCGACGCGGGCGCCGGCGCGATCGACCCGTACGCCGCCGTGCACACCGAGACGTCGGTCCAGGTGCCCGCGAAGACCCCGTACGTCGCCCTCGACGGCACCCGGTCCGAGCTGGACCACCGCACCGGTGCCCTCGACCTCGGTGTGCTCCCGGTCGGCCGGTCCGTCCGCACCGAGAAGCGGCTGAACCTGGTCAACGACAGCGGCACCAAGGCACGTTACGAGGTCGCCGCCGAGTTCACCCGGGGCAACGGGGCCTCCGGTGACGCGCGCGCCGCGGGCATCACCCTGAGCACCGACGCGTACGCCACCACCAAGCCGCACGGCAGCACGCCCGTCCGCACCACCCTGCAGGTGCCGGCCGACGCGCCGGCGGGCTACTACGAGGGCTTCGTCACCCTGACCCCCGTACAGGGCGAGGGACTCCACACGCTCCGGGTTCCGTTCGGGCTGCGGGTCGCCGAGTCCGGCTTCGCGGAGATCGACATGACGAAGCCGGTCATCTCGACCAACCAGTTCTCCGACGCCGGGTCCGTGGGCGGCGGGGCCGCCAACTTCAACCTGCGCATGGCCGGGCAGCTGCGGAGCGTCGACGTGTTCCTCGCCGACGCGGACGGCAAGGACCTCGGCTACATCGGCGGGATCAACACGACCGGTCTCACCGAGGGCGTCCTGTACGGCCCGGCGACGGTCGGCGGCTGGTACCACCCGCTGACCGGGCGCGAGGCCACCCCGTTCGAGCCCCGGGGCCGCTGGATCGACGAGGGTCACTACAAGCTGCGGATCGTGGGCACCGACGGTTTCGGCGCCACCGACTCGGTGCTGCGTGACATCTACGTCGACTCCCACGCCCCGGCCTACGACGACACGTACGGCGCCTGGGACACCTCTCACCCCGTCGTCGTCGAACGCCCGGCCGACGCCACGTCCTTCGCCATTTCCGGCCGGCTGCGCGACGCCGAGGCCGACGCGATCCACGACGCGGGGCTCGACATCGGCCAGGACGACAACGCGCTGTACTACTCCACGTACAGCCCGAACGCGCCGACCGGCCACGTCAACGCCGACGCCGACGGCAAGGTCGACCTCCGGATTCCGATCTCCGCCGGACCGCCGACCACCTTCGTCAAGCTGTGGCCCACGGACGCCGCCGGAAACATCGGGGGCGTGCGTGTGGTGAACCTGATGAAGGACGGCATCCCGTACGTCGTGGCCGACGCCGACAAGGCGGTCGCGCGCGCCGGTGACCGGGTCACGTACACCCTCACGGCGCACGACCTGAAGAACTGGAAGTCCTTCACCTCCCAGATCCGCTACGACGACCGCAACATCCGGATCACCGGCATCGAGCCGACCGCCGAGCTGGCCGCCCACGGCCCGTCCGCGATCAGGACCACCGCGGTCTCCGCCGGCTCGTCGTCGTACAGCACCGTCTCCTTCGACGTCTCGGACCCGAAGGGACTCACCGCCGACTCGATGCCGCTGCTCAAGGTGACGTACGAGGTGACGGGGGAGCACTGGGCGGCGTCCGCGGGATTCTCCACGGGCACCACCAGCGCCATGGACACCGCGGGCACCAAGGTGCCGCTGAACATCCAGTTCTACGGCGGGGTCCGGTTGCTGAACGAGCAGTCCTCCTTCAACGCCCGGCCCGCCGCCGAGGCGCTGCTGACCAGGGACTACGCCTACGACGCCAAGCGCGACTACAGCCTGGACGGCATCAGCACCGAGCTGACCGCCCCGGACGGCACCCGGCACCCCCTGACGGCCGACGCGGCCGCCCGGGTCTCGGCCGGCGGCCTGAAGCCCGCCGAGAAGCCCTACCGCCTGGAGGTCCGGGTGCCGGGCCACTTCACCTGGACCGAGGACATCGACCTCGGCCTGCGCGGCTACGGGGCCGTGGCCGGGACCAGCGCCACCTCGGTGGCGTCCCTGGTCGCCGGTGACGTGAACGGGGACGACGTCATCGACGTACGCGACGCCGCCGCCGTGTACGACGCCCGGGGCACCGCGAACCGGGCCGCCGACATCAACCACGACGGCACGGTCGACGGCAAGGACCTGACCTGGGTGGCGACCAACTACTTCCAGCACAACACCATGTCCGACCGCGTCACCGACCCGGTGAAGCGGCTGCACGGCAAGACGCTGGAGTACTACACCGAACGGATGTGACGACTCGTCGTCCCGGGGCGCCGCACACGCCGGTGCCCCGGGACGACGGGTTCCTCACACCCAGTTGTTGCGCATCGCGTACCAGCCGAGCTGGACCCGCGAGGAGACGCCGGCCGTGTCCATCAGGGCGCGGAGCCGGCGCTGGACCGTACGGGGCGACGTGCCGAGCTGGTGGGCCGTCGCCGCGTCCGTCAGCCCGGACAGCATCAGCTGGAGCAGCCTGCGGTCGGTGGGGTCCAGGTCGCCGTCCTCCCGCAGATAGGGACGTGAACGCCGCCAGACCGACTCGAACAGCTCGACCGCCAACCGGACGACGGGCGGCCCGAGCACCATCGACCGGCCCGCCTCCAGCTGCACCATCGCGGTCTCGTTGTCCGCTATGAGGAGCTTGATCAGGGGCTGGTCCACGATCCGCACCTGATGACCGGCCGCCAGCCGTTCGTCGAGCGCGCGCAGCGCCGCCGGCTCGGTGAGGAAGGCCCGGTCCACGACGACCCGGTACGCGGCCAGGGGATTGCCGTCCTTGCGCAGCGGGGGTTCGTCGCCGGCCTCCGCCGCCGCCTCGCCCTCCGGAGGAACGGGACCCGCCACCCCCTCGCCCCCCTCCGGGGCGGCCAGGGTGGACGGCACGGGAGCGACCGTGTTGGCCCCCGACTGGAACCCCATCAGGGACTTTTGGGCCCCGTACTCCAGCTCGTACAGACGGCGGGCCTGAGCCTCCCGGCCCTCCCAGAACTCGATGAACTGCCCCGGCTCCTCCCGGCCGTCGGGCCGCCACGCCCCCAGCAGCCGCGCCAGCGAGTCGTCCGCCCTGCGCAGGTCCTCCTGGAGCCGGGCCAGGGAGGAGCGGACGGAGGCGGAGGGCGGGCCTGCGAGCGGTTCGGCCGGCGGCGGGAACGGTGGCACTTCCGGATGGGACGACATGGCACAAGTGTCGCCACCTGCGGACCGGCCGGACAACGGACCCCCCGTGCGGAGCGAACGCCGGGTGTCCGCCGCCTGACGGGATTACGCCATGGCAGTCACTCGCCAGCCCGAAAATCCCCATCGGCCTGCGGAGTTGGCCACGCTGCTGGGCACCGGGCGCCTCCCTCCGAGGCAACCGGACACCTTCTTTTCTGGAGACCATCGATGAGACCTACGAGGCCATGGCAGCGGACCGCCGCCGGACTCGCCGCCGCCGCCCTGCTCGCGGCGGTGGCCCCCGCCGCCTCCGCCGGCACCCCGGCGGACGGCACCCAACCGCTCAGCACCGCTGACGGCGGCCGGGCGGTGACCGTCACCCTGATCACCGGTGACGTGGTCGAGGCCCGCGTGGACGGCGCCGGCCGCGTCCTGACGGCGGGCCTCCGGGACGGCGACGGCACCGGACACGCCGCGGCCACCTGGCAGGACGGCAGGCGGACCTACGTGTTCCCGCAGGGCGTCGAGCGCCTGGTGGACGCCGGCCTCGTCGACGCCTCGCTCTTCGACATCGGCCGGCTCGTCGCCGACGGATACGACGACGCCCACACCGACACCCTGCCCGTCGTCGTCGAGTACGCCGGCGGCCGGAGCCTGCGCGGCGCCGCCGTCCCCGGCACCCGGACCACCGCCACCCTGGAGTCCATCGGCGGCGCCGGCCTCGCCATCAGCAAGGAGTCCGCCGCCGACGCCTGGCAGAAGCTCGCCCCCGGCACCGCGCGGACCGCCCGGGCCGCCGGCGGCGTCAGCAAGATCTGGCTCGACGCCAAGGTCAAGGGCACGGCCGTCAGCGACCTCGGCACCCCGACCGTCCCCCTCACCGGCGCCACGACCGCGCACCGGGCCGGGCTCGACGGCTCCGGCGTCAAGGTCGCCGTCCTGGACAGCGGTGTCGACGCCGACCACCCCGACCTCGCCGGACGCGTCGCCGCGAGCAAGACCTTCGTCGGCACCCCGGCCACCGACGACCGCACGGGCCACGGCACCCACACCGCGTCCACCGTCGCCGGCACCGGCGCCGAGTCCCGCGGCGCCTACGCGGGCATGGCCCCCGAGGCGGACCTGCTCATCGGCAAGGTCCTCGGGGACGACGGCTCCGGCAGTCTCAGCGGCATCGTCAACGGCATGGAATGGGCGGTCGACCAGGGCGCCCGGGTCGTCTCCATGTCGCTCGGCTCCGACGGCGACACCGCCTGCGCCGGACCCGGTGTCGAAGCGGTGGAACGCCTCAGCGACAAGGCCCTGTTCGTCATAGCCGCCGGCAACGCCTCGGTGCACGGCTCTGTTTCCACGCCCGGCTGCGCGCCCAGTGCCCTGACCGTCGGCGCGGTCGACCGCGAGAACGCCACCGCGTCGTTCTCCAGCCGAGGCCCCTCCGTCGACGGTGTGAGCGCCAAGCCGGACATCGCCTCCCAGGGCGTCGGCGTGGTCGCCGCCAACTCCGGCGGGCGCGGCGACCAGGCGTACCAGGAGATGTCCGGCACCTCCATGGCGACCCCGCACGTCGCGGGCGGCGCCGCGCTGCTGCTCCAGCAGCACCCGGAGCTGACCCCGGCCGGTGTCAAGGCCCTGCTGACCTCGTCCGCCAAGGCCACGGACGCGCCCGTCCTGGAACAGGGCGCGGGCCCGATGGACGTCGCCCGCGCGGTGTCCCAGCCGGTCACCGCCCCGCCCGTGCCGCGCCTGGGTGACTTCGCGTACCCGCAGCGCGACCTCGACCCGGTGGACAAGACGGTCACCCTGACGAACGTGACCGCCAAGGACGTGCGCCTGAGCCTGCGCGTCGAGGACGTCCGGGGCGACGACGGCAGCCGCGTCTCCGGCTTCGCGCGCGCCGGCCGCACCACGGTCACCGTCCCGGCCGGGGGAACCGCCGACGTGCCGGTCCGCATCGACCCCGGCGCCCGGCTCTCCGCCGGGGCGTACGGCACCGTCACCGGCCGCCTCGTTGCCACCGGGGCGCACGGCGTCCGCGTCACCGTCCCGTTCGGCGTGCACATGGAGGTCCCGTCCGCCGACCTGACCGTCAAGGGTCTGGACCGGCACGGCGACCCGGCGTCCTCGCCGTCCGCCTTCCAGCTGTTCGACGACCACCGCGACACGGCGATGCGCTACACCATCGGCTACCCCGACGCGGGCAGCACCACGATCCGGGTGCCGATCGGCACCTACTCGCTGAGCGGTCTGATCATGACGCGCGACGAGCCGGGCGACATCGGCAGCGTCGAGTCCGTCAGCCAGCTCTACCGCGAGAAGCTGACCGTCTCCGGCGACACCGAGGTCACGCTCGACGCCCGGGACGCGCAGCGCGTCTCCTGGGACACCGAACGCCCCAGCCAGAGCGCCGGCTTCGCCATCGGCCTCGCCCTCGGCATCGACGACTCGCGTCGCCTCCGGGCCGGTTACTTCACCTCCGTGCCGTCCTACGTCAAGGGGATCTACGCCGAGACCGTGCACGGCGACGACCGGCTGACCTTCCTCGCCTCCACCCGGCAGACCGCGCCGCGCGCCGCACTCACGATCACCGGCGGCCGGGTCCTCGACTCGCTCCCGGTGCAGAAGGGGACCGAGTTCGACGGCAAGGGCTCCGCGCCGGTCACGTACATCGGCAAGGGCATCGAGGCGAACTTCGCCGCCCACGACCTGACGGGCCGCATCGCGCTCGTCGACGCGGGCACCGGCGGCGGCAACGCCTTCATCTGGGCCGCGGCCGCCAAGAAGGCGGGCGCCGCAGGTGTGCTGGCGGCGTCCCCGGACAACGAGGGCCGGTTCCAGCTGACCGGCCAGGAGGGCGTCCCGCAGGCCACGATCACCGCGGCCGACTCGCGGGCGATCAGGGCCGCGCTGGAGGAGGGCGACGTCAGCCTGTCCTGGTCCGGTACCGCGACCGACCGCAGCCCGTACGTCTACAACCTGGCCTACGCCTCGCACGGCTCGATCCGCACCGGCACCCAGCGCGTCCGTGACCGCGACCTCGCGGAGACCGACGCCCGCTACCACGTGCAGGGCACCGACGACGCGACGTACTGGTCGGACGTCAAGGTCGGCGCGTCCGGCATCCCCGCGGTCTGGGCCGGCGGCACCACCCTGCCCCTGCACGCGCCGCAGCAGCGCACCGAGTACTTCACCCCGTCCGGGAGCGACGGGCTGACGTGGACCACCCTGATGCGCCGGGACCTGGGGCCGTACAACACCGCCTACGACGGACCGCGTGAGATGGACAAGGGCCGTACGACGTCCCAGTGGTACAAGTCGCCCTACGGCCCCGTCCGCAACACCTACGCCCAGCCGCTGATGACCCGGGAGAGCAACCGCCTGGGCTTCGCCGTCGCCCCGTTCGGTGACGCGGGCGGGCACGACTCCACCCTCGGGCCGCTCGACTACGGCACCCGGCAGCTGCTGGTCGACGGCGAGCCGCAGAACCCGGTCTCCGGCACCTACGACCTGCCCCGCGAGAAGGCCGAAGTGACGTTCCGGCAGCGGTGGCAGCGCCGTGCCGGTGTGCTCGACCGCACGGGTCTCGCCTACGCCACCGAGTGGGCCTTCACCACCGACGCGTCGGTCCAGGGCGCGCAGCACCTGCTGGTCCCGGTGCTCGACGTACCGTCCGACCTGCGCAACTCCCGGCCGGTGGGGGAGCCGACCACGATCGGCCTGAGCGCCGTCACCGACGACGCCGTCCTGCCGGCCACGCTGGAGAAGGTGCGCCTGGAGTACGCGTACGGCACCGAGACCACCGTCGACCCGGTCACCGACTGGCACGACGCCTCCGCCACGCACTCCCGTGACGGGTGGCGGGCGCTGCTTCCGGGTGACGCCCCCGCCGGCACGTTCGTGCACCTGCGGGTCACGCTCACGGACAAGGAAGGCGCCCGGGTGAGCCAGACCATGATCAGGGCGTACGAGGTGCGCTGATCCCCTGCGGCGGGGTGGCGGGGCGGGTGTGGTCTCCGGCACAGGAGGCCGGCGCCCCGCCTCCCCGCTCGTACGGTTTGCGCACGTCGCGGGGGCGGTGGCGGGTCCGGGACCCACCGGCCCGTCCCGGGGCGGTGACGGACATCTCTACCCCCGGGCCCGCCGGACTGGCACTGTGGTCGGAGCCCGGCCGGGAGCTGGGCGCTCCTCCTGCCGGCCGACCGAACGAGATGCCATGACCGCGACTGCCGCCCCCCTCACCGCTGCCCGCCGCCGCGCCCGCACCGGCGGACCCGACGACGGCCCCGAGCTGCTGGAGCACGTTCTGGGCTGGACCCTCGTGGTCGTCGTCGCCATGCTCGTCACCCAGCTCGGCCTGCTCTGAGCCGTACGCACGCGACAGGGGCGGGGAGCCCGAGCGGCTCCCCGCCCCTCGGCGTCTCCGGCGCGCGTATGGATTTGGCATGAACGCATAAAAACAGTCCGCCGGGAACCACGGACGGACCGGACCGGTCGGGTCGATGGTTCGTACCAATCCCGTCGATCTCCGCGGCTTCCGAACTCCGTTGATCCGTATGTTCGGTCAACCGGTGACGGATGCCGTCCGATCGGGCATACTCGACCCGCCACAGCCGCCTGCCTGCGCCTCTCGTAATCCGGGAGGGCAACATCGGCTGGGCAGAAGTGATTTCGGGCATCGCCCGGAGATCCCCCCGGCGGCGCCGTTCACACCCCGCGCGCGCGACCGCCGCAACGCCCGACAGGGAGGAGAGCGCCGTCATGTCCGACCGTGCCCCGCAGTGGGTCGAACGCCGACTGCCCACCGAGGAGTCCAGCCAGCTCATCGACCTCGTCCGCGACATCGCCCAGCGGGAGATCGCGCCGCGGGCGGCCGAGGAGGAGGAAGCGGGCCGCTTCCCCCGCGAGGTCTTCACCCTGCTCTCCGAGTCCGGTCTGCTCGGCCTGCCCTACGACTCCGAACACGGCGGCGGCGACCAGCCGTACGAGGTCTACCTCCAGGTACTCGAAGAGCTCAGCGCCGCCCGGCTCACCATCGGCCTCGGCGTCAGCGTCCACTCCCTGGCCTGCCACGCGCTCGCCGGCTACGGCACCAAGGAACAGCGGACCGAACACCTCCCGGCGATGCTCTCCGGCGGCCTGCTCGGCGCCTACTGCCTCTCCGAGCCCGCCTCCGGCTCCGACGCCGCCTCGCTGCGCACCAAGGCCGTGCGGGACGGCGACGACTGGGTCGTCACCGGCACCAAGGCGTGGATCACACACGGCGGCATCGCCGACTTCTACACCGTGCTGGCCCGCACCGGCGTCGAGGGCCCCCGGGGCATCACCGCCTTCCTCGTCCCCGGTGACGCCGCCGGGCTGAGTGCGGCCGTCCCCGAGAAGAAGATGGGCATGAAGGGCTCGCCCACCGCCCAACTCCACTTCGACGGCGTGCGCGTCCCCGACGCCCGGCGGCTCGGCGACGAGGGTCAGGGCTTCGCGATCGCCCTGTCCGCCCTCGACTCCGGCCGGCTCGGCATCGCCGCCTGCGCCATCGGCGTGGCCCAGGCCGCGCTGAACGAGGCCCTCGGCTACGCCACCGGCCGCAAGCAGTTCGGCCGGCCCATCGCGGACTTCCAGGGGCTGCGGTTCATGCTGGCCGACATGGCCACCCGGATCGAGGCCGGCCGCGCGCTCTACCTGGAGGCCGCCCGGCTGCGGGACGCCGGCCGCCCCTTCTCGCGCCAGGCCGCCATGGCCAAGCTCTTCTGCACGGACGCCGCGATGCAGGTGACCGTCGACGCGGTCCAGGTGCTCGGCGGGTACGGCTACACGCAGGACTTCCCCGTCGAACGCCTCATGCGCGAGGCCAAGGTGCTCCAGATCGTCGAGGGCACCAACCAGATTCAGCGGATGGTCATCGCCCGCCACCTCGCGGGCCCCGAGTCCCGCTGACCCGCAGCGGCCGCTCCGACCACACGGGCGTCGTCATGATCCGGTTCCAGTCCTGGTCATGGCGGCCCGGCAGCGTCCGGCCGGCGCTCTCCCAGTGCCGCAGCAGCGCCCGGTAGATCGGCGGATCGGCCGAGTGCGGCGCCGAGCGGGGCGGTTCGGACTGCGACGCCGGTACGGAACCGGGCTGCGGAACCGATTCTTCCTCTTCGGGGGCCGGAGCGGCGAGACGGCGGCGACCGGGGCCGCCCGTGGAGTGCAGCAGGGTCATACCGGGCCAACGCCACAGGGCGCTGCGGGGTCACCGGCTGTTCGATTCGGGCGAATGTTCGCCCTGTTCTCCCCGGCTGCCGGGCCGCTCGCGCACCCCGGCCGCACGTTCGGGAGGGGAGGCTCAGGCGGCCTCGCGCCGGGGCACCCGGATCGGGCGGGAACCCGCACCGCCGGCGTGCGAGAAGGGCTGCGTCCGCCAGTCGAGCCCCTGCGGAAGCGTCAGCAGCAGTGCGGTCTCCTGCTCCTGCGGGCCGTCCGCCTCAGCGGGCCGCGTCCCGGCGGCACGTCCTGTGCCGGGGCACACGGTGAGCACGAACGGGTTCCACGGGGACGGGCACAGCGCGTGCTCCGGGAGCACGTCCTCGTCCGCCAGGAGCGCGATGGGCTGCGCGCAGTCCGGGCAGACGACCCGGTGCATCTCGAAGGTGTCGTACGCGTCGGGAGCGGCGTCGTCGAACGGATCAACGGGCTCCGGTTCGGTACGTTCGGTGAGCTTCAGGCTTGGCATGGGAAATCCCCCCTCGGATGGGCCGGCATGACGCTGTGGCCTCGGCCACAGCAAGCACTTCCCGCCACTGATCGGCCGTAATCGTTCCGTGTCCGACTACTGGCGCGTAAACCTGTGGTGTTGGTCACATGCCCGGCGCAGGTGCCGTCCCAGGGGCTGGGCGGCTGTGCCGAGAGCGACTCATGGCCATAGATTGATCCATATGGAGGAGCTGGACCGTCACATCGTGGAGTTGCTCGTCAAGGACGGGCGGATGAGCTACACCGACCTGGGCAAGGCCACCGGCCTGTCCACCTCGGCGGTTCATCAGCGCGTCCGCAGGCTGGAGCAGCGCGGGGTGATCCGGGGCTATGCCGCCGTCGTCGACCCCGAGGCGGTCGGTCTGCCGCTGACCGCGTTCATCTCGGTCAAGCCCTTCGACCCGAGCGCCCCCGACGACATCGCCGAACGGCTCGCCGGCGTCCCCGAGCTGGAGGCGTGCCACAGCGTCGCCGGCGACGAGAACTACATCCTCAAGGTGCGCGTGGCGACCCCGCTGGAGCTGGAGAACCTGCTGACGCGCATCCGCTCCCTCGCCGGCGTCTCCACCCGCACCACCGTGGTCCTGTCGACCCCGTACGAGGCGCGCCCGCCGCGGATCTAGTGCCGGACGCGCCCTGGGCGATTCGGCGGACCCCCTCCAGCCAGGGGGTGCGCACCGGGCACGTTCCGGCAGGCGGGAGACTGGTCCCCATGACCGAGAGCACCGCCCCCCAGAGCGAACACCGCACCGTGCTGCTGCGCGGTGGAGACGTCCACAGCCCCGCCGACCCCTTCGCCACCGCCATGGTGGTCGAACGCGGCCATGTCGCCTGGGTGGGCTCCGAGGGAGCCGCCGACGCCTTCGCGAGCGGCGTCGACGAGGTGATCGACCTTCGAGGGGCTCTGGTCACCCCCGCCTTCACCGACGCCCACGTCCACACCACCTCGACCGGACTGGCCCTCACCGGACTCGACCTCTCCGGCGC
Source organism: Streptomyces sp. NPDC019224 (assembly GCF_040632605.1). Lineage (NCBI taxonomy): Bacteria > Bacillati > Actinomycetota > Actinomycetes > Kitasatosporales > Streptomycetaceae > Streptomyces > Streptomyces sp. NPDC019224. The sequence continues at coordinate 39,502 of NZ_JBEYCF010000029.1, read as the reverse complement.
CCGCACCCTGGGCGACGCCCTCGCCCTCGTCCGCGCCCACGTCGCCGCGCATCCCGCCGACCGGGTCGTCCTCGGTCACGGCTGGGACGCCACGCGCTGGCCCGAGGGCCGCCCGCCCTCGCGCGCGGAGCTCGACGAGGCGGCGGCCGGGCGGCCCGTCTACCTGCCCCGGATCGACGTGCACTCGGCGGCCGTCACCACCGCCCTGCTCGACCTCGTCCCCGGCGTCACCGCGATGGCCGGATACCACCCCGAAGGCCCGCTGACCGGCGCCGCCCACCACGCGGTGCGCGCGGCCGCCCACAGTGCCGTCTCGCCCGCCCAGCGCGCCGAGGCCCAGCGGGCCGCGCTGCGCCACGCCGCGTCCCTGGGCATCGGCACGGTCCATGAGTGCGGCGGGCCCGACATCTCCGACGAGGAGGACTTCACCGGGCTGCTGAAGCTCGCCGCCGAGCAGCCGGGCCCCCGGGTCTTCGGCTACTGGGCCGAGGAGGTGGCCGACGAGAAGGACGCCCGGCGCATCCGCGAGCTCGGCGCCGTCGGCGCGGCGGGCGATCTCTTCGTGGACGGTTCGCTCGGCTCGCACACCGCCTGCCTGCACGAGCCGTACGCCGACGCCCCGCACACCGGCACCGCCCACCTGGACGCCGGCCGGATCGCGGCCCACGTCGCCGCCTGTACCGAGGCCGGGCTCCAGGCGGGCTTCCACGCCATCGGCGACGCGGCCCTCTCGGCGGTCGTGGAGGGTGTCAGGGCCGCGGCCGGGAAGGTGGGCCTGGGCCGGGTGCGCGCCGCCCGGCACCGCGTCGAGCACGCGGAGATGCTGACCCCCGAGACCATCGCCGCCTTCGCGGAGCTGGGCCTGACCGCCTCGGTCCAGCCCGCCTTCGACGCCGCGTGGGGCGGCGAGGAGGGCATGTACGCCCAGCGCCTCGGCTCCGGGCGGGCCGCCACCCTCAACCCCTACGCCGCGCTCCTGCGGGCCGGTGTGCCCCTCGCCTTCGGCTCGGACAGCCCGGTGACCCCGCTCGACCCGTGGGGGACCGTACGGGCCGCCGCCTTCCACCGGACGCTCGCGCACCGTGTCTCCGTACGGGCGGCCTTCACGGCGCACACCCGGGGCGGCTGGCGGGCCGTGGGGCGGGACGACGCGGGGACCCTGGTACCCGGCGCCCCGGCGGACTACGCGGTCTGGCGCACCGACGAGCTGGTGGTCCAGGCCCCGGACGACCGGGTCGCGCGGTGGTCGACCGACCCCCGCTCCGGGACGCCGGGGCTGCCCGACCTCAGCCCCGGCGCCGACCTCCCGGTGTGCCTGCGCACGGTTGTTCTCGGACAAACGGTCTACGTAAGGCCGAACGAGTGACGTGCGGGTGCGCCGCTCCGCCGATCGAAGGCCGGCCGGCTCTTCCGCTACCTGGGGATCTTCGGGACTGACCAGGCGATTTCGGTAATGAGCGCAGGTCAGGCCGCTATTGACAGAATGCGGCCATCGGCCGGTAGGTTCGGCCGAGTCCACCACAGGACGTCCGACCGGTGAAACCTCCACGCAGTCGTCGAACGCCGCTGGGTCACGGGGTGGTGTGCCGCACCGGCGCACCACCACTGACAGCCAGGTTCAGCGCCCGCGCCTCGGGGGCGAGGGAAGGTTTCAGCCGGACGGAGGGTGCGACCCGGGTGGGGCCCGGACGTTCAGTAGACAACGGCTCTAGGTCGACCCGCAGCCAGCGGGTCCCAGGTCGGCCCGAAGGACACCGGGCCCCGATCCGCACTTCTGTCCCCGATTCCGCTCTTCTGTCCGCCGCGGCCCCCGCGCCACCCCGACCGGGTCGGCATTCCGCGCCGCCGCGGTCGATATGGTGTGCATCTGCGTACGGACGTGAGGGGCAGTAAGTGAACGACGGCGGTCAGCGGCAATTCGGCCCGCTCGGCAGTGTCTTGGTGATCATCCCGACCTACGACGAGGCCGAGAACATCAAGCCGATCGTGAGCCGGGTGCGTACCGCCGTGCCGGACGCCCACATCCTGGTCGCCGACGACAACAGCCCCGACGGCACGGGCAAGCTCGCCGACGAGCTGGCCGCCGCCGACGACCACGTCCACGTGCTGCACCGCAAGGGCAAGGAGGGGCTCGGCGCGGCCTACCTCGCCGGCTTCCGGTGGGGCATGGAGCACGAGTACGGCGTCCTCGTGGAGATGGACGCCGACGGCTCGCACCAGCCCGAGGAACTGCCCCGGCTGCTCACCGCGCTCAAGGGCGCGGACCTGGTCCTCGGCTCCCGCTGGGTGCCCGGTGGCCGGGTGGTGAACTGGCCCAAGTCCCGCGAGTTCATCTCGCGCGGCGGCAGCACCTACTCCCGGCTCATGCTGGGGCTGCGGACCCGGGACGTCACCGGCGGTTACCGGGCCTTCCGCACCGAGACCCTCAAGGGCATCGGCCTGGACGAGGTCGCCTCGCAGGGCTACTGCTTCCAGGTCGACCTGGCCCGCCGGGCGGTCGAGGCCGGCTTCCACGTGGTCGAGGTGCCGATCACCTTCGTGGACCGCGAGGTCGGCGACTCCAAGATGAGCCGGGACATCCTGGTCGAGGCGCTGTGGCGGGTGACGGCCTGGGGCGTCACCACCCGGACGAACCGGGTGCTCGGCCGCCGTACGACCTGAGCCGGCCGGTCTCACCCCCTTACGGCGTACGGACGCGTGGCCAGGCACACTGGGGGCATGACGACCGGCACACCGCCCCCGACCGCCCGCAGGCGCTCGCGCGCCCGGACCTTCGCACCCCTCGCCGTCGCCGCCTGGGCGGTGCTGGAGATCTGGCTGCTGATGCTGGTGGCGGACGTCGCGGGCGGGCTGACCGTCGTGATCCTGCTGGCCGCCGGGATCGTCCTCGGCGCCGCGGTGATCAAGCGGGCCGGCCGTCGCGCGTTCCGCAATCTCACGGAGACGCTCCAGCGGACGCCGGGGCAGCCGGGCGCGGACGGCTCCTCGCCCGCAGCTCCCGAGAGCGGCCGGGGCAACGGCTTCCTGATGCTCGGCGGACTGCTGATCATGATCCCCGGCCTGATCTCGGACGTGGCCGGGCTCCTGCTCCTGGTGCCGCCGGTCCGCACGGCACTCAGCGGGTACGCGGAGCGCTCGCTGGACCGGCGCATGCGTACGGCGGCCCCCGGCGGCTTCTCGGACGCCTTCCGGCAGGCCCGCATCCACCGCCCGGACGGCAAGGTGGTCCAGGGCGAGGTGATCCGCGACGAGCCGCCCCGCCGGGACGAGAACCCCCGCCCGCCGCTGACGCCGTAGGCCGCCGGTCCGGGGCCGGCCGCCCGCTCAAGCCCGTCCGGCGACCGAGGCCCGTCTGTGGACGCCCCCGGACGGGCCCGAGCCCCTGGGAGCCCGCAAGGAAAACCCGGACGGGCCCGAGGCCCGGGGAGCCCGCAAGGAAAAGCCGCGGGCCCCGACACGCAAATGTGTCGAGGCCCGCGGCTCTGTCTCGGTGCCGTGCTACCCGGTCAAGCAGACTTCCTGCTGTCCCGAGGATGCACAGCGATATTCATCGCCCCGGAGCGCAGGACCGCCAGCCGCTCGGCCAGCACTTCCTCCAGCTCCTCGCGTGTGCGCCGCTCCATGAGCATGTCCCAGTGCGTACGCGCAGGCTTGCCCTTCTTCTCCTCGGGGCCGTCCCCGTCCACCAGGAGTGCCTGGGCGCCACACGCCTTGCACTCCCACTCCGGCGGAATTTCCGCCTCTACCGAGAACGGCATCTCGAATCGATGACCGTTCTGGCATGCGTACTCCACCGCCTGGCGCGGGGCCAGATCGATGCCGCGGTCCGTCTCGTAGCTGGTAACCACGAGTCGCGTGCCGCGGAGAGCTCGCTCACTCATGAATCGTGCCTCCCGGGCTTGTCGCCCACAGGACAGGTGTCGCTGTCGTCGTCAATCGGTCAACGTCCGGTCGGCGGCAAAGATTCCCGTTGCCGGTCATGCGTCGCCCGTCGTACCGCTGATTTTTCAGGTTTCCGAGGGTTCAAGTACCCGCCCATACCCGGTTTGTCACCTTTGACGGAAGTTGTCACCCAACGTTCGGCGACTTCCACTCGCGGCAACGGTCACCCGGGGCAGGCCAAAGGCGTACACTACCGGCCTTTTACTTCAACGTCTAAATCCGCTCGGGCACGGGGTTCCCGGCCGCCGCCACCGCACGCCTGACCGGTACCCGCGCGAGCAGCACCGAACCGACGACGAAGAAGACCACCAACGAGATGATCGCGTCCCGGTAGCTCCCGGTCAGCTGGTAGGCGAGACCGAACACCAGGGGCCCCAGCCAGCTCAGTCCCCGGTCGCTCATCTCGTACGCCGAGAAGTACTCGGCCTCCTTGCCGCGCGGCACCAGGTGCGAGAACAGCGAACGCGACAGTGCCTGGCTGCCGCCGAGCACCAGCCCGATCGCCGCCGCCAGCACATAGAAGAAGACCGGCGAGCCGGCCGGCAGGAAGTATCCGGCGACCAGGATCAGCGTCCACACGGCCAGGGAGGCCAGGATCGTGCGCTTCGCGCCGTACACCCGTGCCGTCCGCCCCATCGCGAGCGCCCCGGCGACCGCCAGTACCTGCACCAGCAGCACCGCTGTGATCAGCGTCGACTGGCCGAGGCCCAGCTCCTCGGAGCCGTACACCGACGCCTGCGAGATCACGGTCTGCACGCCGTCGTTGTAGACGAGGTAGGCGAGCAGGAAGGACAGGGTCAGCGGATGGCGCCGCATGTCCGCCAGCGTGGCCCGCAGCTGCCGCCACCCCGAGCCTCCCGCACCCACGGCGTCCCGGCGGGCCGTCGCCGCCGCGCGGTCGCGCAGCCGGCGCAACGGGATGACGGTGAAGACGCCCCACCACACGCCCGCCGCCGCCAGGCAGATCCGTACCGCCTCGGACTCGGAGAGGCCGAAGGAGTCGTGGCCCGAGTACAGGATCAGGTTGAGGACGAGGACCAGCGCCCCGGAGGTGTAGCCGAACGCCCAGCCCCGGGAGGAGACGTCGTCGCGCTCGTCCGGCTCCGCGATCTGCGGCAGGTAGGCGTTGTACAGCATCATCGCCACCGCTGTCGCGGCGTTCGCCACGATGAGCAGGAAGGCGCCGAGCAGATAGCGGTGGCCGTCCAGGAAGAACATCGCGGTCGTCGCGGCGGCGCCGGTGTACGCCGCCGCCGCGAGGAGCGGCTTCTTGCGTCCCGTACGGTCGGCCGCCGCGCCCACCACGGGCATCAGCACGATCGCCAGGACGAGCGAGGCGGAGACCGCGTACGCGAACAGCGACCCGGCGCGGACCGGGACGCCGAGCGGGTGGACGAAGCCGTCGGGGTCCGCCGCCGCCTTCGCGACCGAGGTCAGATACGGGCCGAGGAAGACCGTGAGGACGCTCGTCGAGTAGACGGAGCACGCGAAGTCGTAGAAGTACCAGCCGCGTTGCTCCCTGCGCCGTTCGCCCGGGCCGCCGGGGCCGGTCGCGCCGTCGGCCGGCTCGGCGGTGTCTGCGGTCTCGGCCGTCATGGTGCCCCCTGGAGATCTCCCCGTGAAGACGCCACCCGGCCGGCGGCGGGTCAGACCCAGGCCCCCCGCTCGCTCAGCACCGTGCGCAGCGTCTCGATGTGATCGGTCATGATGCCATCCACACCGAGGTCCAGGAGAGCGGCCATCCGCTCCGGTTCGTTCACCGTCCACACGTGCACCTGCAGTCCCCGCGCATGGGCCTCGCGCACGAAGCGCCGGTCGACGATCCGGACGCCGCTCCGGCTCTCCGGCACCTGCGCGCACACCGCCCCGGCCCGCAGCGCCGCCGGGATGCCGTACGAGCGCAGCCGCAGCCCGAGGACGCCGCGCACACCGTACGAGGTGGCCAGGCGCGGGCCGGCCAGCCGGTGCGCCCTGGCGACCCGGGCCTCGGAGAACGAGCCCACGCACACCCGGTCCCAGGCGTCCGCCGAGCGGATCAGCCCCACCAGCGGCTCCAGGGCGGCCTCCGCCTTGACGTCCACGTTCCACCGGGCCCCGGGGAACGCCTCCAGCAGTTCCTCGAACAGCGGCAGCGGCTCCCGCCCGGCGACCCGGGCCCGGCGTATCTCGCTCCACGGCAGCTCCGCGAGACGGCCCCGGGCGTCCGTCACCCGGTCCAGCGTGGCGTCGTGGAAGGCCACCAGCCGGCCGTCCGCCGAGGCGTGCACATCGGTCTCGAAGTAGCGGTACCCGGCGCCGGCGGCGCGGCGGAAGGCGGCCGCCGTGTTCTCGATGCCGTCCGCCGCGCCGCCCCGGTGGGCGAACGCGAGCGGAGCGGGATGGTCCAGATAGGGGTGGCGTTCGGAAGTCACCGCCGCAGTATGGACTGCCGGGGCGCGACGGCCCCGGCCGAGGCGGCCCCGTCCTCCGGGATCGCGAAGACGCGCAGGAAGAGCTGGGCGAGCGGGCCGATCGCCAGCGCGTAGAGGACCGTGCCGACGCCGAGGGAACCGCCGAGCGCGAAGCCGGTGACCACGACGGCGACCTCGATCGCCGTGCGCACCAGCCGGATCGACCTGCCGGTCCGCCGGTGCAGCCCGGTCATCAGCCCGTCCCGGGGGCCGGGGCCGAACCGGGCACTGATGTAGAGGCCCGTCGCCACCCCGTTGAGGACGATCCCCGCCGCCATCACCCCGGCCCGCGCCACCAGCCCGTGCGCGTCGGGGACGAGGGCGAGCGTGCCGTCCATCGCCAGCCCCACGGCGAACACATTCGAGACCGTGCCCAGGCCCGGCCGCTGCCGCAGTGGAATCCACAGCAGCAGCACGATCGCGCCGATGACGATCGAGACCACGCCGATGCTGATCCCGGTCCGCTCCGCGAGCCCCTGGTGCAGCACGCCCCACGGCTCAAGACCGAGGCCGGCCACGACCAGCAGGGCCGAACTCGCCCCGTACAGCGCGAGCCCCGCGTACAGCTGGACCAGCCGTCGGGTGAGGTGTGCCCCCTGCGGGGCGAGGGTCTTGGACAAGAGGTGCCCCCTGGTGTGGTGGTGTTGGACTGCTCCGTGTCACTCTGTGGCAGGTGATTGGCCCCCAACCATGGCCAATCCGAGGAAGGTGGACTGATTTTCATGGCGCAGTGGACTTCGGCGGTCGGGGCGTCTCAGCTGGCCCGGCAGCTCCAGGCCCAGCAGCGGCGGCCGACGGTCCCCGGCAGCCGCCGCCCGCCCGCCTACCGCGCCCTCGCCGACGGCATCCGGCTGCTCGTCCTGGAGGGCCGGGTCGCGGTCGCCGCCCGGCTCCCGGCCGAACGCGAACTGGCCGCCGCCCTCGCCGTCAGCCGCACCACGGTCGCCGCCGCCTACGAGGCGCTGCGGGCCGAGGGCTTCCTGGAGTCCCGGCGCGGCGCCGGCAGCTGGACATCGGTCCCGGCGGGCAACCCGCTGCCCGCCCGCGGCCTGGAACCGCTGCCGCCCGAGGCCCTGGGCTCCATGATCGACCTGGGCTGCGCCTCGCTGCCGGCCCCCGAGCCCTGGCTGACCCGGGCCGTCCAGGGCGCCCTGGAGGAGCTGCCGCCGTACGCGCACACCCACGGCGACTACCCCGCCGGGCTGCCCGCCCTGCGGCAGATGATCGCCGACCGGTACACCGCCGACGGCATCCCGACCATGCCCGAGCAGATCATGGTCACCACCGGCGCGATGGGTGCGATCGACGCCATCTGCCACCTCTTCGCCGGCCGCGGGGAGCGGATCGCGGTGGAGTCCCCGAGCTACGCCAACATCCTCCAGCTGATGCGCGAGGCGGGTGCCCGGCTGGTGCCGGTGGCCATGGAGGAGGGGCTCGGCGGATGGGACCTGAACCGGTGGCGCCAGGTCCTTTGGGACGCCGCCCCCCGCCTCGGCTACGTCGTCGCCGACTTCCACAACCCCACCGGCGCGCTGGCCGACGAGGACCGCCGCCGGGCACTGGTGGACGCCGCGCGCTCGGCCGGCACGGTCCTGGTCGTCGACGAGACGATGCGGGAGCTGCACCTCGACGAGGACGTGGCGATGCCGCGCCCGGTCTGCGCGTTCGACCCGGCCGGCAGCACGGTCCTGACCGTGGGTTCGGCGAGCAAGGCGTTCTGGGCGGGCATGCGGATCGGCTGGGTACGGGCCGCGCCCGACGTGATCCGCAGCCTGGTCGCCGCCCGCGCGTACGCCGACATGGGCACCCCGGTCCTCGAGCAGCTGGCGGTCAACTGGCTGATGCGCACCGGCGGCTGGCAGGACGCCGTGCGGCTGCGCCGGGAACAGGCCCGCGGCAACCGCGACGCGCTCGTCGCCGCCGTGCGCCGGGAGCTGCCGGAGTGGGAGTTCTCCGTGCCGGCCGGCGGGCTGACGCTCTGGGTGCGCACCGGCGGCCTCTCCGGCTCGCGGCTCGCGGTGGCCGGGGAAGGGGTCGGGGTGCGCGTGCCGTCCGGGCCCCGGTTCGGGGTCGACGGGGCCTTCGAGGGCTACGTACGGCTGCCGTTCACGGTCGGCGGGCCGTTGGCGGACGAGGCGGCCCAGCGTCTCGCCCAGGCCGCCCGCCTGGTCGGCGCGGGCGCCGGGGCGGGCATGGAGGCACCGCGCACGTTCGTGGCCTGAGCGACGAGAGGGGCTGTGCCCCCGGGGCAGCCCAGGAACGGCGGAGGAGGGCCCGGCGCACTGCCGGGCCCTCCTCCGCCGCTTCCCCGCGTCAGTCGCCGACGGCCACGGCCTCCACCCCGGCGGGCCCGGCCGCGGTCTCCGCCATCACCGGTTCCGGCACGCCCGCCTCGACCGCCGTGCGCCGCTCGGGCAGCAGGCTCAGCACCGCCGCGCGCTGCGCCTCGCTGGTGGCGTCGTCGTACGGGTCGGGCGTGGCCGGGACCTGGATGCGCAGGACCGGTCCCGCGCCGAACCGGGCGTAGCCGCGGCCGGGCGGGACGTCCGGCGGCGGGGTGGTGTGCGGGGCGGTGCCGAGCACCGACTCGATCTGCTCGGCGGAGCAGCGGCCGAGTACCACCCGGGCCCGGGTGTGGGTCCTGACGGTCTCGCCGAGGCCGTCGAGGTGGTCGAACGCCTCGGCCAGCACCACGACGACGTTGGCGGCCCGGCCGTGCCGCAGCGGCATCTGGAGCAGTTCCTGCGCGCCGGGCGTCCCGTCGGCGGCCGGCCGGGCGAGCGCGCTCGGGCGGTCCAGCAGAATCCACAGCGGGCGCGTGAGGTCCTCGGGGACGGGGTCGCCGGCCTGCCGGGCGCGGTTCGCCTCGATCAGCCGGCGTTCCGTCTCGTTGGCCGCCCACTCCAGGGTCGACAGGGCGCCGACCGGCCCGCACTCGACGGCCAGGACGCCTTCGCGCCCGGTGAAGCAGGCGTACTCGCCGGTGCCGCTGCCCTCGACGATCAGGATGTCGCCGTACTGGAGCGCCTGGAGGGCGATGGACCGCAGCAGTGCGGTGGTGCCGCTGCCGGGCTGCCCCGCGACGAGCAGGTGCGGTTCGGTGGAGCGGGCCCCGGTGCGCCAGACGACGCCGGGGGCGTCCCGGGTGCCGGTGCCGTCGTTCACGGGGAGCGTGCGCTGCACGGCGTCGTCGTCCGTGAAGCCGAGGACGGTCTCCCCGGGGGCGGTGACGAAGCGCTGGGCGGTGAGGGAGGTGGGCAGGGCGGCGAGCACGCTCATCACGAGCCGGTTGCCCTCCTCGTCCCAGTCGAAGTGGTACTCCCGGCCGCGGCCCGACTTGGCGTGCAGCAGCTGCTCGATCCGGGCCCGGGACCCGGGCTCGCTGTCGGTGAAGTACGCGGGATACGAGACCTGGAGCCGGGAGACGCGGCCGTCGCCGTCGAACTCGTAGCCGCTGAAGGCCTTCTCCCACTCGCCGCCGTGGCTGAACAGCGGGCTGGGGTCCTCGGCCGTGGAGAAGTACGGCACGAGCGCCTCGTACAGGGCCCGCAGACGAGCGGTCTCCGCCTCGTCGGGGCCGGTCTTGACGGGGGTGCGGTCCCGTCCCTTCCATGCGGCGGCGCCCATCACCGCGACGAGGGCCAGCAGCGGCCCGTACGGGATGAGCGCGACCACGAGTACGCAGGCCGCGACGAGGAACAGCGCGGAGCCACGCCGGTCCTTGGGCGTCGCGGCCCACTTGTGCCGTCCTGTGACGGCCAGCACCCGCAGACCACGCGTGAGCGTGATCAGTGGATGGAGCACGTCGGTGGCGCTGTCGGCGGCCGTGCGCGCGATCTCCCGACTGCGGGTGATCGAAGCGCTGCCGCTGCTCAGAATGCGGGGGAGTGGTCGCCGGGCCACGTCTGTCTCCTGTGTCTCCTGAAGGCCGGTGCGGGGGCGGAGGGTCAGAACTTGATCCCGCCCAGGAGCCCGGCCAGGCTCGCTCCGCCCGCGGTGATGCTCGGTGCGATGGCGGTGCCGGCCAGGTAGAAGCCGAACAGCGCGGTCACGAGGGCGTGCGATGCCTTGAGGCCGTCCTTCCTGAAGAACAGGAAGACGATGATGCCGAGGATGACGACGCCTGACATGGAAAGGATCATGAGTGGTTCTCCTGGTCGGGGGGACAGTCACCATGAGTCCTTCCAGGCTCACCCCAAGTATCCGTGAGATAAAAGGCGCAATCGGGTGAAAAGGGTGATTATCCACTCGATCGGCGGACGCGAAGCCCGGACCGGGGCACGCGCCCGTAGGGGCAGTACCCTGTCGGTTCACTCGCACGGCCCCCGCCGTGCACGTCCCGGCCGCCGACGGCGCCGCGAACGGTCAAGGAAGGCGGTACCCGATGAGCGAAACCCCCGATCCCGAGGTGGTGGAGCTGGCGTCCAGGGTGTTCGACCTGGCGCGCGGCGGCGACACCGACACCCTTGCCGCCTACGTGGACGCCGGTGTGCCCGCCGACCTCACCAACGAGCGGGGTGACTCGCTGCTGATGCTCGCCGCCTACCACGGGCACGCCCCCGCGGTCACGGCCCTCGCCGCCCGCGGCGCCGACCCGGACCGGGCGAACGACCGGGGCCAGACCCCGCTCGCCGGAGCGGTCTTCAAGGGTGAGGAAGCGGTGGTCCGCGCCCTCCTCGACGCGGGTGCCGATCCGGCCTCCGGAACGCCCTCCGCGGTGGACACCGCACGCATGTTCGGCAAGGACGACCTGCTGGAACTCTTCGGCGCCCGCTGAACGGGTTCGCCGTAAATGTGGTCGCGGTGGCGAAATGGCTGGGTCATCATGACGTCGCGGGCCCGATCCGGGCCACCCGACGAGAGGCAGGGAAGATGGTCTGCACCAGGCAGAAGACGGCGGTCGGCCGATCATGTTGCTGCGCGGCCTAGTGCCTGCCCGGCACATGGAACTGCACAGTCCCGGTTGCGTCGACAGCTTGATGTGAGGCTTTCCCCATGTTCGATCCGTTCATAGCGCCGAGCGGCACCCTGCTCGGCCTGCTGCAGAGGGGCCGCGGCGACGGCACGCTCCACGCGCTCGCCGCACCGCGCTCCGAGGCCCTGGCGGCTCTCAACCACTGCGTCCTGAGCGACCCCCGCCACGACTGGCAGGTGGAGAACCGCTCCCTGTACTACGCACGCCTCTACCTCGACCTCGACGGCGGTGTCGAGGAGATCGAGCGGCACCTGTCCGACCCCGAGGACCACCTCGACACGGACGACTCACGGACCGGCCTCGCCCTGTCCGTCCTCGGTCACCTCGCCTCCTACGGACGCGGCGACGCCCTCACCCTGCTGCGACGCTACGCCGCGACCGGCTCCAACTGGGCCTGGGCCCTCGACGAGCTGGCCCTGCGCGACGACGACGCGGGCCTGCGCTCCCTCGCCGAACCCGTGCTCGCCCGTTTCCCCGACGACCCCGAGGGCCGCGCCGGACTGGCCGCCACCGTCCGGGACGCCTACGAGCCCCGCCCCTGGCGCCTGTGGGCCGACGACCCGCGCGAGACGGTCGGCGCCCGCGTCCGGGCCGCCTCCGAGCAGGGCTCCTTCGACCGCTGGCAGCGCCAGATGCGCCCCGGCGGCCCGCGGCCCGGCTGGAGCGTCCAGGCGGTCTTCGACTGGGCGCGGCAGGGAATGGAGCGCGGCAGCACCCTGCACGTACCGGCCGCCCGCTGCCTCGCCGCCGTCGCCGGCCCCGAGGACCGGCCCGAGATCGTCGAGGCCGCCCGCAGCGGACCCGACGCCGCCCGCTGCGCGGCCCTCCACTATCTGGCCGCCGAGGTGCGCGACCCCGTCGTGCTCGACCTCATCGAGACCGCCGCAGCCGAACCCCGGGGCCCCGTCGCCGACGCGGCCGTCGCCGCCTTCGAGCGCATGTGCGGCGAGGACGCCGTGGAGCGCGCCCGCCGCTGGGCCCGCAGGCCCGACGCCCTCGGCGCATCGGCGGCCGGCGTGCTGGCCGGACGCGGCGGTCCGCAGGACGCCCCCGCGGTGCTCGGCGCCCTGCGCGACGCCGTACGCGGCGACGGACCGGACGCGCCCCGGCTGTGGGCGCTGGTCGACGGCGCCGGCCGGCTGGGCATCGCCTGCGCCGCCCCCGTACTGCGCCACATCTACCGGGAGACGTCCTCCTCCCAGCTGCGCGGCCGGACCGCCCGAGCCCTGGCCGCCACCGACCCGTCCTTCGCCACCGGATTCGCCGTCGAGTGCCTGTGGGACTGCGAGGAGACGACCCGCGAGGTCGCCGCACTCCACGCCGAGACCGGCGACCTGCGCGTGGCCGAACGGCTGCGCCGGCTGGCCGCCGACCCCGCCGAGGAGGCCGAGGTCCAGTCGGCGGTACGCAGCAGGATCGGCCCGGACGCCCCGGCGGTCTGAACCGCCGGACACCGTCCCCTACGAGGGCCGCGCAAGGCCCTGGGAGCGCAGCGCGTCGGGGGCGCGCCGCTCCCCGCCCTGTTCCGTGATCACCGGGCGGCGGGCCAGTATGGGGGCATGACCGGGCGCTGGGAGTTCTGGATCGACCGTGGCGGCACCTTCACCGATGTGGTGGGACGGCGCCCCGACGGGCAGCTCGTCACCCGCAAGCTCCTCTCCCACGACCCGGACCGCTACCGGGACGCCGCCGTCGCCGGAATCCGGCTGATGCTGGGGCTCGGACCCGACGAGCCGGTCCCCGCCGACCGGGTCGCCGCAGTGAAGATGGGCACCACCGTCGCCACCAACGCCCTGCTGGAGCGGCGCGGCGAACCGACCGTCCTGGTCGTCACCGAAGGATTCCGGGACGCCCTGCGCATCGCGTACCAGAACCGCCCCCGCCTCTTCGACCGCCGCATCCTGCTCCCGGAAGCCGTGTACGACCGGGTCATCGAGGTTCCCGAGCGCATCGACGCCCACGGCCGCACCCTCACCCCGCTGGACCGGGAGGCCGTCGCCGCCCGGCTCCGCGAGGCCCGCGCCGACGGGCTGAGCAGCGCGGCCGTCGTCCTGATGCACGGCTACCGCCACCCCGCCCACGAGCAGGCGGTCGCCGCCGAGGCCAGGACCGCCGGGTTCACCCAGATCAGCTGCTCCCACGAGGTCAGCCCGCTGATCAAGCTCGTCCCGCGCGGCGACACCACCGTCGTCGACGCCTACCTCTCACCGATCCTGCGCCGGTACGTCGACTCGGTCGCCGCCGAACTGCCCGGGATCCGGCTGATGTTCATGCAGTCCAACGGAGGCCTGCGCGAGGCCGCCCACTTCCGGGGCAAGGACGCGGTGCTCTCCGGGCCGGCCGGCGGGGTGGTCGGCATGGTCCGCACCTCCGCGCAGGCCGGCCACGACCGGGTCATCGGCTTCGACATGGGCGGCACCTCCACCGACGTCTCGCACTACGCGGGCGAATTCGAACGCGAACTGGGCGCCGAGGTCGCGGGCGCGCGGATGCGCGTCCCCATGATGAACATCCACACCGTCGCGGCCGGCGGCGGCTCGGTCCTGCACTTCGACGGCCGGCGCTACCGGGTCGGCCCCGACTCCGCGGGGGCGGTGCCCGGCCCCGCCTGCTACCGCCGGGGCGGGCCGCTGACCGTCACCGACGCCCAGGTCATGCTGGGCCGCATCCACCCGGCGCACTTCCCCGCCGTCTTCGGCCCCGACGGCGACCGGCCCCTCGACGCGGACATCGTGCGCGAGCGCTTCGAGGAACTGGCCGAGGAGGTCGCCCGGGCCACCGGCACCAAGCGGACGGCGGCCGAGACCGCGGCCGGCTTCCTGGAGATCGCGGTCCTCTCCATGGCCGGCGCGGTCAAGAAGATCTCCGTGCAGCGCGGGCACGACATCACCCGCTACGCCCTCACCGGCTTCGGCGGGGCCGGCGGCCAGGCCGTCTGCGCCGTCGCCGACGCCCTCGGCATCGACACCGTCCTCGTGCCGCCGCTGGCCGGTGTGCTGTCCGCGTACGGCATCGGTCTCGCCGACGCCACCGCGATGCGCGAGCAGTCCTTCGAGGCCGTCCTGGACGCCGAGGCCGAGAACCGCGTACGGGAGCTGTGCGACGAGCTCGCCGCCCGTACGAGCGCCGACCTGCGCGCCGACGGCGTGCCCCCTCACGCCGTCTCCACCCGCGCCCGGGTGCTGCTGCGCTACGAGGGCACCGACGCGAGCCTGCCCGTCGCCCTGGACACGGCCGATGCCATGACCGGGGCGTTCACCCGGGAGCACCGCGCCCGCTACGGCTTCACGGCCGACCGCCGGCTCGTCGTGGAGACCGTCTCCGTCGAGGCCACCGGGACCGCCGGCGGCCACGCGGAGCTCCGGCCGGCCGGGCGCGACGAGGGCGCCCCCACCACCCCGCGCCCGTACGACACCGTGCGGATGTTCGCCGACGGCCGGTGGCGGGAGGCCCCGCTCCACCGCAGGGCCGACCTCCGGGTCACCGACACGGTCATGGGGCCCGCCGTCGTCGCGGAGGCCGACGCCACCACCGTCGTCGACCCCGGCTGGCAGGCCGAACTCGCCGCCGGCGGGCACCTCGTCCTCACCCGCGCCCGCCCGCGCCCGGCCCGGCAGGCCGTCGGCACCCGGGTCGACCCGGTGATGCTGGAGGTCTTCAACAACCTCTTCATGTCCATCGCCGAGCAGATGGGCGTGACCCTGGAGAACACCGCCCGCTCCGTCAACATCAAGGAGCGCCTCGACTTCTCCTGCGCGCTGTTCGACGCGCACGGCAACCTCATCGCCAACGCACCCCACATCCCGGTACACCTCGGCTCCATGGGGGAGTCCATCAAGGAGGTCCTGCACCGCAACGCCGGCACCATGCGCCCCGGTGACGTCCACGCCATCAACGACCCGTACCACGGCGGCACCCACCTGCCCGATGTCACCGTCGTGACGCCGGTCTTCGACGAGAGCGGTGAGGAACCGGTGCTGAAGTTCCTGGTGGCCTCGCGCGGCCACCACGCCGAGATCGGCGGCATCACCCCCGGCTCCATGCCCGCCTTCAGCCGGACCGTCGACGAGGAGGGCGTCCTCTTCGACAACTGGCTTCTGGTACGGGACGGCACCTTCCGCGAGGACGCCACCCGCGAACTCCTCACCACCGCCCCGTACCCCTCCCGCGACCCCGAGACGAACCTCGCCGATCTGCGCGCCCAGATCGCCGCCAACGAGAAGGGCATCGCCGAACTGCGCGCCATGACCGACCAGTTCGGGACCGAGGTCGTCGAGGCCTACATGGGCCACGTGCAGGACAACGCCGAGGAGTCGGTGCGCCGCATCATCGCCGGGCTGTACGACGGCCACTACCGCTACGAGACGGACAACGGTGCCGTGATCGAGGTGACCCTCACCGTCGACCGCGAGGCCCGCAGCGCGGTCATCGACTTCACCGGCACCTCACCGCAGCAGCCGGGCAACTTCAACGCCCCGAAATCCGTGGTCATGGCCGCCGTGCTGTACGTCTTCCGCACCCTGGTCGCCGACGACATCCCGCTCAACAGCGGCTGCCTCACCCCGCTGGAGATCAGGGTCCCGGAGGGCTCGATGCTCGCGCCCGTCCCGCCCGCCGCCACGGTCGCCGGCAACGTCGAGACCTCGCAGGCCGTCACCGGCGCCCTGTACGCGGCCCTGGGCGTCCAGGCCGAGGGGTCCGGCACCATGAACAACCTCACCTTCGGCAACGACCGGGTGCAGTACTACGAGACCGTGGCCAGCGGCTCCGGCGCGGGCGAGGATTTCGACGGCACCGACGCCGTCCAGACCCACATGACCAACTCCCGCCTCACCGACCCCGAGATCCTGGAGTGGCGCTACCCGGTCCTGCTGGAGAGCTTCCGGGTGCGCGAGGGCAGCGGGGGAGCGGGCCGCCACCGCGGCGGCTGCGGGGTGGAGCGCCGCATCCGCTTCCTCGAACCGGTCACCCTGGCCCTGCTCACCGGACACCGCCGCGTGCCCCCGTACGGCATGGCGGGCGGCGAACCCGGCGCGCTCGGCAGCCAGCACATCGAACGCGCCGACGGCGGCCGCACCGAGCTGGAGGGCTGCGACAGCGCGGACGCCGGCGCGGGCGACGTGCTGGTGCTGCGCACCCCTGGGGGCGGAGGCTACGGGAAGCCGAGCGAGGGGGACGGGCACGGCTGAGCCCCGGACGGGCGGGCGGGAGGCGGGCGCGCGCCGCGCGTGACCGGGGCGCCGGGAGCGGCCCTTCTGCGCCGTTTCGACCGTTGTCGGTGTGAGGACCTAATCTGTGCACCGTGACTTCGCCTGCCTACACGGACAACGCTGCGCCCCAGCTCAGCGCGGGGCCGCGGCCCGCACCGGGCCCGGCCGCCGACGAGGGGCTGTCGCGTCGGCTGCGCGCGCTCGCCTGCACGGCGCCGCTGCACGATCTGGACGTGCGCAAGGCGAACCTCGCCGGTGAGTACAGCGGCTACGCGATGGCCGAGGTCGCCCTCGCGGCGATCGACCACGTCACGCTCAACATGGACTTCGACACCGGCGCGGATCACGACCAGATAGTGACCAGGCTCCTCCCGCGCATCGCCGCCCAGGCCCCCGCCCGCCCCGCCGCCGAGCACGAACGGGTCGCCCGCTGGGTCCTGGAGAACCTGATCAACGTCGGCAGCGTGGACCGCGGATTCCGCGCGGTCTACGGCACCTTCGGCCCCGACGGCGTCTACGTCCGCCGCGACTACGACTTCAAGCTGATCGAGGAGGTCCCCGGGCACGGCGGCAGCGTCTACCTGAGGGCCACCGACGAGGCGGTCAACGTCCTGGTCGGCGCCCTCGACACCGACGTCACCAGCGCCCAGATCGCCGCCGAGGTGAAGCTGGAGGTCCTGATCAGCCGGGGCAGGCTGGCCGACGCCCAGCTCGCCGCCGAGCAGGCCCGCTACCGGACCGTGCAGTACGCGGAGACGCTGCGCAAGACGCTCGACGCCACCCGGCGCAACGTCCGCGCGGTCGACTGGCTCAACGCGGTGCCCGACATGATCGCCGAGGCGCTGGACCACGTAGCCGACCGCTACCGCCACGAGAACGCGATCCTCACCAACATCCGCAAGGCCCGCGACGAGGCCGAGGACCCCGAGCCCAAGCGCCGCGCCGCCGAACTCGTCGACATCGTCAAGGACTGCATCCGCCGCCACACCCAGCTCCAGTCCCGGCTGCTGGAGGCCGGCCCCCTCTTCCGGGCCGAGCAGGACCGCCAGGCCTTCGCCGCACCCGCCGCCCGCACCGGCCTCGACCTCTACGGACAGCTCCTCGGCCCCCTGCTGCCGCTCCCCGTCGAGCAGGCGAGCCGCGCGACCGACGCCTTCTTCGCCCACGGCACGGGCCTGCGCACCCCGGTCTCCGTGCGGGTGGGCGACCTGGTCGACCTGCTCCTCAGCCCGCCCCCGGCCCGCGAACACCTCGGCGCCGAGATGCCCGAGCCGGACCTGATCGCCACCCCGGACGACAGCCGCTTCAGCGAGGAGCAGCTGGCCGCCGCCATGGAACTGCTCGACCTGGAGCACGACGCGCCGCGCCGGCTCTCCGGCCTCCTGGCCGACGCCCGCCGGCGCGACCCCGATCTGCCCTACCTGGTCGCCCTGCTCGCGGTGCACGCCGCGAGCCCCCCGGTCGGTACCGCCTACCGCCAGGGCGAGCGCCGCCTGCTGTTCTCCGTCGACGACGGCACCCCGCTCGACGACGAGGAGTTCGGCGGCGCCGACCTGATCGTGGGCACGGCCCTGCTCGACGCCGCCGGCATGGCCGCGGCCCGCTCGGAGGCGCCGTGACGCCCCGCTCTTCCCCGGCCGGCGGCAGCCCTCTCCGTACGGCTTTGCCCAGCACCCCCCGCAGTACCTTCCGCAGCAAGGAGCGAGTGTCGTGAGCGACCACCACGCAGAGCACGCCGACGCGTGGAGCGAGCCCGCCGACCGGCCCGCCCCCGCCTACGCGCCCGACCGGCCCGCCCCCGCCCCGGCCGCCCTCATTCCGGCGGACGCGGCCGACGCCGCCAGACTCGTCTCCTTCGGCCTCCAGCCCAAGCTGCTGCCCGCCCGCGACGCCGAGTACGCCGAACTGCTGCGCCGCTACCGGGAGGACCCCGCCTTCGCCCGGCTCGCCGACGCCGTCGCCACCGGCCTCGGCCTCATCGTCCTGGAGGTCTCCCCCCGGGCCGGCATGGCCGTCACCGCGGGCGAGGACTCGGTCTTCGCCGTCCGCATGGGCGACTACGCGCGCCGCGCCTCCTCGGACAGCGCCGACCGCTTCCTGCACGGCCTCGCCCACCTCGCCGTCGCCGCCATGGCCTTCCCGCGCCCCGAGGACCTCGCCGACGACGCCTACATCGGCCGCATCACGGTCAACGGCGTCGACGCCTTCGTCCGCCAGGCATGCGACAGGCTGGAGGAACGCGCCGAGGAACAGGGCGACAACACCGACCCGGCCAGCGACGCCCCGGGCCTGGAGGCCGGCTGGCGCGTCTACGCCCGGCGCAGCGCCACTGGCGCCACCAAGGACGCCCGCCGCCTCGCCGGCTCCACCACCGGCATCATCGGCAAGGCCGTCGCCTTCCTCACCGACTCCGGCTTCCTCCAGCGCACCGGCGACGACGCCGGAGGCACCTACCGCACCACCGCCCGCTACCAGCTCCAGGTCCGCGACATGGCCGGCAGCGCCGCCATGGCCGAGCTCCTGGAGCTCGGCGTCGTCCCCGTCACCGACGGAAGCGCCACGCTGCTGCCGCCCCCGGACCCCGACGACCTGGAACTGGCGGCCGACGCCGGCCTGCCGTTCCACGGCTGACCGCCCCGCCACCCACGTCTTCCCCCCGCTCCCCGAACGACGAGAGTCCGCCGCCATGTACGAGCTGTCCCGGGTCCGCCTCTACTCCATCGGGCCGGCCGGCGCACGCTACGCCGACACCGTGCTCGACCTGCGCGGCGTCGGCGAGCCCGTGCCCCGTCCCGCACCGGCGCAGGCGGAGTTCTTCGAGGAGGAGCCGGCCGGACCGCCGCGCCGGCCCGCCCCCGCCGGCGTCCTCTTCCTGGAGAACGGCGGCGGAAAGTCCGTCCTGCTGAAGCTGATCTTCTCGGTGATGCTCCCGGGCCACCGCAACACCCTCGGCGGCGCCAGCTCCGGCGTCCTGCGCAAGTTCCTGCTCGCCGACGACTGCGGCCATGTCGCGCTGGAGTGGCAGCACACGCTGACCGGTGAGTGCGTGGTCGTCGGCAAGGTCAGCGAGTGGCGCGGACGCCAGGTCTCCAACGACCCCCGGAAGTTCGCCGAGGCGTGGTACTCCTTCCGGCCGGGCCCCGGTCTCGGGCTCGACTCGCTGCCCGTCGCCGAGTCCACCGCCGTCGGCCGCCCCGCCGAAGGCGTCTCCGGTGCCCGCGGCAGGCGCCGCACCATGAAGGGCTTCCGCGACGCCCTCACCGAGGCCGGCAAGTTCTACCAGCATCTCGACGTGCACTGGGAGGAGATCCACGACCGCTGGAACGAGCACCTCGGCGAACTGGGCCTCGACCCCGAACTCTTCCGCTACCAGCGCGAGATGAACGCCGACGAGGGCGAGGCGGCCGGCCTCTTCGCGGTCAAGAAGGACTCCGACTTCACCGACCTGCTGCTGCGCGCCGTCACCGACACCCGCGACACCGACGGCCTCGCCGACCTCGTCAGCGGCTTCGGCAACAAGCTCGGCCGCCGCGCCGAACTCACCGCCGAACGCGACTTCACCG
Source organism: Streptomyces sp. NPDC019224 (assembly GCF_040632605.1). Lineage (NCBI taxonomy): Bacteria > Bacillati > Actinomycetota > Actinomycetes > Kitasatosporales > Streptomycetaceae > Streptomyces > Streptomyces sp. NPDC019224. Next base: position 19,362 of record NZ_JBEYCF010000029.1, on the reverse strand, counting down.
CCGGCTCCGTCGACCTCCTCGGCCGCATCGTCGAGGCCGCCGGAACCCGCGCCCGCGCCCGCGACATCCACGCCGGAGCCGAGCGCCGCACCCGCACCCTCGCCCGCCGGCTCTCCGCCCGGGCCGGCGAGGAGCGCGACCGGGCCGCCGAGCTCGCCCAGCAGGTCACCGGCGCCGCCCACACCGTCACCGGCGCCGAGGAGACCCGCAGGCGCAGCGCCCTGGTCGCCGCCGAACTCGCCTACCGGCACGCCTCCCTGGCCCTGACCGCCGCCGAGAAGAGCGCCGCGGCCCAGCGCCGCGAACTCGGTGACGCCCGCACCCTGCACTCCGCCTGGCAGGCCGCCGAAGCCGTCCTGCGGCACCGCGCCGCCGCCGACCGCTCCGCGCGCGTCGCCGCCGCGATCCGGGAGGCCGAGCGCGACGCCGCCCCCGCCCTCGCCGCCCGCGCGAGCGCGGCAGCCGACCTCGTACGGGCCCTGCACATCGCCGCCGAGGCGGGTGAGAACCGGGCCAACGAGGAGGAGGAGCGCTCCGACGCCCTGCAGAGCGCGGGCGAGGCCGCCCACCGGGACGCCACCACCGCCGCCACCGAGGCCCAGCGCGCCCGCAGCGAGGCCGGCCACCTGCGCCAGCGCCTGGCCGAGGTCGAGCAGGAGACCGCCGAAGCCGTCCGCGCCGGCTGGCTCGACGACACCGCGCCCCACGCCGACCCCGCCAGGGCCGCCCTCGCCGCCAACGACGCCGAACAGTCCGCCGTGGCCGCCTGGGACACCGCCCGCGAGGCCGCCGGAGCCGCCGCCGACCGGGCCCGGCAGGCCACCGCCGACGAGAGCCGCGCCGAGCTGGCCGCGGCCCGCGCCGCCGACGCCGCCCGCGCCGCCGAACAGGCCTACGAGGCCGAGCTGAGGGCCGCCGGAGCGATCGCCGCCGAACCCCGCCTCGCCGAACTGCTCGGGCTGCCCGTCACCCGGACCGGCGTCCCCCGGCCCCGGCAGGCCGCCGTCCCCGGCACGGAGCCGGCCGACGACGACCAGCACAGGACCGCCGAGGGACCCGGCTCCGGACCGGCCGCCCCCGGCGGGACGGAGCCCGCACCGCACGGCGCCCCCACCGCGACGGCCGCCCATCCACGCACCGAAGCACAGCCCCTCACCGCCGACGAGTTCGACCGCAGCGCGGACGAGCTGCGCGACCTGCTCGACCAGAGCGTCGCCACCGCCGAACGGCGCCTGTTCGAACTGCGCACCGCGGCGGCCGACGACGCCCGCATCCTGGGCGCGCTCGGCGACGGCGGCCTCCTCCCGCCGAGCCCCGACGTCCTGGCCACCGTGGAATACCTCGGCGAACAGGGCATCCCCGCCCTGCCCGGCTGGCGCTACCTCGCCCAGGCCGTCGACCCCGCCGACCACGCGGCCGTCCTCACCGCCCGCCCCGAGCTCGTCGACGGCGTCGTCATCACCGACCCCGACGCGCACGCCCGCGCCCGCGAGGTCCTCGGCGCCGCCGCGCTCCTGCCCCGCTCCGCCGTCGCCGTCGGCACCGCCGCCGCCCTCCTCGCCCCCGTGCCCGGCCCCGGTGCGTCCGGCGGCATCGAGGACGTCTTCCTCGTACCGCCGAACCCGGCCATGCACGACGAGCACGCCGCCGACGAGGAGCGCCACGCCCTGCGCAGCCGGGCCGCCGCCCGCGACGAGGACATCCGCCTGCTCGCCGCCCGCCTGGGCGCCGACCGCGCGCTCGCCGCCCGCATCGGGTCCTGGCGCGCAGACTGCCCGCCCGGCATGCTCGCCGAGCTGGCCGAAGCCGCCGACGCCGCCCGCACCGCCGCCGAGACCGCCGAGGCCGTCCTCGCCGAGGCCCGCACGGTCCGGGCCGAGGCCGACGAGGCCGCCGCCGACACCGCCCGCCTCCGCGAGGAGCGCCAGGAGGCCGCCCAGCGCGCCCGCCGGGCCGCCGACGCGCTCGCCGGGCTCGCCTTCCGGCTGCGCGAACGGGCCGGCTGGCAGGCCAGGCTGCGCGAACTGACCGACGAGGCCGCGGAGTGCGAGGCCCGCGCCACCGTCTTCCTGGAGCGCGCCAGGGCCGCCGACGAGGACCGCCGCGCCGCCCAGCGCGCCGCCGACGACGCCCGCCGCACCGCCCGCGCCCTGCGCGCCGAACGGGCCGAGATCGCCGGCGCCCCCGAACAGCTCCCGGACCTCGGCGAGGACGGCCCCCGCCAGGCGCTGCCCACCCTGCGCGAGGCGTACCGGGCGGCGTCCCAGCTGTACGAGAAGGTCGGCGTCGGCGCCGACCTGCGCGCCGAACAGGCCCGCGCCGAGAGCGACGAGAGCGCCGCCCTCGCCGAACTGGACCGCCTCACCAACAAGGTCCGCACCCGGGCCGCCCAGCTCCTGGAGGGCACCGACGGCGCCGACGGCCCGTCCCGGCAGGCGGCCGCCGCCCGCGCCGAATCCCTCGTCCAGCTTTTGGAGACCCGGGCGTCCGCCGCCAGCGAGCAGCTGGGCCGGCTGCGCGGCGAGGCCGAACGCCTGGCGCCCGCCGACGGCGAGAGCCTCCACACCGAGCTGCCCGACGACCAGGTGCCCGCCGACGCCGAACAGGCCCAGGCCCTGCTGCGCACCGCCACCGCCGAGCTGGCCGCCGCGACCGCGGCGCTGGACACCGCCCGGGCCGCCCACGCCGAGCTGCTCCACGCCCACCGCACCGCCGAGGACGCGGCGGGCGGCTTCGACGAGACCGCCGCCCTGCTGCGCGACCTGCTCAGGGACCACGGCGCCGAGGACGACCCGGAGGACCCCGAGCCGTACCCGGGCAGCCTGGAGGAGGCCCGGCAGTCCGCCGCCGAGGCCCGCCGCTCCCTGCGCGGCTGCGCCGCCGACCTGTCCGCCGCCGAAGCGGCCGTCCGGGAGGCGAGCGACGTCCTCGTACGGCACGCCAACTCCACCCGTTACGAACAGGTCCGCACCCCCGCCCGCCAGCAGATCCGCGAGCTGCCCGCCGCCGCGCTCCCCGAGCACGCGGAGAAGTGGGCCACCGCCTTCGCGCCCCGGCTGCGGGTCCTCACCGACGAACTGGCCCAGCTGGAGCGCAACCGCGACTCCATCGTCGACCGGCTGCGCGGCCTGGTGGAGTCCGCGCTCACCACGCTCCGCTCCGCACAGCGGCTGTCCCGGCTCCCCGAGGGCCTGGGGGAGTGGTCCGGGCAGGAATTCCTCCGTATCCGCTTCGACGAGCCCGACCAGGCCACCCTCACCGACCGCCTCGGCGACGTCATCGACGAGGCGACCAGCGCGGCCCTGCGCAAGAACTCCGACCTGCGCCGGGACGGCATGTCGCTGCTCCTGCGCGGGGTGCAGGCGGCCCTGGAACCCAGGGGCATCGCCGTGGAGATCCTCAAGCCGGACGCCGTCCTGCGGGCCGAACGCGTGCCCGTGGGGCAGATGGGCGACGTCTTCTCCGGCGGACAGCTGCTCACCGCGGCGATCGCCCTGTACTGCACGATGGCCGCCCTGCGCAGCAACGACCGGGGACGCGACCGTGGCCGGCACCGCCACGCGGGCACGCTGTTCCTGGACAACCCGATCGGCCGGGCCAACGCCACCTATCTGCTGGAGCTCCAGCGTGCGGTGGCCGACGCGCTCGGCGTGCAACTGCTGTACACCACCGGCCTGTTCGACACGACCGCGCTCGCGGAATTCCCGCTCGTCATCCGCCTGCGCAACGACGCGGACCTGCGGGCCGGCCTGAAGTACATCAGCGTCGAGGAGCACCTGCGCCCCGGGCTGCCGCAGCAGGACCCCGGCGGCGAGACGGTGCACGGCGAGATCACCGCCACCCGCATGTTCAAGCGCGGCGCCCCGGCCCCGCGGACCCCGGACGCGGCCGAGACCCGGACTCCCTAGGGCCGCGTCAGCCGGCGTTTGCCCGGAAGGAGCGACGTCAGGTGCGGCGGGAGCGCGTGCAGGGCGTCGCGACCGGGCGAACCCCGGCTGTCGCGGCACCGGCCCCCGGCGGCCGGGGCGCGGTCAGGCCCGCGAGAGGCGGCGGTCCGCGCCCCGGCGGCCTATCCGCGCCGCGGCCCGCTGCGCGGCCCGGGCCTCACGCCTCGCCCTGCGCCGCTCGCGGCGCAACTGCCGGGCAGAGCTGCTGGGCTCGGAGACCACGCCGTTGCGCTGGTTCCACACCTGGCGGGTGACCCAGACGTCCAGCACCGCCCAGGTCGCGACCACCGTGCTCGCCACCCCGCTCAGCACCATCGGGAAGGAGAGCCAGGACCCGGCCAGCGCGGTGAGGAACGCCACCATCGCCAGAATGATCGTCAACGACATGACGAGCACCGCCCGCACGGCCGCCGTGCGCACCGGATCGGGCATCCGCCGCCGCGACGCCGGCTCCTCGACCCAGAGCGGCCGACGGGGAACGGCCTGCCGCTCCCACGAGCCCACCTCCCCCGCCGGCTCCACCACGCCCTCACGCTCCTGTGTGTCCAAGGCCCTTCACTCCCACCGCTGTCCGACTTCAGGGTTGCTGCCCGGCATACACCCTTTCTACGCGGACGGTCCGTCCCGTCCGCCCGAGCGTGCCCCGTTGATCCCCCTACCCCCGTACAGACAGACGAGTGGTCAGCGGTGAAGATTCCTCCCAGCCGTCACGAAACGAAGAATTCCAGCCAACCGGGACGTGAAGGAACGTGCCGCTCCCCAGGGCCTCTTCTGTCGCTTTCGTGAATTTCATCTCCAGGAATACCGGGACAACTCATGGTCAACTCCCGGTAAGGCGGCCGAAAATCGTCCGGACATGCCTTCGAGTTGTCTGCGTGTCGGTAGTAGGCTCGCGCCGTTTGTTGACGAAACCCGTCCCCGCCCCGCGGGGACGACCTGGGGGAGGCCATGCGCTTTCGCGGAAAGTCCATCCGCAGGAAGATCGTGGCGTTGCTCGTGGTGCCCCTCGTATCGCTCACCGCCCTCTGGGGGTTCGCCACCTATCTCACCGGGCGCGAGGCCGGGAAGCTGCTGAGCGCGAGCACCGTCGTGGAGAAGGTGGGCCACCCCCTGGAGGACACCGTCCGGGTCATCCAGAACGAGCGCCGCCAGACCCTCGTCTTCCTCGCCGACCCGCGCGCCTCCGACGCCCTGCCCGTGCTGCGCCGGCAGCGCGCCGCCACCGACCGGGTCGTGGCAGAGGTCCGCGAAAGCGCCGGGGAGAAGGACATCCGCGACGCGCTCGGCGCGACCGCCGGGACCCAGCTCACCTCGATACTCGGCGCCGTCGAAGGACTCGACGCCCTGCGCGACTCCGTCGACGAACGCACCATCGGCCGGCTCAGGGCGATGGCCTACTACAACCGCCTGATCGACCCCTGCTACCGATTCCTGACCGGCCTGCACACCATGGAGAACGTCTCCATGGACCGGCAGGTCCGGGCACTGACCGGAATGTCGCGTGCCCGCGAAATGCTCTCGCGGGAAGACGCCCTGGTCGCCTCGGGCCTCCTGGCCGGCCGCCTCACCGCCCCCGAACTCCGTCAGATCTCCGACCTCGTCGCCCAGCGCACCCTGCTGTACGAGACCAACCTCGACCTGCTCCCCGCCTCCGAACGCCGGCGCGTCGAGCAGTACTGGCAGGGCCCGGACAGCGAACCGCTGCGCTCCGCCGAGGACAGGATCATCGGCCGGGGTCCGGCCACCAGCCCGCACACCGCTGACGCCGCCCGCTGGCAGGAGGTCGCCCCGGCCGCCCTGGACCGGCTGGCCAACGACTCGACGGAGATGAACAACCGCTTCCGGGACCGGGGCAGGCCCGCCGGCTACGGCATCCTGATCAAGGCGGGCATCGCCGGCGTCCTCGGCTTCCTGGCCCTGCTCGTCTCCGTCTTCGTCTCCGTACGCATCGGCCGCGAGCTCGTCCGCGACCTCTCCCGGCTGCGCAAGGACGCCCACGAGGTCTCCGGCGTACGGCTGCCGAGCGTGATGCGCCGCCTGGCCGCGGGCGAACAGGTCGACGTGGAGACCGAGTCCCCCCGCCTCCAGTACGAGCGCGACGAGATCGGCCAGGTCGGCCAGGCCCTCAACACCCTGCAACGCGCCGCCGTCGAGGCCGCCGTCAGACAGGCCGACATGCGACGCGGCGTCTCCGAGGTCTTCGTCAACCTCGCCCGCCGCAACCAGGTCCTGCTGCACCGCCAGCTGACGCTCCTGGACACCATGGAGCGCCGCACCGAGGACACCGACGAACTCGCCGACCTGTTCCGCCTGGACCACCTCACCACCCGCATGCGCCGGCACGCCGAGGGCCTGGTGATCCTCTCCGGGGCGGCCCCCTCCCGACAGTGGCGCAAGCCCATCCAGCTGATGGACGTGGTACGCGCGGCCGTCGCCGAGGTCGAGGACTACGAACGGATCGAGGTCCGCCGGCTGCCCCGGATCGGCGTGGGCGGCCCCGCCGTCGCCGACCTCACCCACCTGATCGCCGAACTCCTGGAGAACGCCACGGTGTTCTCACCCCCGCACACCGCGGTCCAGGTGCACGGGGAGCGCGTCGCCAACGGCTTCAGCCTGGAGATCCACGACCGCGGGCTCGGCATGCCCCCCGACGTCCTCCTCGACGCCAACCTCCGGCTCGCCGAGACCCCCGAGTTCGAACTGTCCGACACCGACCGCCTCGGCCTCTTCGTGGTCAGCCGGCTCGCACAGCGGCAGAACGTCCGGGTGTCCCTCCAGACGTCCCCGTACGGCGGCACCACGGCGGTGGTGTTCATCCCCGCCGCGCTCCTCACCGAGGCCCCCGAGTCGCACGGCACGGGCTTCCGCCTCGACCGCAGGTCGGAGAAGGCCATCGCGAGCAGCAGGCCGGGCGGCCCGGCGGCCGACGACCATGGGGCGGGCCGGCCGAGCGGCCTCTCGCCGGTCCCCACCGGACTGGTCGGCCCGGCCCTGCTGGACGGCCCCGTCGAGCTGGAGGGCGACGAGCCGCTGGACCTCACCCGCGACCCGGTCCTCGAAGCGGTGGCAGGCCCGGGGCTCGCCCCCGTACTCGAGGGCGTGGCCGACCTGGAGGACACCGAGAGCGAACGGGGCGGCATCTTCCGCGCCCGTGCACTGCGCCGCGACGGGGACCGGGAGCAGCACCAGCAGGCCGACGACGGCGTGCGGGCGCTGCACCCCGAGGGCACCAGGCCGCTGCCCCGACGCCGCCGCCCGCCGACGCTGGTCACCGACCGCGGCCGCCGGGTCGACGGGGGAGGCCGCGCCCACCCCGGCTCCGACGGCCGCGAGCCGGTCCGCCCGGCCGCGGCGGACCGGCGCCGCCCCGCGGAGCCCCCGCAGCCCGCCGGCTTCCGCGAGCCCGCCGAGCCGTCGGTGCCGGCGCCCCGTACGCCCGAACCCGTCCCGGACACCGTCGGCGGCCTGCCCCGCCGCGTCCGGCAGGCCAGCCTCGCCCCGCAGCTGCGCGAGGGGCCGGACGGCCGCACGGCGCGGTCCGGCCCGGTGGAGAGCGCCGGGGACATCGAGCGGGACGCCGAAGAGGTACGCAGCCGTATGGCCTCGCTCCAGCGCGGCTGGCAGCGAGGCCGCCAGCAGAACGCCGAGGACGCGACCGGCCACGGTGACACAGCACCAGGAACCACTCCGGGAGAGGACGGTCCATGACCGCACCGAACACCGCAGCACCCGACTCCGCACGCCAGGAGTCCGGCGAACTGAACTGGCTCCTCGACGAACTCGTCGAGCGCGTCGCCAGCATCCGCAAGGCGCTGGTGCTCTCCAGCGACGGTCTTCCCACCGGCGCGTCCAAGGACCTGACGCGGGAGGACGGCGAGCACCTGGCCGCCGTCGCCTCCGGCTTCCACAGTCTGGCCAAGGGCGTGGGCCGGCACTTCGAGGCGGGCAGAGTCCGCCAGACCGTCGTCGAACTCGACGAGGCGTTCCTCTTCGTCACGGCGGCCGGAGACGGCAGCTGCCTCGCGGTGCTGGCCGAATCCGACTCGGACGTGGGGCAGGTGGCTTACGAGATGACGCTGATGGTCAAGCGCGTGGGCCGACACCTGGCCAACGCGCCCCGGACGACCGGTCAGCCCTCCGGGGGGTGAGCGGACGGCATGAGCGTCGCATCGCCCGGTTCCCCGGAGACCCCGGAAAGGCCGCGGACCCCACGCTGGTACGACGACGATGCGGGGCCGGTCGTACGCCCCTACGCGATGACCCGCGGACGCACCGGCAGCGGGTCCCGCCACCGTTTCGACCTGATAGCGATCGTCGTGCCCGAACCCGCGGCCGACGACCCGGACAGGGACGAGATGCTCGCCCCGGAACACGTCGAGATCCTCGAACTCTGCGGTGAGCTGCCGCAGTCGATCGCCGAAATCGCCTCGTCCCTGGACCTCCCGGTGGGGGTGGTCCGGGTCCTGGTGGGCGATCTCGTCGACGACGAGCTGGTGCACGTGACCCGCCCCGTTCCGCCGGCCGAGCTGCCGGACGTGAACATTCTCCGTGAGGTGATCAATGGCCTTCGGGCGCTCTAGCCGCAGCAGGCGGCCCGTGGAGCCCGTCACCCTCAAGATCCTGGTGGCGGGCGGCTTCGGTGTGGGCAAGACGACGCTGGTGGGCGCGGTCAGCGAGATCAGGCCGCTGCGCACAGAGGAGCGGCTGACCGAGGCCGGGCGCCCGGTGGACGACCTGGACGGCGTCGAGGCGAAGACCACGACGACCGTGGCCATGGACTTCGGGCGGATCACGCTCCGCGAGGACCTGGTGCTGTACCTCTTCGGCACGCCGGGACAGGACCGTTTCTGGTTCCTCTGGGACGAGCTGGCCCAGGGTGCGCTGGGGGCGGTGGTGCTCGCGGACACCCGGCGCCTGGAGGACTGCTTCGCGGCCGTCGACTACTTCGAGCGCCGCGGTATCCCGTTCGCCGTCGCCGTCAACTGCTTCGAGGGCGCGCAGCGGTTCCCCGAGGCGACGGTACGGGCCGCCCTCGACCTGGACCCGGAGGTGCCGCTCCTGATGTGCGACGCGCGGGACCGGCCCTCGGCGCGGGACGTGCTGGTGGCCGTCGTCGAACACGCGCTGACCCGCGCGGACCGGCCGCGCGAGCCCGTCACGACCTAACCGTCGTTCTCCGCGAGCCACTTCCCGGCGGTCTCGGCCAGCTCGTGGTCGCGTCCGGCCAGCATCATCCGGATCATCTGCGCGTCCCCGCGCAGCGACCAGGCGGGGTGCCCGAAGGTGGCCGGGTTGTTCTTCTCGATCAGGAAGTGCGCGGGCCAGGCCGTCCCGTAGCCGATGAGCGGCAGCGCGGCCAGATACCGCTTGCGGCCGCGCGCCAGCCCGTACGCGGTGACGGCGAGACCGGTCAGGGTGCCGGTGAGATGCACCCAGCGGGTCGCGGCCCGCGCGTGCATGGCGACGTAGTACGGCCAGAACTCTTCGTACGACTCGAACGTCCGCTGTGGCATACGGGCACCGTAACGGCTGATCCTGCAACCGGAAACGGCTGGACGGCGTCCGAGAGGAAGAACGGACGGCCGGAACCCGCGGGGGTGGTCCCGGCCGTCCCTTCCTCGCGTGGGGACCGGTTCAGTGGCCGGCCACGGACCTGCGGGCCACCGGGAAGTCGAAGTAGGTGGCGGGGAACACCTCGGGCTGGAAGGTGTAGTGCCACCACTCCTCGGCGAGGTTCACGAAACCGGCCTCGGCGAGCGTCCTCTTGAGGAACTGCCGGTTGGCGCGCTGAACACCCTGCACACGCGGATCGTCCGTGTGCGAAAGCGTGTCGAAGCAGTCGAAACCGGTGCCCATGTCGACCGAGTTGTCCGGGAAGCGATCGGTCTGCGGCGCGTAGCAAGGAACCAGCTTCTCACCCGGCCGGTACGGCCTGGTCGGCAGGGCGGGCAGCCGCACCAGCGTCAGGTCCACCGTGCCGCCCCGGCTGTGCCCGGACTTCTCCGCGATGTAACCGTCCGCGAACAGCCGTGACTTGTCGACCCGCGGATAGAACTCGCCCTTCATCGTCTCGTCGTCGAGGTCCTTCGCCCACCGCACGAAGTGGTCGACGGCCCGCTGGGGCCGGTAGCAGTCGTACACCTTCAGCGAGTAGCCCTGCCGCAGCAGCCGGAGCTGGGCGCGGTGCAGGGCCTCGGCGGCGGGCCGGGTCAGGATGCAGACGGACTGGCGGTAGCCGTCCACGGGCTCGCCCATGAAGTCGTGGGCGGTGGGGTAGCGCATCTCCTGGATGATCGTGGGGTCCACCGAACGCAGCGAGACGAACTCCCGGGGCGCCTTCGGCTCGGGTTTCGCCTGCGCCGCCGGCGCGGTGCCGGTCAGGGCGAGCAGAGCGGCGGCGGTGGCCGCCAGGGCGCGGAAAGCGGTCGCGATACCTGTCATGAGCACATCCTCCATGGTCCGGGGCGCCCGGGGAGGCGATCCGGTACAGTCCGCGCGTGTCCGCCACCGCTTCCACGCCCGGTCACCACGAGCACCGCAGGACGCCGGCCCGGCCCCCACGACTTCCGGAGGGCGTTTGGCCCCACGAGGAAACGGAGCAGCCCGTGAGCCACTCCCACTGCGCCGCCTGCGGAGCCCCGTACACCGGCCTCGCGGCCCCCGACAGCCGGCCCCGCACCTGCGCCGCCTGCGGCGAGACCGCCTACCGCAACCCGCTCCCGGTCGCCGTCGCGCTGCTCCCCGTCACCGACGGCGACACCACCGGCCTCGTCGTCATCACCCGCACCATCGAACCCGCACGCGGCGGCCTCGCACTGCCCGGCGGCTTCATCGACCACGCCGAGGACTGGCGGCACGCCGTCGTACGGGAACTGCGCGAGGAGACCCGCATCGAGGCCCGCCCCGAGGACGTCCGCCTCGCCGACGCCCTCAGCTCACCCGCCGGCCACCTGCTCCTGTTCGGACTCCTCCCCGAGCGGCCGGCCGCCACCCTCCCGCCGTCCGCCCCCACCGACGAAACCTCCGGCCACACCCTCCTGAGGGCCCCCGCCGTGCTCGCCTTCCCCCTCCACACCGAGGCCGTCCACCGCTGGTTCGCCGGCCGCTACCACTGAGCCGCCGCCCCGCCCCGCATCCGTCACACCCCTCGCACCCGCACCGGGCAGCCCACCGCCCCGCCCCCGCCGTCCCGCTCCACCACGACCCGCCCGCCCTCCAGCCGCGACGTGTACCGTTCGGCCTCCACCGGATCCCAGCCGTCACCCGCGTCCCGGACCACCGTCCCGCCACCGGCACACCCCTTCACCGGCGCCCACACCTCCAGCTCCAGCCCGCCGTCCGCACCCCGCACCGGGATCACCGACCCCGCCCGCGCCAGCACCGGCACCCTGGACAGCGGCGCCTCCACCACCACCCGCCCCGGCCCCTCGTACACCGCCCCGCTCACCGTGTCGTACCAGCGCCCCGGCGGCAGCAGAACGCCCCGCCGCACCACCCCCGGCTCCAGCACCGGCGCCACCAGGAGCGCATCACCCAGCAGGAACGCGTCCTCGCAGTCCCGCAGCTCCCGGTCACCGGGCGACGACCACCACAGCGGGCGTACGTACGGCGCACCGGTCAGCGCGGCCAGCCGTGCCAGCGTCACCCAGTACGGCCGCAGCCGCTCCCGTCCCACCAGCGCCTCCCGCGCACCGGCCAGCACCTCGGGCCCGAACTCCCACGGCTCCCGGCGCCCCGCGTCGATCGCCGCGTGCGTACGGAACAGCGGCAGATACGCGCCCAGCTGGAACCACCGCAGATACAGCTCGGGCGACGGCGACCCGTCGAACCCGCCCACGTCAGGCCCCGAATACGGCACCCCGCACAACCCGAGCCCCAGCACCAGCGCCAACGACGCCCGCAGCCCCGGCCAGCCCGTAGCCACATCCCCGGACCAGGTGCCCCCGTACCGCTGCATCCCCGCCCAACCCGAACGCGAGAACAGGAACGGCCGCTCGTCCGGCCGCAGCCGGGCCAGCCCCTCGTACCCGGCCCGCGCCATCGCCAGGCCGTAGACGTTGTGCGCCTCCCGGTGGTCGCCGCCGCGCCCCTCCAGGGCGTGCCGCGCCGACCGCGGCAGCGACGGATCACCGAACGCCGCGAACGACACCGGCTCGTTCATGTCGTGCCACACCCCGGAGAACCCCTGCGCCAGCCGCTCCTCGTACAGCCCGCCCCACCACTCCCGCACCTCCGGATCGGTGAAGTCCGGATAGACGCACTCACCCGGCCACACCTCCCCGCGCACCTCGCGGCCCCGGGCGTCCCGGACGAACGCGCCCGAAGGGCCCACCGCCCGGCCGGAGTCGTAGACCTCGTTGCCCGCGACCGCGGCGACCGCGGGATCCACGATGGACACCAGCCGCACGTCGCACTCGCGCAACTCCTTCGCCAGCCCCGGCAGACCGGGGAACCGCTCACGGTCCACCGTGAACACCCGGTGCGCGGCGTAGTGGTCGATGTCCAGATGCAGCACCGACAGCGGCAGCCCCCGCTCTCGGTACCCCGCCACGATCCCGCGCACCGCCCGCTCGGTCCCGAACCCCCACCGGGCGTGCTGCGGACCCAGCGCCCAGGACGGCGGCACCGCGGCCGCCCCCGTCAGCGCCGACCACCCCGCCAGCACCCGGGCCGGCGTACCCGCCACCGCCCAGCAGCGCAGCGGCCCGCCCTCCACCCGCACCTCCGACGCCCCCGGCCGGTCGTGCCCGGACCCCGCCCCCTCCTTCCCCTCCCGCAACACCACTCGGCCCGCCCAGGAGTTGTCGTAGAAGACCAGATGCGTCCCCGCGTCCGACACCACCAGTTGCACCGGCATCGTCAGATACAGCGGATCGTCCCCCGGCCCGAACCGTCCGCCCGGGTCGGTGTTCCACAGCGCGTACGACCCGTCCCGCAGCCGGGGCCCCGCCGCCCGCCCGCCGAGCCCGAAGAACCGCGCGTCCGCCGGAACCTCCGAGCGCTGCACCCACCGCGCGTCCCCGCCCGCCACCGGCTCCCACCAGCGCGGCGGCAGCTCCCGGCGCAGCACCACCCCGCCCGGAGTCCGCAGCTCCACCGCCCCGTGCCGGGACACCGCGACCGTCAGCCGCTCCGCCACCACCTGCCAGCCCCCGTCCGTACCCGGCTCAAGGACCGCCCTCGGATCGGCGGCGGGCGCCTCACCGGACAACGCGTACGAGGGCCCCGGCTCCGCCCCGTCCCACCCCCAGAAGACCGCCCCGCCCACCGCCACCCGGATCCGCAGCTCCGAACGGGCGAACCGCACCACACCGCCGCCGGGCCCCGGCTCCGCCCCCGTCACCGGCCCCGGCACCCGCGCCCGCTCCGCCCCGCGCGCCGGAAACGCCCGCGCGTCCGCGCGCGCCCGGCGCCACGCCGAGCGCACCGTGCGCAACCCCCGCTTCGAACCGACCAGCTTCACCGAGCGCACCAGGTCACGACCGTTCATGCGCTCACCCTGCCACCCGGCAGGCCGCGAACCGGCGCCGTTCAACTTCCGTTCACCCCGTACGCACCCGCCCCGGGCATGGCCGCAGCACATAACGGGACACCAAACCAGGTACGGGCAACCCTGGTGCGAAAGACGATCACATGGCATCGTCCGTGACGTCGCCTTACGCGCACACCCCAGCACGTGCGCGCGACCTGCGCACACACCGCGTACCCGCTACAGCCAGGGAGCCGCCCCCATGACCTCAGCAGCCGACGAAGCCCCCCTGTGGCAGCCCGGCCCCGCCCGCATCGCGGCCGCAGCCGTCACCCGATTCCAGAGCTGGGCGGCCGAGCACCACGGCGCACCGGCCGAGGGCGGCTACGCCAGTCTGCACCGCTGGTCCGTCGACGAGCTCGACACCTTCTGGAAGGCCGTCGCCGAATGGTTCGACGTGCGCTTCTCCACTCCGTACGAGCAGGTCATCGGCGACCGCTCGATGCCCGGTGCCACCTGGTTCCCCGGGGCCACCCTCAACTACGCAGAACACGCGCTGCGCGCCGCCGAGGACCCCCTGCGCGCCGACGCGCCCGCCCTGCTCCACGTCGACGAGAGCCACACCCAGGCCGCCACCTCCTGGTCCGAGCTCCGCCGCCAGGTCGGCTCGCTCGCCGCCGAACTGCGCGCCCTCGGCGTCACCCCCGGCGACCGCGTCAGCGGCTACCTGCCCAACATCCCGCAGGCCGTCGTCGCGTTCCTCGCCACCGCGGCCGTCGGCGGCGTCTGGACCTCCTGCGCCCCCGATTTCGGCGCCCGCAGCGTCCTCGACCGCTTCCAGCAGGTCGAACCCGTCGTCCTGTTCACCGTCGACGGCTACCGCTACGGAGGCAAGGAACACCACCGCGCCGACACCGTCGCCGAACTGCGCCGCGAACTGCCCACCCTGCGCGCCGTCGTCCACATCCCGCTGCTGGGCACCGAGGCTCCTGAAGGCGCCCTCGACTGGGCCGCGCTCACCGCGGCCGACACCGCGCCCGTCTTCGAACAGGTCGCCTTCGACCACCCGCTCTGGGTCCTCTACTCCTCGGGCACGACCGGCCTTCCCAAGGCCATCGTCCAGTCCCAGGGCGGCATCCTGCTCGAGCACTTCAAGCAGATCGGCCTCCACTGCGACCTCGGCCCCGAGGACCGCTTCTTCTGGTACACATCCACCGGCTGGATGATGTGGAACTTCCTCGTCTCCGGCCTCCTCACCGGCACCACCCTCGTGCTGTACGACGGAAGCCCGGGATACCCCGACGTCAGCGCCCAGTGGCGGGTCGCCGAACAGACCGGCGCCACCCTCTTCGGCACCTCCGCCGCCTACGTCATGGCCTGCCGCAAGGCCGGCATCCACCCGGGACGCGACCTCGACCTCTCCCGCGTCCAGTGCGTCGCGACCACCGGCTCGCCGCTCCCGCCCGACGGCTTCCGCTGGCTCCACGACGAGGTCGCCGACGACCTGTGGATCGCTTCCGTCAGCGGCGGCACCGACGTCTGCAGCTGCTTCGCCGGCGCGGTGCCCACCCTCCCCGTCCACATCGGCGAGCTCCAGGCCGCCTGCCTCGGCACGGACCTCCGGTCCTGGGACCCCGCGGGCGAACCGCTGACCGGCGAGGTCGGCGAACTCGTCGTCGCGAAGCCGATGCCCTCCATGCCGGTCCGCTTCTGGAACGACCCCGACGGCAGCCGGTACCACGAGAGCTACTTCGACGTGTACCCCGGCGTCTGGCGCCACGGCGACTGGATCACCCTCACCGACCGCGGCTCCGTCGTCATCCACGGCCGCTCCGACTCCACCCTCAACCGCCAGGGCGTCCGGATGGGCTCCGCCGACATCTACGAGGCCGTCGAACGGCTCCCCGAGATCCGCGAGTCCCTCGTCATCGGCCTGGAGGAACCCGACGGCGGCTACTGGATGCCGCTCTTCGTCCACCTCGCCGAAGGCGCCACCCTCGACGACGCCCTCCGCGACAGCATCAAGCGCACCATCCGCGAGAACCTCTCGCCGCGCCACGTCCCGGACGAGGTCATCGAGGTCCCCGGCATCCCGCACACCCTCACCGGCAAACGCATCGAGGTTCCGGTCAAGCGCCTGCTCCAGGGAACGGCCCTGGAAAAGGCCGTCAACCCCGGCTCGATCGACAACCTGGACCTCCTCCACTTCTACGAGAAGCTGGCCCGCGAACGCCGCTGACCGCACCACTGTCAGTGCCCGTGATTACTCTGAGTGAGCAATGTTCGACAGCGCACTGGGGGAAATCATGGCGCAGACCAGGAACAAGCAGACCACCGGCCACGGACGGACCGTGACCACCACCATGCGACGCACGCTGCGCCGCGAAGCACCCACCACCATCGGCCTCCTGACCGATGAACAGGACTTCGCGGCCATGCGGCGCTACCGCACCTTCACCTTCGACGACCACGGCGTCTACCTGGAACAGGTGGAAGCCCTGCTCAAGGCCCTCACCGCCCAGGGCGTGCACACGACGGTCGCCCTCTTCGACCCCCAGGAGTACGCGCAGTACTGCGCGGAAGCGGGCATCGCCCCCGACACCCCGGCCGGCCGCAGCCGCTTCACCGCGGAGATCGCCTCCTGCGGAGCCACCGTCGCCTACGACGGGCAGCCCCTGGACGCCCTGATCCCGGTGCTCGTCGACCGCGCGGTCCGCCGGGCCACCTGGGAGTACGCCACCATGCTCCTGGCCGGCCTCGGCGAATGCGCGGACTGCGGCCAGGACATCGGCCGCGCGGCCTTCGACCGCGCCTCCCACCTCCTGGAACGCACCCTGGAGGCGGCCGGCCCCGGCACCCACCACCTGGTCTGCAGCACCCCGACGGAGCACGACCAGCTGCTCGCCGCCCTGCACACCGACCGGGCCACGGCGGGACCCGTCCGGCTCGACACCTCGGAGGGTGCCGAGTTCGTGAGTGTGCTCGCCGTCGGCATCGCCCTGGAGAGCCACGGAGGAGTCGTCCTGCGTACGAGCACACCGGGCGCCCCGGACCGCGTGCACGGCTGGCGGCTCACCCGGGGCAGCCTCGCCCCGCTCACCGCCGGCGAGGTCTTCAGTGCCTACTGCACCGACGCCGACACCGGCGAACCCGTCGCCCCCGAATCCGGCGTGGAGTACTGCGCGGGCTTCGACATCGGAGCCGACGAACCGGAACAGCACCACTGACACGGCGAAGGGGCTTCCCGCCGGTCATCGGCGGAAAGCCCCTTCACCACTCGTCGTCCGGCGCGGGACTACTCGCCCGACAGCACCGCCTGCGCGGCCCGGCGCGCTTCCTCGGCGGAGTCCGCCGCACGCGCGGCCGCCGCGGCCCGCTCGCACTGCGCGAGCGTGTACTTGGCCAGAGTGGCCCGCACATAAGGAATGGAGGCCGCACCCATGGACAGGGAGGTCACACCCAGACCGGTCAGCACACAGGCGAGCAGCGGATCGGAGGCCGCCTCACCGCACACACCACAGCTCTTTCCCTCGGCCTTGGCGGCCTCGGCGGACAGCGCGACCAGATCCAGCAGAGCCGGCTGCCACGGGTCCTGGAGCCGGGAGACGGCACCCACCTGACGGTCGGCTGCGAAGGTGTACTGCGCCAGGTCGTTGGTGCCCAGCGACAGGAACTCCACCTCCTGCAGTACCGAGCGCGCCCGCAGTGCGGCGGACGGGATCTCGACCATCGCACCGAACTTCGCGTTCAGCCCGGCCTCGCGGCAGGCGTCGGCGAAGGCCTTGGCGTCCGCGCGGTCGGCCACCATGGGCGCCATGACCTCGAGGTAGACGGGAAGCCCCTCGGCCGCCTTCGACAGGGCGGTCAGCTGGGTACGCAGCACGTCCGGGTGGTCCAGCAGGCTCCGCAGCCCGCGCACCCCCAACGCCGGGTTCGGCTCGTCCGCCGGGGTGAGGAAGTCGAGCGGCTTGTCCGCCCCGGCGTCCAGCACCCGCACCACGACACGGCCCTCGGGGAATGCCTCCAGCACCGCCCGGTACGCGGCGATCTGCTTCTCCTCGGACGGCGCCTGCTTGCTGTCGTCGAGGAAGAGGAATTCGGTACGGAACAGGCCCACGCCCTCCGCACCCGCCTCGACGGCCGCCGGCACATCACCGGGACCGCCCACGTTGGCGAGCAGCGGCACCTTGTGGCCGTCCGACGTGGCACCCGGACCGGTCGACGCGGACAGTGCGGCCTTGCGTGCGGCGGCGGCGCTCTCCAGTTCCGCCCGCTTCTCGGCGCTCGGCTCGACGAAGATCTCGCCGGTGCTGCCGTCCACCGCGACGGTCGTACCCTCGGCCAGCTCGCCGGCGCCGGGCAGTGCCACCACGGCAGGCACACCGAGCGCCCGCGCCAGAATCGCGCTGTGGCTGGTCGGCCCGCCCTCCTCGGTGACGAAGCCGAGGACCAGCGCGGGGTCCAGGAGCGCCGTGTCGGCGGGGGCGAGGTCCCGGGCGATCAGGACATAGGGCTCGTCGCTGTCCGGCACGCCCGGCATCGGCACACCGAGCAGACGCGCCACGATGCGGTTGCGGACGTCGTCGAGGTCGGCTACCCGGCCCGCCAGGTACTCGCCGGCACCCGCCAGCAGGGCCCGGTACGAGGCGAACGCGTCGTACACACCGCGCTCTGCCGTGCTGCCGACGGCGATGCGGCGCTCGACATCTGCCATGAGCTCGGGGTCCTGGGCCATCATGGCCTGGGCCTCCAGCACGTGCTGGGCCTCGCCCCCGGCCAGGTTGCCGCGCGCGATGAGGTCGGCGGCCACTGCCTCCACGGCCTGGCGGGCCCGCCCCTGCTCGCGCTCGGCCTCCTCGGCGGGGATCTGCTTGGCCGGCGGTTCGAGCACCGCGGTGCCCATGTGCCGTACCTCGCCGATCGCCACACCGTGGCTCACGCCTACGCCTCGCAGAGTTGTCTCCATTTCACCCGTCTCCGGTCGTGCGGCGGCCGTTGCCTCCGCGGTGGTGGTTATCCAGTCGGCTGTCACTGCGCCGATCGCGTTACTGCCAACCGAACAGCTTGTCGCCGACCGCCACGTCCCCGGTCTCGGCGACCTCGGAAAGGGAGTCGGCCGTGGCCTCCAGCGCCACGATCGGGCACACCGGGGACTTGCCGGCCTTCTCGACGGCGGAGGGGTCCCACCGGACGATGCCCTGGCCGCAGGCGACGGTGTCGCCCTTGCTCACGAGCAGCTCGAAGCCCTCGCCGTTGAGCTGGACCGTGTCGATGCCGAGGTGTGTCAGTACACCGTGGCCCTCGCTGTCGACGACGACGAAGGCGTGCGGGTGGAGGGAGACGACGATGCCGGCGACGGGGGCGACCGCCTCGGACGGCTCGCGCACGGGGTCGATGGCAGTGCCGGGGCCGACCATCGCCCCGGAGAAGACGGGGTCGGGTACGGCAGCGAGCCCAATGGCACGTCCGGCAAGAGGGGACGTCACAACGGTCATGGGGGGCCTCCCAGTGGAGCTTCGAAGGTGCCGCCGCGGCTAGGTAGGAGGACGGCGTACTGATCAGCAGAGTAAGTCATAAGAAGTCCCGGTTCCGCCCGAGTCCTGACGGTTGGAGGACCTAGGGACGCACCGGAAACGATTTGCCTCGACTCCCGGCAGCCTGTACTGTCGTACTCCTGCCTGGCCCCAACGCGACTTTGAGTCGGGGGTCGGCAGCGGCTATTGAGCCCAAACCCTAACCCGAAATCGGGCACCCGCATGTCTGTGGGGGGCCGGTCAGGGGGACTGGAAAGGTTTGATAGAGTCGGAGTCGCCGGAAAGGGAAACGCGGAAGCGGAGAACTGGAAAGCGAAAAATTGCTTGACCCGCTTCGGCCGGGAATCGGACACGGAAGAGTCTGATAGAGTCGGAAACGCAAGACCGGAGGGAAGCGCCCGGAGGAAAGCCC